>JBBSEU010000096.1:0-18577 GCA_038239365.1 Aggregatilineales bacterium
ACGACTTTTGCCAAGATTGTTACTCCCTGTTTATAGTGCAAAACTCTGGTGCAGATCGGGAATGTCTACGCGCTCGTAACCGTCCTGAGTACGCAGCCCTTCGGACAATGCCTTGAGCGGCCCGTCTTCGCCATGTACCAGGAAGGTTCGCAGCGGTTTCTTGCTGAGCGCGCCTGCCCAGTCCAGCAGGCCATTGCGATCCGCGTGACCGGAAAAGCCGGTGATCGTCTCAACCTGTGCGCGCAGATCGTACATTTCGCCAAAGATATTGACGCGCGGTTGTTTGTCCTGAATTTTGCGGCCAAGCGTGTTCTCGGCCTGATAGCCCGCAATCAGAATGGTGTTACGCGGGTCTTCAATGTGATTTTTGAGGTGGTGCTGGATGCGCCCCGATTCGGCCATGCCGCTGGCACTAATGATGATGGCCGGATCGCGCAAAAAGTTAAGCTGCTTGCTTTCTTCAACAGAGTGCGTGTAGTGCAGACCATCGAAGCCGAACGGATCGCCCTTCGATTGCAAAAAGGCGCGCGTTTCGGCGTCGTAGGCTTCGGGGTGCATCGAGAAGATCGCCGTCACGTTGACAGCCAGCGGGCTATCCACGTAAATTGGCAAGTGCGGAATTTTGCCGTCAGCGGATAACTGATGCAGCGCGTAGACGACTTCCTGCGTGCGTCCCACCGCAAAGGCCGGGATAATGATCAGGCCGCCGCGCTTATAGGTCTGCACAACGATGCGTTCCAGGTCTTTCATCGAGTCCTGAAAGGGCGCGTGCAGCCGATCCCCGTAAGTGCTTTCCATGATCAGCACATCGGCGCGATCAATTTTTGTCGGATCGCGCAAAATGGGCAGGCCGGGTTGTCCCAGATCGCCACTGAAAACGAGTGTCACATCGCGGTTTTGTTCGCGGTCTTCGATGTTCAGGGTGACAATGGCGCTGCCCAGCATATGTCCGGCATCAACGTAGGTGAGCGTGATACCCGGCATGAGCGTTATGCTGCGGTCATAGTCAATCGCGTGGAAATATTTGAGCGCGGCGGTGGCGTCATCCTGCGTGTAGATCGGCTCGACAGGCGGTTGGTTCTGACGCTCACGTTTCCGGTTGACGTATTCGGCGTCGCTTTCCTGAATGTGCGCGCTGTCCATGAGCATCGCGCCGCATAGATCGCGCGTGGCAAAGGTCGCATAAATATCGCCGCGAAAGCCGGATTTCACGAGGTTCGGGATGTTGCCGCTGTGGTCAATATGTGCGTGCGATAGAACCATTACGTCGATTTTGGAGGCTTCAAAAGGCAGCGTTTTGTTGCGTTCATAAGCATCCTGACGCTTGCCCTGGTAAAAACCGCAGTCAAGCAGGATGCGCCGTTCGTTGACTTCGATCAGGTGCTGCGATCCGGTGACGGTGCGCGCCGCGCCATGAAAAGTGATATTCAACGCAATACCCCCAGTTTGGCCCGGCGGCGTGGCCGGGTGATTGATTAAACAAGACTTTATTCTAACATGATCGGGGCAAAGTTGGGCACATGCGCTACAATCGCGGCACTATTGGCAAGTTATAGGAATAAGACACATGGCTAAGTCCTACCCAAAAGCGCCCGATATGGTGATCGATACCAAGAAGAAATATACCGCCATCTTCCACACGGAACGCGGCGATATGAAGGTTGAACTGTATGCGGATCGCGCCCCAAAGACGGTCAACAACTTTGTGTTTCTGGCGCGTGATGGCTTTTACGACGGCACGAACTTCCACCGCGTCATCAAGAACTTCATGGTGCAGGGCGGCGATCCGCTGGGCACCGGTACCGGTGGTCCCGGCTATAAGTGGCCGGACGAGGCTTCTGCGCTGCAGCTTAAGCATGACGGCGCGGGTGTGTTGAGCATGGCGAACGCGGGCGCGAACACGAATGGTTCGCAGTTCTTCATCACGCATGGGCCAACACCCCACTTGAATGGGAAACATGCCGTCTTTGGCCGCATCACCGACGCCGACAGCCTGAAGGTGTTGATGGCGATCCGTGAGCGCGATCCGGGCAACGATCCAAAGCCGGGCGATGTGCTTAAATCGGTGGAGATTGTGGAGAGTTGAGGCGCTGAAAAGTCAGTTCGACTAAGAATACGCTAAATCACAAAGGGCGAGTCGTGCTGACTTGCCCTTTGTGATGTTCGGTAAATTTATGAGTTTTCGGCGGCTTTTGTTTTGACTTCCTGTTCATCGGCGGCCAGACTCAGACGTTCCATGAGGCCAACCATGTTGAACAACTTGCGGTAGTGTGAGGCCAGCCCAAAGGCGAAGACCTTGCGCCCGGCCTGTGTCGCGTCCTCAACCAGGCTGATCACCAACCCGATCCCGGCGCTGTTCATGTAGTCGGTGCTGTCGAAGTTGAGCGCCAGTGTGCGGACTTTGGCGCGTGCCAGTTCGTTGTAGGCGCTGTACGCCGTCTCGCGGGTTTGCGCGGTCACATCGCGCGGAAAATCCAACAAGCCTAATGTGCCTTCCTGCCGAAACAACACATCCCCTTTTGCCATCTCGCCACCCCTTTGCTTTTTAACTGCCGTTATTGTGGTTGCTGCGCGTTTGTTGACGTTGTTTCCGCATCTGTTGGCGGCGTTAGATAAATGATCATGCGTACCCGGTTGCCACCTTTGGGCAGCCGCGTAAATTCTACCTGATCAACCAGGTGTGTGATAAAGAACATGCCCCAGCCCCGGTTATCTTCGCCCGGACGCCCTGGTGTGGGGAACGTATCGGGCATCGGCATCAGACCTTCATCGGCGACGCTGATTTCCAGTTGTTCGCTGGCCGCCGTGAGCAGAACGGTCACGGATGCGGTACGATTTTCCTGGTTGCCATGCTCAATCGCGTTCATGCACGCTTCGGCAACGGCGGTTTTGAGATCATCAATCCGATCCGGGCTGAAACCCATTTCTTCGGCAATCGCCTGAGCGGCATTGCGCGCGACTTTTTCATAGCCAAGCGTACTTGGCAGAAAGATTTCGACACGTTCGGTATTCTGTCCGGCATCCGGTGCAGTGGTCATAAGAGTGTCCCTTTGTCTGACGTTAGCCTGTCCTACAAGTTATTCTACTAGATTTCAACCGATTTCATCACAACGACGGTTACATCGTCCTGAGCTTCCAGCCCTTGCAGGTAGTCGTGAACCGATTGCAGGATGCAATCGACCAGTGCGCTGCTGGAAAGATCAGGCGGCAAGGTGTTCAGCAATGCCTCAAGCCGCTCAAAGCCGTAGAATTCGCCTGCATGATTCTGCGCCTCGATCACGCCGTCGCTGATGAACAGGAGCATTGCGCCGGGGGCTAATGTGACGGTTTTGGAACTGTAGTTGCTGCGTCCTGACGCGCCCAATGGATAGCCGCCGACGGGTACAAACTCCCAACCCGCATCGGTGCGAACGTAGGGCTGCACCATGCCGCCGTTTGCGATCTCGACATGACGTGTGCGCGGGTCAAAAATGGCAACCAGTAAGGCGCTGTTCATGTGGTTGACCTGCATTCGATCCAGTAGATCGGTGTTCAGGGTGGTAAGCAGTGCCGCCGGAGACGGCTGACGCAGCACTTCTTCGCGCAAGGCAGTGGTGATCACGGCCATGAGCAGCGCCGCCGGGATACCTTTACCGCTCACGTCGCCAACGGCCACTCCCAGGCGACCATCCGGCAGCGGCAGGTATTGATAATAGTCGCCGCTGACGTGCCGTGCCGGGAACGACTGTGCCGCGATCTCGATCTGGGGCATGGGCGGCACTTCACTTGGCAAGAGGCTGGTTTGAATGGCGTGCGCGGTTTCCAGCTCTGATTCGTATTGTCGAATTTG
Source organism: Aggregatilineales bacterium (assembly GCA_038239365.1). GTDB lineage: Bacteria > Chloroflexota > Anaerolineae > Aggregatilineales > UBA2796 > JBBRMW01. The sequence goes on from JBBSEU010000096.1 coordinate 3,830, forward strand.
CATCTGGTGGGCGCGTGCGTTTTCGATGGCAACACAGGCTTGATCGGCAAAGGCTTCGGCTAATTCTTCATCATCCGGGCCAAAGCGATTGGGCTGACCGCTGTTGATGTTCAAGACGCCAACGGCTTGATCGCGCACACGCAGCGGAACGCCCATCCACGAACCGATCACCTGACTGCCGATAGTTGTGTTCCAGCGCGGATCGGAATGGGTATCGTTGATGACCACTGGTTTGCCGGAGCGGACAACTTCGCGCGTGCCACGTACTTTTTTAAGGGGAATATTGTTGACGTTTGCTTCATCAAGACCGCGCTGTGCCGCAATCGTGACCGTTGGATCGTCGGGATCGTCATCGAGCAGCATCACCGACGCGCCATCGTGCGGCAGCAAAATCGCCAGTTCGTCCAGGATTTTGTTCAACACAACCGGCAGTTCGAGGCTGGAATTCAGGGCGCGCGACATTTCGAGCAATGTTCGGACAGTGGAGCGGCGTTGAGCATCCCGGCGGCGGCGTTCGGCCTGATTAATCACATAGCGCCCGACGCCCAGGCCGAGCAACACGATCAGCAGCACGACACTAACGCCGCCAAAAAAGAGTTTGTTGAGCGTATCGTAAACTTCGGCTTGGCCTTCGGTACTGATACGACTGAGGACGATGATCAGTGACGGGGCGGTGCTGCGATCCTGCGTAAACGCGGTGTAGACGGGCGCGATCACGGCGTCGCGGTCATTCGTCGGGAAAGATTGGCGGGCAGTGACGGTTCGCAGCGAAAAGATAGTGCTGTCGTTGGCTGTCCAGGTGGGCGTTGGCTTGCGCTGATAGATAGCGAGCGGGCCTTGCGGCTCAAACACCCAGAGTTGGCTGCTCTCCGAGAGCTTGATCGGATCAAAGCTGTCTGTGAAGAAGCCTTTCAGATCAACCTCGAAAGCGATGGCCTGCGTCTCATCGGTGCCAATCGGAATCGGCGCGATCATCAGATAGGCAAGGCCAGAACCGCCGGGGCGCTTGATGAACTGTACGCCGCTGGTCTGAACGATGCGCTGCATAATCGACGGATCGATGTGCCAATCGAGCGGCTGATTTCTGGTGATGGTGTTGTTGAGCGCATCCGGCCAGGCATAAAGCGGCGCTCCATCCCGATCCAGCCGGACAATCGACTTGATCAGGCCGATCCGCAAACCGCCCAGATCGTTCAACTGTTTGAGCGCCGATGGGCGCGCGGCTTTGGTCGTCGATTGAATGTCGTTGCGCTGAGTCAGGCTGAGCAGATCGTTGGCAAGCGTGTTGAAAAATATTTCCATTTGGCGGGAGAGCGATCCGGCCACTTCAATCTGCTGGCTGCGCGCCTGCTGCACGATGGCGCTGGAGAGCAACTGCGCCGGGAGAATGGTCAGCGCGGCCACCAAACCGATCAGGATCAGAATGCCGAAGGCAAGTGCCGCAACCACCAGAATCGTCGCGCGTTCGCCGGGCGGTTCGGTAATGGTGGCGGCTGTTGCGTTGCCATTTTTGAATTTGGAAAGTTGTGTGGACACGGCGCGATTCCCCCGATTCGCTCCAGCGGCGCATTATAACAGGCGCTAACAAGGTCTGTGTTCTAATAACGAACTTAATATTAGACGAAAGTCGCCGATTTGGGCGTAACAATTTCTCAATATTCAGGCTGTATATTTTTCACGGTTTCACAAGGGATAGAAGGGCAAAAGCCCTCACCTTCAGGGAGAGGGCAAGGCTATCGCTGTGTGCGCTGCCGAATGGCCTGCAAAAACCAGGTGAATTCGTCCAGCCGCAGCAGTTGCACCATCGCTACATAGGTGAAGCCGCCCGCTGCGCTGGGCAGCAGCACCAACATAAAGCGATCTGATAAACCCTGGGGTGGATGTGCAACGGTCAGACCGCGCATCACCGCATAGGCAACCAGCGCCATAAGCGTGGTTGCCAAAATCGTCTTAAACAGCGTCAGGGTCAAACGTTGACCGCCAAAGCCGCCAACGCGACGGCGCAGCAACACCAACGATAACGTGGTATGGATCAGGAACTTCATCGAGTCAGCGATCATCAATCCATAAAAGCTGTAGCCGGAATGCAGCAGCAGCGCGATCAGCATATAACAGGCCAGACTGAACACCCCGACAAGTGCGGGTGTCAGCGTGTCCTTGCGCGCATAAAAGGCGAAGATAAGCAGCAGATCAACGGCGGCAAACGGAATACCGAACAGATACAGACGCAGCACGAGCGCGGTGATCTCAGTATCGCGCGCCAAAAACGCGCCATGCTCAAACATCAGGCCAACCAGCGGTCCCGCCAATACGAACATCCCGACGGTTGCCGGAATGATCAACGACAGGACTAATCGAATCCCCTGACCTAATGTGTCTTTGAATGCCTGACGCTGTTCCAGGCTGAGCGCCTGTCGGGCCAGTGTTGGCAGAATCGCAATCGAAATGGCTGTGCCCACCAATCCCATTGGGAACTCACGCAGGCTGGTTGCCCAGTTCATGTAGGCGATGCTGCCATTGCCCGCCTGTGACGCCAGGTTATAGCTAAACGTGCGATTGATCAGCACGTCCACCACCAACGAGAGCATGACCGGGATATATAGCAGCCCGATCCGCCGAACGCCGGTATGTGCCAGCGCGCCGCGTACCGTGAAGCGCAGGGGCGCATCGCGCAGGCTGACGAACTGCAAGCCCATTTGTGCCACTGCGCCGAGTGCCCAACCAATGGCCGCGCGCTCAATGCCGATCAGCGGCGCAAGCGCAACCATGCTGATCACTACCGTGCCGTTGAAGATAGCCGCTGCGAACGCCGGGGCGGTAAACCGCTTGAGTGCGTAGAGCAGCCCCGATAAAATGGCGAACAAACCCAGAAACAGCAGCGCGGGCGCTGTGATTCGCAGCAAACTGACCGTCATATTGAAGGCTTCGATGGACAGCGCCAAACGAAACAGCGTGGTCAACGGAATCAGTTCGGCGGGCGACGGACGGCCACGATAGATCGTCACGATGGGTTCGGCAAACAGTTCAAGCAGCAGCACCAAACCGCTCAAAATCACCGTCACGACACCCAGCAGGGCGCTCACCAATCGCCACAGTTCGGCGCGATCTTTGGCTGCGTATTCGCTCAGGACGGGCACTAACGCCGAATTGACATGACCACTGATCGCCAGATCGTACAGATCGCGCGGGACGGTGATCGCAATCTGAAAGGCATCGACCAGGCCGCCTCTGACGCCGAAAAAATGTGCCAGCAAAAGTTCCTGGGCAAAGCCAAGCGCACGGCTGGCAATCGTACCCAACGCCAACACGGACGTTGCCCGTGCGATGCTGACGCCTTGTTGCTCCGCCGTAAGGGGTTCGGCGCTGGCAAGTTCAAGGAGCGGCGCGCTGACACTCGGTTCTAAAACGGGTTCAACGCTCATCAATCGTTCCCGAAGTGGTTTCTGGCAAGGCGCGAATCCTGGTGATCAGGGCGCTCGTGCTGTGATCGGGCAGGTATGGGATCAACGCGATCTGACCGCCATAAGCCGTCACCCAATCGCGTTCCGGCCAGGCTTTGGCAGCGTAATCACCGCCTTTGACGTATATTTCCGGCTTCAATGCCCCGATCAGATCAGTGGCGGTATCGGCCTCGAAAATGACCGCCGCGCTCACACAGGCCAGCCCCGCGATCAACCGGGCGCGTTCGTGCGCCGGGACAAGTGGACGACCTACGCCCTTGAGTCGCCGGGTGGACGCATCGCCATTGATCCCGACGATCAACGCATCGCCCAGCGCGCGCGCTTTTTCCAGATAATCCAGGTGGCCGACGTGCATCAGGTCAAAATGTCCATTGGTGAATACGAGTTTGCCGCCGTCCGCGCGCAGCTTTTCGCGCAGGGTAAGCGCCTCGTCAATGCGGAATAGTGTACTCATTCAGGCGATTGTAGCGGAAGAACGCGCGCCGTGCGATAACCCACTGCCCGACTGATAAAACCCTGCTGCATTGATTACGGTTTGGCTTTATAATGTTCGGCGTCAGATTTCATCTGAGGATTTTAATCATTTCATCGCTCATTCTGTTTGATATTGACAACACGCTCATTTTTGGGAAGGGTGTGGGACGCGAAGCCAGTGAACGCGCGATGCTGGAATTATTTGGCAGCAGCGGCACACTGGCAACCCATCAGTTTCGGGGCAAAACCGATTGGGGCACACTGATCGAATTGCTGACGCCGCTCGGTTTAGTGCGCGATCAGATTGACGCCGTGATGCCAACGTACAACACGACACTTGGCAAACATTTCGCCTCGATTGTGCATCGTTTCCCGGTTGAACCGTGCCCTGGCGGGCACGAACTGGTTGCCGCCTTGAGCGCCCGTCCCGATGTGCTGCTCGGCATTGTGACCGGAAATGTAGAAACGGTTGCGCCGCTCAAATTGGCCGCGGGCGGCTATGATCCCAATGTGTTCCGAGTGGGTGCCTATGGTAACGAAGCCCATGATCGAACATTGCTGCCGCCTATCGCGCTGCAACGCGCCATCGCTTATCAGGGCACATCCTTTGAGCGCGTTGTGATCATCGGTGATACGCCAGATGATATTGAGTGTGCGCGGAGCATTCAGGCGCGCTGTATTGGGGTGGCAACCGGCAGCTTTTCGCGCGCCGAACTGGAAGCGCATCAGCCCGCCGTTGTGCTGGATAGTTTGGCCGATCTGGACGCGACTCTGACCGCGATTTTCAATTAGCGTAATTAGGCGCGAATCAATCGTTCACCGTTCGCCTGTGACGCGGTACACTCATCTTCAATTCGCCTCAAATCCCTTCTGGGAGTCGATATGCAAAAAACACAAAACAGTCAACAGAATCAAAACCTGTGGTGGCAGCGCGGCGTCGTCTATCAAATTTATCCGCGCAGTTTCAAGGATAGCAACGCCGACGGCATTGGTGATCTGACCGGAATCATCGAAAAACTGGATTACCTGAGCAATACGCTGGGCATTGATGCAATCTGGCTATCGCCTTTTTACCCGTCGCCAATGGCCGATTTTGGCTATGATGTTTCCAATTACACCGATGTTGATCCGATCTTTGGCGATCTGGCGGCATTTGATCGGTTGATTGAAGAAGCGCATCGCCGCAATATTCACATCATTGTCGATTTTGTGCCGAACCATAGCTCTGATCAACACCCCTGGTTCATCGAGTCGCGTTCGTCGCGGGATAACCCGAAGCGAAACTGGTACACCTGGGCAGACCCGAAAGCCGATGGCAGCGCACCCAACAACTGGCTCAGTGTCTTTGGCGGCTCGGCCTGGGAATGGGACGAAAAAACTAAACAGTATTATTTACACTCGTTTTTGAGCGAACAACCCGATCTGAACTGGCGCAACCCTGATCTGCGCGCCGCCATGCTGAGCGCGGTGCAGTTCTGGCTGGAACGGGGCGTCGATGGTTTCCGAATCGACGTGGCGCATTTCATTATGAAAGACCCCGATCTGCGCGATAACCCACCCAATCCGAATGTGGCCGATAATCCCTACAAGTCACTGGGTGATTACGACTCGCAACTGCATCTGTACGATAAGGGACACGCTGATATTCATGGTGTGCTGCGCGAATTCCGCGAGATGCTGGATGAATACAGTGTGACGCGGCCTCGTTTTTCGGTGGGCGAAATTCATATTTTCGACTGGCAGGAATGGGCGACGTACTATGGCGCGGCGCTGGACGAACTGCATATGCCGTTCAATTTCAGTCTGATCGGCGCGGCCTGGAAAGCACCTGTCGTCCGCGCCGCCGTGACCGCCGTCGAAGCAGCGATGCCCCAGGGTGGTTGGCCGAACTATGTGCTGAGCAATCATGATGAACACCGCATTGTCACCAAGCTCGGCGCAGAACAAGCCCGTATCGCCATGCTGCTGCTGCTCACCTTACGCGGAACGCCAACCATGTACTACGGGGATGAAATCGGGATGCACGATGTTGTGATCCCGCCGGAACGTGAGCAAGACCCCTGGGGCAAACGAGTCAAGGGGCTTGGCCTGGGGCGTGACCCGGAGCGCACGCCGATGCAGTGGGATAGCAGCCCGAATGCCGGGTTCAGCCCCGCCGGAGTCGAAATGTGGCTGCCAATTGCCGATGATTACGAACAGATCAATGTCGCGGCACAGCAAAACGATTCAACCTCGATGCTCTCTTTGACACGAGACCTGATCAGGCTGCGTCAGATGACACCGGCGCTCAACATCGGTCAGCATATCACGGTTGAGAATATGCCGGATGATTGCTTCGTCTATGTGCGGCAGCTTGGCGACGAACGGCGGCTGATTGCGCTGAACTTCTCAGCCATGCCACAAACATTGACCGCCGTCGGCATCGGGACGGGAAAAATTCTGCTGTCCACGCATCCGAACCGTTCCGGCGAAGTTGATCTGGCGGAATTCACTTTGGCCGCCAACGAAGGAATCATTCTCGAACTTTAAGGATATTGAAGATGACATTTCGTGAAGATGCGTTGGCCGGGCAGCACCTTGTCATTTCGGGCGGCTGTGGTGCGATTGGGATCGGCGTCGTCAAAAAGCTGACCGATCATGGGGCGGTGCTGACGATCAACGACGTGCTGCCAACCGATGAAGCTGAAAGCCGCCTGCAAGCGGCAGCGGTTGACCCGGCGCGTGTTGCTTACATGCAGGGCGATTTGACGCAGGCAGCGACGGCGGCTCACCTGATTGAAACGGCACATCAGCGATTCGGCCCCATTCATACGGCGTTGTGTCATGTTGGGATGGTTTTGTCCGCGCCGCTGCTGGATTTTGTCGAGGCCGACTGGGATCAGACGATGGCCGTCAATGTCAAGACGGCGTTCCTGTTGGGTCAGGCCGCCGCGCGCGCGATGCTTCAGGATGGTGTGGCGGGCCAGCTTGTTTTTACAACATCGTGGGTTGCCGAGACGCCCTGGCCGGACATTGGCCCGTACAATACCAGCAAAGCCGCTATGAATCAGTTGATGCGCTCCTTTGCGCGCGAACTGGCCGCCAAAAAGATTCGGGCGAACGCGATTGCACCAGGGATCGTCAGTGTTGGCATGGCGAAACGCCAGTGGGATACCGATCCAGCTTATCACGCCCGCGCCAGCAAAGCGATTCCGCTCGGCTTCATGCAGCCGCTGGAGTCTGTGGCGAATGGGTTCCTGTTCCTGTGCAGCCCCGCCGCCGAGTATATGACTGGCTCAGTACTGGTCATTGATGGTGGATGCGGTTTGTACCCAATGGATTAAAAAGCTGAGACGCTACAAAGTCATACGTTCGTTATGCAACTGTTTGTAACTTGCAGATTTATTTCGATAAGGCTATACTGCGCCTGACGCCTAAACGCATGAGGACGTACCAGATTATGAGCATCTCGCGTTTTGCCCCCGGTCGCATCGTTCGTACCCTGGCTATTGTGATGATTCTCGCAGCACTCGCTTTGGCGGGCGGCACGTGGGGCGCGGCACGCGCCGGAACCGTTCCTTCGGCAAGCGGCACTTGCAACACACTGGCACTGGTGACGGTTGCGCGGACTTCGCCCATCTATTATGAAGCTAATCTGAAATCGGTGATCCCTTTCTTGCAGATCAACGCCGGACAAACCTTCTTTGTCTGTACCGACTACACCAATGCGGCCTGGACTGCGTTCAGTGTTGCAACAGGCGCGAACTTTCCCATTTTCGTGCCGAAAGGCGTTTTCGCGGGTCGCTAAGCTGACCTTTTTCTATCTTTGGAAGGCCGAATGTCGGCCTTCTTTTATTTTTGGTAAAACCCAACTTGCCATTTTTCCGAAATAAACGACGCCTGTTTATCGCGGCGATCATCGGCTTGATCCTCATCAAGGTGCTGACCGTCGCCTGGCGCAGTTTTGCCCTGATGCAGCAGGTCTCCGCAATTGTGCAGTTTGCCAGCCTCGATCAGGCATCGGAACGATTGGCTGAGCTTTCAAACGCATTTGGTAATTTGAATGGTGAAGTTGGCTTTTTGTATCCGGTGCTTCGCCTGATGCCGGGCGATCCGAGCGCAGTCCCTGATCTGGCGGGCGCGCTTCAAGAAACACTGGCCGCTGTTAAGCCGCTGACGCCGCTAAGTCGGCCTTTCGCAGCTTATTACAGCGCACCCGATGCCAAAAATTGGGCAGCTTTGCTGAGCAGTGCCCGCCAGATCGAATGGACGGCGATTGCGGATCGGCTGCACAAACTACGGGCTTACCGAGATGATCTGGTCACTAAACAGGGTCTGTCGGATCGTTTTGATAAAGTGATTCGTGCCCTGGATAACGGGATCGATTTTGGTGAAGCGGCTGTCGAGGCCGCCCCAAGGGCATTCGCTCTGTTAGCCGATGGTAAAGATCATCGGGTGATCGTCATGGCGCAAAACTCGGATGAACTACGTGCGACGGGTGGCTTTATCACGGCGCTGGCGGTGATCACAATCCATGCCGATGGCCGACTTGAGAGCCAGTTTATGAACAGCTATGCGATAGATAACATGGCGCGCTTGCGACAGCATCCGGTACCGCCCGCTCCAATGCTGCTCTATATGGATTTGCCGCGCTGGGTGTTCCGCGATACAAACTGGTCGCCCGATTTTCCGACGGCGGCACGGGCGGCAGCACGGTTATATGTGCTCGATCAGGGGCAGGCGGTGGATGTGATCGCAGCCGTGAACCTGAATACGATCCGGGCACTGGTTGATGCGGTGGGGCCATTAACCCTGCCCAATGTCCCGACGCCTTTGGACGGTGAACGCGCGCTTCAACAGATGCGGCAAGCCTGGAATATCAAGCCCGAAACGGTTGCGGACTCGAATGCCAAAGATTTTTTGAAGCCATTCGTCGATGCGCTCAGCGCGGCCTTGAGCCATTCAAGCAGTGATGCCAAACTGACGCTGCTTGCAACTTTTCGGGAATTGCTGGCACGGCGCGATGTGCTGTTGTACGCGGCTGATCCAGACCTTCAAACGATCTTTTCAAAGTATGGCTGGACAGGCGAACTCGAAAAACCAGCGGTCAACAGCGACACACTGCTACTGGTGGATACTAATATTGGCTACAACAAAGTGGGGCCGTTCATCCAGCAGGGGCTAACCTACCACATAAGCCTTACCAATCCCGATACGCCGTTTGCTCAGGTGTCACTCTTTTACCGCAACACGAATCCCAAAGTGCCCTGCACCGATAACGTGGGCGGCGGCACGGGCACTTATGAACAGCGCATGATCGCCTGCTACTGGGACTGGATACGATTATATGCTCCGGCAGGCGCGCGGCTGCTGACGCATAATCTGAAGCTGATTCCGGCTGAGCAAATGTATACGAAACAGGCGGTTGAAGGCATCGTATCGGCCTACCCGCAGCAAATCGAAGGCGCGGATTACACCCTGCTCGAAGGGTTGGCGCTGATTCCGGCGGGTGATGAGCAAACACTGCGCTGGGTCTATCAATTGCCCGCGTCGGTGATTAGCCATGCGCCAGATGGCACACTGACTTATCAGGTCATGATTCAAAGGCAGTCGGGGGCAGCCAGCTATCCATTGACGGTCAATATTGATTTACCAACGGGCACGCAGATGTTGGGAACATCGATCCTGATGAACGGCCATACCGATCAATCGCCTGTTTTTGTCTCTGAGCATCAGACGCTCACGGTTATGTTGGCGTGTTTTGAGCAGCCTGTCACACTGATCGTTAAATTCAGGGAAGGCTAGCCGCGTGAACTTCAAAATAGGTTTGCGGCAGCGACATCGTCAGGCTGATCAACGTCAGATCGCCGGGCGCGTTGACTGCTGAGGCCAAATCATGTGCTGGGGCTGCCGTTGTGACACGGTATGCGCGTGTCAGACCATGCTGATCGGTCACGAGCAGGGTATCGTCTGTGACCAGCTTCGACAGCGCATCGAAAACGCCTGTCACCGCGAAGCCAAAAATGACCGTCTTTCCACCGGTATTCAACGCGGCGGACTGCGGCCAGTAGCCTGCCTGAATGGCTGGCAGTTCCAGTTGATCGAGCGCGCCGTTCGCCGTAGCAACCCCCACACTCATCGACAGGCGCGTATTCTCAAGGCGAATCGGGATACCGGGTGTGTCGAAGGTGGCCGTCAGGCCGGGGGTGAGCAGACTCAACGGCAAAGCACTGGGCACTGAAACAGAGGGCGTACTGGTAAGTCCGGCTGTCGGAGCGGTTGAACATGCCGTCAGCCAAAGGCCACACAAGGCGGCGACTATTCCCGCAAATTTCAGATAAGATAGTTTCACGGAAAGTAACAGCACCTTTGTATCTGAGATTGCTCCCAAACTATATCATGCACTATCGCAAGATTTCGGTTTCGTCGCTGGTGGCTGGCGGGTTGGTGGCAATATTGATGCTGATCTTGTACCTGAGTACGGCTGCGCCGGGGCTGACCTGGCTGCACGATGAAGGCGATCTGGCGACAGCCGCGTATACGGGAGGTATCCCTCACCCACCCGGCTACCCAACCTATATGCTGGCTGCACGGCTGGCAATCGCGCTGCAAGATGGCCCGATTGCCGCCCGTACCAATCGGCTCTCGGCGCTGGCCGGGGCACTGACCGCCGGGTTCGTGACGCTGATCGCTTATCGACTGATGAGTACCGCCTCGGATCGGCTGGCAATCGCCTGTGCAACCCTGTCGGGTCTGGTTTATGGGGTCACACCGCTGGCCTGGAGTCAGGCCTTGCTCACCGAAATTTATACGTTCGGCAGCTTTTTTGCGGCGTCGGCAATTCTGATCGGGTTATGGCTGCATGATACCTGGATCAAGCGGTCAATGCGCCGCTTCTGGGCGATTGGGCTGCTGTTCGGGATCGTGCTTGGGTCGGGTCTGGGCGCTCATGCCACGATCATTTTTTCGGCGGCCTTCATTCTATTGACGCTGGCCTTTAGCGATTGGTACTCGCTGCGCGCACTGCTTCCGGTTGGGCTGGGTGTGCTGATCGGCCTATCTATATTTTTAATATTACCACTTGAGGCGAACCGCTCCGCTACCAGTAATTGGGGCGATCCGTCCACGTTATCGGGCTTTTTGTGGGTCGTTACCGGAGCGCCCTATCGAACATCACTGCAATGGGGTATTTTCCCGGAGCGCATCGCATTTCTGGCGCAGATGATCCTGAAGGATTTCACACTGCCGGGCATCCTGCTAAGCGTTTACGGCTTCTGGACTCTATGGGACACGCGCCGGGCGATTGCTTTAGCGATGCTTGTGGCAGTGCTGGCAAACATTCAGTTTGTGACAATGTACTACGTGACCGGGACATTTCCCTATCTGCTGACAACCTGTTTGTTTCTGGCGATCTGTTTTGGCGTCGGCTTGCTGAGCGTGATCGAAAGCCTGACAAAAGCACTTCCTCGGATAGGCGCTTTTGTGCCGATCAGCATCTGTTTGGTGGTGAGTGTCGTGATCGGTTATGCGACGCTGGGCAATTATGCCGGACAAAGCCTCCGAAATAATGTTGAAGCCGATGTATTTGCTCAGCGTGTGATGGACGCGCTGCCCCAGAACGCCATCGTGTTCAGTGAAACGGACAGCACCACTTTCGCGCTGTGGTATGGGCAGGCGGTGAGTCGTCGGCGCACGGACGTGGCCGTGATCGATACGCGCATGTTTAATCAGGTCTGGTATCGGGAGACGCTTGCTCGTTTTTACGCATATCCAACGCTCATCAGGGATATTTTTAGCCAACCGTTCCAGACACTTTTCAGCCGCTTTGCCGATCAGGGCGTGGCTGTGTTCACGGTTTTTGAACCCGAAAAGCTGGGAGTACGAGGTCAGGTAGTGGGCAATCTCAACTTGTATCGACTGACGCCCTGAACGGTCATGCCAAAAGTTTATGTAGGGGTCGTCTTCTATAACAGTCGTGCCGATCTGCCCGACTGTTTCGAGTGCCTACGCGCGCAAACTTTTGTCAATCTGGAAATCGTTGCAGTGGACAATGCTTCGCAGGATGGCAGCGTGGCATGGGTAGAGGCGAACGTGCCCCGCCTTCGATTATTAAAAAATTCGGCCAACGTCGGGTTTGCGTGCGCCCACAACCAGATCATCGCGGCGTGCGATTTTCAGGCGGATAATTATTATCTGCCACTCAACCCGGATGTACAGTTGAGGCCGGATTACATTGAACGACTGATCGAGATGATGACGCAAAGCGGAGCGGGCTGGGCAATCGGAAAATTATTGCTAAGCAATACTCCAGAACGTATTTACAGCGCCGGGCACGCTTTACGGCGCGACGGTTACGCATTCAATATCGGTTATGGGTTGCTCGATGAGGCGCGTTTCAACCTGAGTCGAGAAGTTTTCGGCACGCCCGGCGCAGCATCATTGATCAGCATCGGCTTGATCAAAGCGGTGGCCGCCGACGGAGAACTATTTGATCGACATATGTTCCTGTACGGCGAAGATACCGACCTGGATTGGCGCGCACGTCGGGCAGGTTGGCACTGCTGGTACGTGCCAGATGCAGTTGCTACCCATCGTGGCAGTCAGCCAAACGAAGTGTTACGGATACAGGCGATTGGCAACCGCTATCTGAGCATGATCAAGAATGCTTTTTTAGTTGATCTGTTTCTCTACAATATGCCGCTAATGGCGCTGCATTGCGCGGCGCGCTTGATTCTGACGCCGCGTCGGGGACATCAACTCATTCGCCAGATCATGCGCTTCGCCCCGGTCATGTGGCGCAAACGACGGCCTGCACAGGTATCGCGGGCGACGATGCTGAATTGGTTCCGATGGAGCGACGCGCAGCCAACGACGCAGCCAATCACCTTCCGGGCACGCTTGAAGGCTCAACGTCACCATGTCCAAAACTAATATTCTGGGTATATCCGTTGATGCCCAACGGTTTGAAGATGCGTTGAACACACTTTGTAACTGGTTAGCGGAGTCACAGCCGCGCATGATCTGCACCTGCACCACCTATACCATTATGATGGCCGGCGAACAACCCGCCGTGTTTCAGGCATTGAGTCGCGCGGATATGATTACCGCCGATGGAATGCCGCTGGTCTGGATACAGCACCGTCGCGGTGTTCCTTTTGCCAAGCGCGTATACGGCCCTGACCTGATGCTGGCTCTGTGTCAGCGAACAGCGGAAACAAATTACCACCATTTTTTCCTTGGTGGGCTGTCGGGCGTTGCGGAGCAGCTTTCGCGGGTACTGCAAGCACGTTATCCGGCATTGAAGATCAGCGGGTGTTATACGCCGCCATTCGCTTCGGTTGATGAACTACCCAATCAGGCTCTGGTTGAGCATCTGAACAACCTGCCGATTGATATTTTGTGGGTGGGGTTGGGATCGCCCAAACAAGACCTGTGGATGAGCGTTTATCGACCTGTGCTGCGGGCGCGTCTGCTGATCGGTGTTGGAGCCGCCTTCGATTTTGTGGCGGGCGTCAAGCCTCAAGCGCCGCCCTGGATGCAGCGCAGCGGGTTGGAATGGCTGTTCCGACTCGTGCAGGAGCCGCGCCGTCTGGGAATACGCTATCTGATTTATAACCCGCGTTTTATTTTCAAAGTGCTATGGCATCAAGCCTGGCGCGTGAAGTGAATTTCCGCTATGCGTCGATTGTGGTAAGATATTATTTATTTCACTCAGGGTATGGAGCGCAATGGAACACGGGGAGAGGCCAGTTCTCATTATCCACGAAGGCGAAAAAGCGGGTCAACGCTGGACGATCCAGACCGATCTAGCCGTGCTGGGGCGCGGCAGTGAGTGTGATCTGCTATTGCCAGAGCGCCAGGTGTCCCGCCAACATGTGCGAATAAAGCATATTGATGACCAATGGGTGCTTGAAGACCTGGATAGCAAGAATGGCACGTGGCTCAACGGTCAACAGATCAAAGGCGAACGAGTTCTGCACGACGGTGACGAAATCGGGATTGCCCTGGCCGTTAAACTGGTCTTTGTGGAATCCGAAGCGACTGCGCCCTTGCGCCTGAACGATGCGCCCCCGGAGTTGATTGGTCACGGCAAGCTGCGGATTGATCGAGATTCGCGGCGGGTATTTATTGCCAGCCGCGAAATCGATCCGCCGCTGAGTTTGCCACAATATCGGCTGCTGGAGATGTTGATCGACTCGAATGGGGGCGTCTGCACCCGCGAAAACGTGATTGAGGCGGTCTGGCCGGAAGCAATCGGTGAGGGTGTCAGTGAACAGGCGATTGACGCGCTCGTGCGCCGCTTACGAGATCGTATTGCCGAGATCGATTCAGAACATCAATACGTGGTGACGGTGAGAGGCCACGGCTTTCGGCTCGACCAAAATTAGGGACTGCACAGATGGTTGGCAGAAATGCAAAAATGGCACCAAACGATCTAAATTCTTCTCAAACGGTAAACGCGAAGTTCCGCGAAAACACGGATGCAGTTAAGCACTCAGCGTAAGCGTGCTGCAGTGCCACTGCCGATGATGCGATTACTCCGCAACGCCTGCGAGAAAAAATCTAAATGAGTACTAGTCGTTCGAATAAATCGCGCAAGCTTAGCTTGTAAAGTATGTGCTACAGCACCACTATCAGCACGATGTCCGTCGGAAAGTGCAAATCATTGAAGGGCGTCTCAGTCCGTTCATTGAGAGCCTGTCCGAAAAGCGGAATGATGCGGTAAACTGAGGAAATGACAACAAAAGGATATGCTAGTGATTTAACGGAGCAAGAGTGGGCAATTCTGGAAGCGCTCATTCCAGCGGCCAAAGCCGGCGGTAGACCACGCGAA
>JBBSEU010000097.1:0-18539 GCA_038239365.1 Aggregatilineales bacterium
AGACGCAGCTTTTGATGCTGCCCTATTGATCATTGAACACTGTGGGAAGCAACCTGGGACTTGCGTCCCAGGCCAAAGAATCTAACGCCGCCGCTTGCCAACCGTCTTTTTCACATCACCCTGGGCAATCGTCTGCTTCTGTGCCTGAATGATCGGATAGTGGCAGTTCTTGAACTTTTTGCCGCTCCCGCACGGGCACGGATCGTTGCGTCCCGCCTTGTCCCAGGCATCCGCACGCACGGGTTCCGGAGCAGCATCCTGAGCAGGTAAAGCGCGCGGCGCATTGCCGCCAATTGCGCCCAACGCGGCTCGCACATTGCGCGCATTGAGCGTATTGCTCTGCGGTGTAGGCTGCTGCGGGGCTAATTCGACGCGGTAAATCAGTTGAACGACTTGCTGCTGAATCTGCGATTGCAAATCCTGCCACATGGCAAAGGCTTCACGCTTGTATTCGACCAACGGATCGCGCTGTGCAATCGCCACCAGGTTGATCCCTTCGCGCAGCATATCCAGATCGGTCAGGTGGCGCACCCAGAAGTTATCTACCGCACGCAGCATGACCTGACGTTCAGCAACACGCATGATCGACGGTGAAAGTTTTTGCTCAACGGCATCATAGGCTTCCAACGCGCCTTTGGTCAGTTCCAGCTTGACATCATCGGCGCTCATCTGATCCCAGTTATCGGGCTTGATATGCTCCGGCACAGGGAACAGAACCAGTGCCGCCCGGTATAGTTCTTCGGGCTGCCATGTTTCGCGGTCACTATCTTTGCCGTCGGGCAGATAGGTTTCGACCAGGGCTTCGATTTCGTCGGCGCTCATGCGCTCAATCTTCTGGCGCAGATCATCCGAGTGCAAAATTTCCTGGCGTTGGGCGTAGATCACTTCACGCTGTTTGTTGACCACATCATCGTATTCCAGCACGCGCTTGCGAATATCGAAGTTGTAGCCTTCAACGCGAATTTGCGCCTGTTGAATCGAGGACGTGATCAGCTTGTGTTCAATCGGCTGATCTTCGGGCATATCCGCCCACTTCATAAAGCCCTTGACCCGATCCCCGCCAAAGCGACGCATCAGATCGTCTTCAAGCGACAGATAAAAGCGCGACGATCCCGGATCGCCCTGACGGCCACTACGTCCGCGCAACTGGTTGTCGATGCGCCGTGCTTCGTGGCGTTCCGTACCCAGGACGTGCAACCCGCCTGCCTGAATGACAATAGCCCGATCCCGCTCGACTTCGCCCTTTGCTTCACCTAACACGGCCTGCCACTGCTCCGGTGTCGCCTCGGTGACTTCAATATCCTGGTGACGCAGTTTTTCGCGTGCCAGACCATCAGCGTTGCCACCCAGCAAAATATCGACACCGCGCCCCGCCATGTTCGTCGCAATCGTGACCGTTGCCGGACGACCCGCCTGGGCAATCGTGATCGCTTCCCGTTCGTGCTGCTTGGCGTTCAGGACGTTATGCGGGATTTTGGCCTTGTCCAGCAGCCGACTGAGATGTTCGCTGGTCTCAATGGCGACAGTACCTACCAACACCGGTTGATTGCGCGTGACACGTTCTTTGATCTCGTTGACCACCGCATCCCATTTCGCCTTTTCGGTCATGTATACCAGATCGTCCTGGTCGTCACGAACGGTGGGGCGATGCGTCGGGATGGCTGTCACTTCCAGCTTATAAATCTGCTCAAATTCGTCCGCTTCGGTCATGGCCGTTCCGGTCATGCCCGCCAGTTTGTCGTACATGCGGAAGTAGTTCTGGAAGGTGATCGTCGCCAGCGTCAGGTTTTCGTTCTGAACCTTGACGTTCTCTTTGGCTTCAATCGCCTGATGCAGTCCTTCGCTAAAACGGCGGCCATACATCGGGCGTCCGGTGAACTCATCGACGATGATCACCTGACCCTTTTCGATCATGTAATCCTTGTCAAGATGATAGGTCACATGCGCGCGCAAGCTGTTATCCAGGTACGGGATCATATCCGAGTTGTCGGGGTGATAAATATCTTCACCCTGCAACAGATTCACCGATTTGAGCGCAGCTTCAACCTTTTCAACACCCGCATCGGTCAGATATACCGTGCGCGTCTTGACATCTTCAACATAGTCGCCGTCGGGGATGACCGTCTTATCTTTATCATCGACGGTATCCGGGTTGCTTGGCTTCATTTTCTTGACAATACGCGCGAAGACGCCGTAATAATCGCTTGGTTTATCGGCCTGCCCGCTGATGATGAGCGGAGTACGCGCTTCATCGATCAGGATATTGTCCACTTCGTCCACGATGGCGTAGGCGTGGCCGCGCTGTGCCATTTCTTCGGCACTGCGAACCATATTATCGCGCAGGTAGTCGAAGCCGAACTCGTTGTTCGTCCCATAGGTAATATCGGCTTCATAGGCTTCGCGGCGTGTGACCGGACGCAGGTTCTGATAGCGTTCGTCATCGGCCTGGAATGTCGGATCATAAATGAACGAGCCACGCGACTGATCGGCAGCCGAATTCTGAATCACGGCGGCAGTGAGGCCAAGCAGCACATAAATCGGGCCCATCGTCTGCAAACCGACCTTGCTCAGGTAGTCGTTTGGCGTCACCAGATGCGCGCCTTCGCCCAGCAATGCGTTCAGGTACAGTGGCAGGGTGGCAACCAGCGTCTTGCCTTCGCCCGTCTTCATTTCGGCGATCTTGCCCTGATGCAGCACGATTCCGCCGATCATCTGCTCATCAAAATGACGCAGGCCAATCGTTCGCACCGAGGCCTCACGCACGACGGCAAAGGCTTCGGTCAGCAGATCGTCCAGACTTTCGCCTTCTTCAAGGCGTGCCTTGAACGTTTTCGTTTTGGCGCGCAGTTCTTCGTCACTGAGCGCCTTTATTTCTGGTTCGAGGGCTTTGATATCCTCAACCGTCTGGCGGTGGCGGCGAACGTCGCGTTCGTTGGGATCGCCGACCACGCGGCGCATCAAGTTCCGTAGTACCATACAACCTCAACCGTTTATCGTTAGACACTGGATTTTATTATAACATGCGGTGTATAAACATTGAATTAGATTATCCGCCGTCTTTAGCTTCCACGATCTTTCGCACCTGAGTCATTAAATCGTCAATCTTCTTTCGCTGTTCATCCGTCAACGTTCGCTGCTTGGTATAGCTTCTAATAAAATCATCCAAACTCTGGGGTGTTGTATCAAAGGCGGGTTGGCCCCATTGATCGGTTTCGGTTTGGAGAATGCTCTCTGTCGTTTTTACGGTGTTGATGAGTTCATCTTTCCATTCGTTAGGAGGATTGTTCTCATCCAAAAAGAGATTATCATTGATCTGCTTGAGTCCCCGTTTGGCATCTTCATAGAGGGCGCTTTGCCGCTCCCAGTCGTAGATCTGCTGAAAACCCACTAAAACGGCCCCCAATGCAGCCAAAATAGTTCCTAAACCGGTTAGGCCAAGCCCCAGGGTAAAGGTCAAATCCGAATTAACCTTGAACTCATGCAAGCGGTTTGCGTAGTATTCACGCTGCCCGTTCAGCCGTTTTGACCCGTAAATTTGCAACAGGCTATAGCGGTCATCCGCCGTATGCTCCCCTCTCAGGTACATCGATGCAGGTACAGATTTATCTTTCGCGTCTGTCATTGCTCATTCCAGTTCCGAAATTTTACCAATGGTAGGCCGCAAATTGCGGTAGCGATCTCCTGTATCAAAGGGTGGCAGGTGTGCCAAGTAGAGGAAATAATGTTTACGCAGTTCCTCCGAGATTCGACGATTGCGATACCATTCCTTTTGAGGGCGTCTTCGGCTGTTCAACGTACCATAGAATGTGGCAATTGCGCCTGCGGCAGTGGTTAGCACGCCCAAGATGCGCGCTATATCGGTATTACCTGAACCGGCAACGCCTTTATTGGTAATCTGCCCCTGTAAAGGGTTTGGTGTCGGGCTGCTGAGGCTCTCCGACAATGTGGAATTGGCTACTACAGTGGGTGAATTAAGACTCGCAGGACTGGCAAATACGGTAAGTGTAGCGATAAACGTGGTCATAAATGCCAGAAGCAGAAATGCCCACTGATAGTGGTAGTAAATATTCTGATAGCGTTTCGCTCGATAATCATGTTCCAGGTAAACAGGGAGCAGTTCTCGATTTAGGTCATCAATATCCTTCTTGAGTATCCCAATTTTGCCGGCCGGATGCTTTTCTAAATCTGCTTGAAGAATGAAATCGCTATGTGATTGTCCCGTTTTAGAGTCCTTTGAAGTAATCCGACTCTCGAGTTTTGCTATCCACCCTTTGTAGGATTCCGACAACAGATCGTCAGGAGGCGCCGGGAGCCTATCTTCAGGTGGGAAATTCAGTACGGGCCGTCGCCTGGCGTTGAATAAAAAGAATTCCTGCATCCATATCGGATTGCCGAATACAAAGCGTAAAATTCCGATGAGAACCCGGAGCGGAAAAGTTATCAAATATAACACAAAACGAAGAATAATTCGGACAGCCACGCCAACCACGCCATAAATCAGGAGTTCAAGTTTTACAAGACGTTCACCGACTTGATCAACAACATTTTTTTTGGACGGCGTATTCTGCGTTACATGACCAGCCATAATCGCTCCAAATCCTGAATAGATCAACTCTTATGAGGTAGATGATGTCAGAATCGCTCCCAGCAGCGGCGGCAAATCGCGCAGCGCATAGGCGAGCCGCGTGCCATGCCAGGTCAGAACGCTTCCATCAACCAGGTGAATTTCGCCCGTCCTGGCCGCCGGAATATCTAATCTGGAGATTTCTTCGGCATCTGCCTCAGTAAATAAGTACGGTTCATCGGACAATAATACGACTTCTGGTTGGGCGGCTACGATTTCATCCAGTGTGATTCGTGGATAGCGCACGTCCCGATCCACCACACGCGGATCATTTGCCGGGATCGGCGCTTCCAAGCCCAGGTCAGCGGCCAGCGGGAAACGGCGTTCACGTTCGGCAAAGACATTCGCCGCGCCACACACCCGCAATAAATCATGCACATAAGTATCCGCGTTGATCGTCATCCAGGGATCGCGCCAGATTGGGACGAACACCTTGCGCGGTGTCACTTCCAGTGCTGCGCCGAGTGTCCACTCGTAGGCGATCTCGATCAGGCGCACACGCGCCACCATCGACGGTGACTCGAATACATCCATGATCGTCCACAACAGTTCAATCGCTTCACGAACGGTGTTCGGCTGCGTAACCCAGGTAGCGATCCCGGCGGCTTTCAGGGCGGCGGCGTCCTCAGCGCGATTCTCCTCTCGATTCATAATGACCAGATCGGGACGCAATGCGACGATCTTTTCGATGTCCGGGTTTTTCGTGCCGCCGATTTTGGGCAGCGCCGCCACTTTATCCGCCGGGTATTTGCAATAGTCAGTGACGCCCACAACGCGCTCACCAATGTTCAGATCGAACAGCGTTTCGGTCACACTCGGCACTAGCGATACGACCCGCTGCGGGACGTAATCGACAGGCTTTTCCATGCGGTAGCTGTAGGTATTATTCGTTTCGTCAGCCATTGACTAAAATCACCTGATCGCGTGCCGGACCCACCCCAATCGAACGAATCGGCACACCAACCACGCGCTCAATATGCGTGATGTAATTTTGTGCGGCGTCGGGCAAATCCTCTAACATCGTGATACCCATAATATTTTCGTGCCAACCGGGGAGTGTATCATAAACCGGTTCAGCGCGTGCCAAAACCTCCAGATCGTAAGGCATGGTAGTGATTGGCGTGCCATCGACCTCATACCCCACCGCGATTTTGAGTTCATCGAAGCCGCTCAACACATCCAATTTGTTGATCACCAGTTCGGTCAGGCCGTTAATGCGTGCCGCGTACCGCAAAATCACCGCGTCCAACCAGCCACAGCGCCGCGCCCGTCCTGTCGTCGTACCAAATTCATCCCAGGGGTTTTCACCCGTGCCGCGCAGCCGATCCCCCACGTCGTTATCCAATTCGGTGGGGAACGGCCCGCTTCCGACTCGTGTGCTGAATGCCTTCGTCACACCGACCACCCGATCCACATAGCCGGGGCCAAAGCCTAACCCGGTCAGTGCCCCGCCCGCTGTTGGTGCAGAACTGGTCACGAACGGATACATTCCGTGATCAATATCCAGCAGTGTGCCCTGTGCGCCTTCGCACAACAACCGCTTGCCCGCCTCAAGGGATTCCTGAACGAGCGTCACGCCATCTCGAATGAACGGGGCAAGCTGTCGCGCCGCCTCGACATACTCCCCCACTTTTTCCTTGATGTTCTCAATCGGCGGTTGTCCATAAATCGCCGTCAGGGTACGATTGCCGTCTTCAATCGCCCGTTCGATCAGATCGCCAAATTTTTCGGGATCGGTCAGGTTATGTGCGCGGATTCCGGTGCGTGCCATTTTGCTGGTGTAGGCTGGCCCGATCCCGCGTTTTGTCGTGCCAATCGCGTCCTTGCCAAGTGCGCGCTCGTTTGCCCCATCCAATGCGATATGCGCGGGGGTGATGATATGCGCGCGCGGATCGATCACCAAGCGCGCCGGGGTCACATACACGCCGCCCTTTTGCAGATCAGCAATTTCACGTAGAACCGTCAGCGGATTGACGACAGTTCCCGCGCCCAACACACACACTACCTGCTCATGCAAAATACCCGACGGGATCAAGTGCAGCTTGAACGTGTTATCCCCCACGCGGACGGTATGCCCTGCGTTATCGCCACCTGCGAAGCGCGCCACTACATCGGCACGCGCGGCCAGCCAATCGGCAACGCGGCCTTTGCCCTCATCGCCCCACTGCGTCCCGACTAGAATCGTCGCTGGCATGTCTCAGTTGTCCTCTTGTTCCGCATCGTCATCAACATCGTCATTGTCTTCAATGAAAGCCGCGCCCAATATCACACTAATTTTGCGTTCGCCCCATGTCTCAACCGTGCCGTCGGCGTGAAAGGCCAACGCTGAATGTTCGCCAAGTCCCAGCCCGAAATACTCCGGCTGTTTCAGCAGCGCAGCACGCATCCGTCCGGCATCTTCCTCTGGAATATAGTTCGGCAGGATGATTGCCCGTTCCAGCCAGCCAAAACCCGGCTTCAACTCATCACCCGCGCCCGATAAAAACTGCTGCCCCATGACCGCCGCGCCAGCACCAATCGCCAGGATGATCGCGCCACGTTCGTAGGCTTTGCCGATTCCATCAATGGCCGCGCCAACTACCCCCGAACGCAACATCCCCACGTTAGGGCCGTCTCCCAGGACGATCAAACCGGCCTGTGCCAACTGCACGCGGATCGTATCGTCGTCTTCGCTTAGCACATCGACCAGATAGCCTGTCGGTGCGCCGAGTTCATCCAGTGCCGATAAATGCTCATCCGCCTTTTCAACATCGCTGGCCGCCCAGATATATGCCAGCGGATCGCCTGCGGCCACCTTCGAGAGCGCATTCGATTCGATCTCATCACCCGATTCGCCACCTCCGGCCAGAATCAGCCAGCCCTCGCCGCCGCGCCATTTGAAGATGTTCGACTGCGGCATTAGCCAGCTTCCAGCATCACGTATTCAGCAACGGCAGTACATAGCAGCGCCACGCCCATTGGCAAAGCCGCCTCGTCAAAATCGAAGCGCGGATGATGGTGTGGGAAGTTCAGGCCGCGCTCCGCATTGGCCGATCCGACAAAAATAAAGCTCCCCGGCACATGGTTCAGGAAAACACCCATATCTTCGGCGGTCATGGTTCGCACGTTATCGAACAGATTCAGGTCGACATTGTGATCGATCTTCCCGAAAGCACGACGCAAGCGCACATTCGTCGCAGCGTCATTCACCAACGGCGGTGTCACCTGCCACGTTTCAACGTCGGCTTCGCAGCCCATCGCACTGGCAACACCACTCACGATTTCCTTGATACGGCGCTCCACCAGATCGTGCGTTTCGGCCTTGAACGTGCGGAATGTGCCTTGCATCTGCACTTCGCCGGGGATCACGTTGTTAGCGTCGCCAGCATGAAACATGGTGATCGAGACGACTGCCGTATCGACGCCGCTCACATTTCGGCTGACAATCGTTTGCAGCGCCGAAATGATTTGCGCGCCTGCCACAATCGGATCGTGTGTTTGTTCAGGCAGTGCCGCATGGCCGCCGCTGCCCTTGATCGTGATCTTGATCACATCTGCGCCCGCCATCATCGGCCCATCAACAACGGCCACATTGCCGAGTGGCAGATCGTTCCAGAGGTGCAAGCCGAGGCTTACTTGTGGTGCTGGATTTTGCAGCACCCCATCATCGATCATGGCCTGTGCGCCGCGCGCGATTTCTTCGGCGGGTTGGAACACAAACTTGATTCGCCCCGCAATTTTGTCACGGTTCGCCATGAGCAGTTTCGCCACGCCCAGGCCAATCGCCGTGTGTCCATCGTGGCCGCAGGCGTGCATCTTGCCCGCTTCTGTGGAAATGTATTCGGCAGTATTGGCTTCGGCGATGGGCAGCGCGTCCATATCGCAGCGCACAAGTACCGTTGGCCCATCCTGATCGCCATCCAGTATGCCCACGACTCCGGTTTTGCCGATCCCGGTCTGCACTTCCAAACCGAGATCGGTCAGCGTTTTGGCGACGATCCCGGACGTGCGAACTTCCTGAAACGCGATCTCCGGGTGCTGGTGAAAATCACGACGGCGCGCGATGAGTTCATCCTGTATGGCTTTCGCCTCAGACATCCAATCAATTGGCATACGAGTCTCCTAGTCGGAAAAAGGATTATAATCCGCCATATTAGGATTGTGGTAAATTTCAGTGTTGGTAATGTTGATAACAAGGTATATTCATGCTGACGAAGATTCGGTTGGAAAACTTTCGGAACTGGCAAAAACTCGATCTGGATTTGTCGAACATCAATATCCTGTTCGGCACGAATAGTTCTGGCAAAACGAGTATCTTGGATGCGTTGCTATTGCTCAAGCAGACGGCTACCGGCTTCGACAGGTATCAGCCAATCAACTTGGGTGGTGGCGATGCTACCGATTTGGTGGATTTGGGCAGCTATGGTGATTTGGTATTTAAACACGACGAAACACAACAAATTGGAATCGCGCTGGAATGGCTACCACGTGAGCGAGTGATGGCTATACCCCGAAAAAAAAAGGGGGCTAAAGTTGATCTAATAACCTACTCAGTACAGTGGGCAACTATAAACGGAAACGCTCGGATCGTTAACTTAGCTTATTCGGCAAGAACTCGAAGCAGTGTTCCACTGTCGCTTGATTTATATTGGGATGGTGTCTTATGCTATAATTATCAATTTTACTATACATGAAATGGAAAATAAGTTGCTTCTCAGCTTTCGGTTTCGGATTTGCCGGAGCCGATTGAGATAGAAAGCTGTTACGCAATCTCCCCGAATCTATTTGCTGCCCACGCTATTGGCGTTGATCCAACTCCATTTAATCGTGCATTTGAGCAGATCGTCAGCAGCGTCAATTATTTAGGGCCATTACGCGACCACCCCAAACGAAACTACCTTTGGCGGGGGACTGCACCCTATAAGATCGGAACAAAAGGCGAGAAAACTATTGAAGTATTGCTTGCTGCTGAGCGCACCGCAAACACGGCAACAATTCAGAATGTTGCTAAATGGCTGGTCAAAATGGGCTTGGTAACGAAGTTTAAGATCGACTCCCTAGACAAGCGGTACTACGAACCGCGCGTCACAATGAATCAAAATCAAACAGAGAGTTCTCTGATCGATATTGGCTTCGGTGTTTCTCAAGTTCTGCCCGTCATCACGTTGTTGTTTTTCGCACCCGAAGGCTCAACCATCCTGATCGAACAGCCCGAAATTCACCTACACCCCTCAGCACAGGCCATACTTGCTGATCTGTTCTTGGAAGTTGCTGAGAAGCGCAATCTTCAACTGATCATCGAAAGCCACAGTGAACACCTGCTGCGACGCTTGCAACGGCGCATTGCAGAACGCAAATCCGAATTTGCCAGCCCCGAACACATCAAGACGTATTTTTGCAAGCCAACGCCCGAAGGCTCAATCGCAGAACCAGTAAACGTAGACAGTTATGGTCGTATCAGCAATTGGCCTGAAAACTTCTTTGGCGATATAGAAACGGACATGGAAGCGATGATCGAAGCAGGTCTGGAACGGCGTCGCCAAGAGCTAACCGAGAATGCCTGATTCTGTGGTCGATACCAATGTGTGGGCAAACGTCGATAAAAACCCTGATAACCTGACCGCAACTGAATTAAAATGTGTGCAACGCTGCTTTGATTGGCTGCGTGCTTTTGTGGACAGTACCGATCATCTTGTCCTGGACGATATGCAGCGTATTCTGCGTGAGTACCGTCGCAATATGCCCAAAGATGGGGTTGGCTTTTCGTGGTTGCGGCGACTCGAAACAGCACCACGAGAAAAGCGGCTTATCGAGCTAGCCATAGAGTGGGACGACACAGAAAATTGTGCCAAAGTGCCCGCTTCTCTTGCGCCTTTGAAAAATGATCGCACGTTTGTTGCCGTCGCGCTCAAACACGAACCGAGGCCGCCGATTGTTGCCTCCACCGATACCGATTGGACAAAAGCGAAAAAAGACCTTGACGCATTGAAAATTGTCGTTGAAGAATTATGCCCCGACTATATTCAAGAAAAACTTGAAGGACAGAAGCCACCTAAACCATGAACTTTGATGTTTTCACGATTGCCGCTGTCGTGGATGAACTGAACGAAAAATTGTTGGGCGGCAAAGTGCAGGACACGCTCGAACTGGGCAATGACTCACTCGGCTTTGAAGTATACGGCGGCCACCACCGCCATTACCTGATGATCAGTGCCGATTCCCAAACCGCCCGCATTCAGATCGTGCCCGATAAGCTGCGACGCGGGATCGAAACCTCTACGCCGCTTGGTCTGATGCTGCGCCGCAACATCGAGGACGCCCGCATTGAATCGATCCGTCAGCCGCCCTATGAACGTGTTGTTGAGATCGTGTTTCATGGCGCAGAAGGCGTGTTTACGCTGATCGTTGAGCCGATGGAACGACGCAGCAACATTCTGCTGGTACGCGATGGCCTGATCATGGATTGTTTGCGTCGTGTCGGGCCGCAGGATAATCGCGTGCGACTCAGTTTGCCGGGACATGAGTATGTGCCGCCACCACCCCAAACCAACAAATACGAACCGTCGGCGATCACGCTGGACAGTTTGCGCGCCGGACTCGCCCTTGACCCAACACGCCCTGCCTGGCGTTCCCTGACCGATGCGATTCTCGGTTTCAGTCCGATGCTGGCAAAGGAGACGATCTATCGCGCGGCGGGCAGGTTCGACGCTAAAGCCAGCACGATTGAACCGGGCGACCTGTACGAAAGCGTTCAAGAGCTAATTACCCCTCTTTTGGCACACGATTGGCAGCCCGGTATCACCCAGGAAAGCGGACTCACAACCTCCTACTCAGTCTATGAAATCACCTTTATGAAAGGGTGGCGGTCTGTCGAGTCGATCAACGAGGCGTTATCGCAGTTCTACGGCGCACCTGTCGGCATCGAAGCCTACGATGCCGCCAAGCAGCCCGTTTTTGCGGTGCTGGACGAGGCGCGTGAAAAGATTCAGCGCAAACTTGACGCTCTACACCGCTCCGAACGTGACGAATCCGAGCGCGAACGCTTGCGTCAGAGTGGCGAACTGATCCTGGCCTATCACTATCAAATTGTAGCGGGGCAAACTGTCCTCAGCGCCCAATACGATTTTGATTTGCCGCCGCTGGAGATCAAAATCGATCCGAAAATCTCACCATTGGATAATGCCAAGAAATATTTCGCCGACTACGAACATGCCAAACGCGCGATGGCCGAAGTCCCGGCGTTGATCAAGGGCACCCAGCAGGAATTGGATTACCTCGATCAACTTCGCAGCGATCTGGCCTTAGCCAGCAATTGGCCGGAGATCGGCGAAGTGCAGGACGCATTGCAGACGGGCGGCTACTGGCAGGGGCCAAAAACCGCGCGGCCAAAAGGTCAAAAGAGCGGCCCGCTCAAAGTGACAACGCCGGATGGCATCGTGATCTGGGTAGGGCGCAACTCTCGTCAAAATGAAGATGTGACCTTCACCAAAGGCCGCCCCGAAGATTTGTGGCTGCATGTGCATGGTGTCCCCGGCGCGCATGTGATCATCAAGAGCAATGGCCGCGCAGTCAAACCGGGTGTATTGCAGCGTGCGGCGGGTCTGGCAGCCTACTACAGCGCCGCCCGAACCGAAGGCCACGCACTCGTTGATGTGACCGAACGGCGGCATGTTCGCAAGATCAAGGGCGGTAAGCCGGGCATGGTCACTTACCGCAACGAGTCCCCTATTGACGCCGTTCCGCAAAGTGAATAAATCACAGCACTTCGGAATAAAAAAGCGATCTCAATCACGCCTAAAACGATGTATGATTGGCCTGAATTGGCAGCACGTCTAGCAAGGTAAGCCTATGTTCGCGGAAAAATTGGTTGGTCAGCAGCTTGCAAGTTACACCATCGGCAATTGTATTTCTGTCGGGGGCATGGGATCGATTCATTACGCGCATGGCCCGGCAGTCGATGAGTCATTGGCGATCAAAGTGCTGCGTCCAGAGTACAGCACACAGGGGGAATATCGCCAACGTTTTGAGCGTGAAGCCTATCTGCTGATGACACTTGACCATCCCAATATTTTGCCCGTCTACGATTATGGTCAGGCCGATGGTTTGCTGTATCTGGTGATGCGTCTGGTACGCGGGCCATCGCTCTTTGAGATGCAAACGCGCCGCCGCTTTTCACCGCACAGCGCCGCCCAAATTCTCGACTCGGTGGCAAATGCACTCGACTATGCTCACGATCACAACGTCATTCACCGCGATATTAAACCGGGCAACATCCTGATCGAAGCGCGCACAACGGGTAATCATGTCTATCTGGCTGATTTCGGATTGAGCAAAGTCAAATCGGACGTGAATCTCACCACGCGCGGCACCAGTCTGGGGACGCCGCAGTATATGTCGCCCGAACAGGTGATGGACTACCCACTGGATCGGCGCAGTGATGTGTATTCGCTCGGTTTAGTCATCTACGAAATGTTACTGGGACGCCTGCCCTACTATGCGGCCACGCCGCAGGAAGTCGCCTATAAACACGTCAAAGAGCAGCCACCGCTGCCGCGTCACCTTTCGTCCACCTTTCCGCCCGCTTTAGAAGAAGTCCTGATGAAAAGTCTGGCAAAAAATGTTCGGGACCGTTATACCACCGCAGGCGAGTTTAATCAGGCTTTTAAGGCAACACTGGCAAAACTCTCACCGGTTGCCACCAAAGAAGACTACTGGGTTGGCCCACCCAACCTGACGTTCTGAGCGGCATCTCACCGTACAACCAGCCAACTATTATAAAACATTTTACAATACTTCAAAAAGCGTGCTATAATAGGGGTTCTGATCGTATACTAGCGAGCGTTAAACAAATGGCAAACCACAAAATCACAGCCGGGCAGCTTAAAGATGAGCCGATGCAGGACTTCATCAAGTTTCTGGTATTTCTCGATCTGGGCCCGTCGCGCACGCTGAGCGAAGCCTATAACAAATACTATGAATACAACGCCTCCCATGAGGTATCTCCCGTATGGCAGCGCCTGATGGAGAAATACCGGTGGGCGGAGCGCGTCTCAGAGTATGAGAAGGTACAGTCGAGCCGTCAGAAAGAGACGGAAACGGCCAAGTCGAAGCATTAACCTGAACTGACTGGCGGCGCTTTCAGGTCTATCTATTTGGGCGGCAGCACGCCTATCTGATTCTCCTTGAAGCAGTTGCCGGGTTGATGCGCGCAGGGTGGGACACCGCCCAGTTCCGCGATCACTGTCCCAGGTTGATCACCGGGGCGCGGCAGCACGCCGAAAGTCGCGCCGTGTGCCCGCAAATTCTCGATAATGGCGGGCAGTGCCAATGCGGTGTTCGGCACTGTATCGTGAAACAGCACAATGGCCCCATCACCCCACGCATAAACCCCATATTCATGTGCTTCTGGCAAACCGTACAGTACATTATTGATCGCGTGCTGTACCGTCGGATTCATACCCGATGTGGCGTGCCAGTTGTAACTGATGACGTTCGGCATCCCCGGCATTGGGAACGGTGAGCCGCCCGGCCAGCGAAAGATTTTCGGCTGGCTGTTGTACTGCTGCCAGAGTTCCGTGCCAAGTGCTTCCTGGATCATGTGTTCCGTCTGATTGAACTGATCAACCATTTTTTCGGTGGACGGTTTGGCTGTGAACATAATATCGTTGAAATGCAGCCACAGATGATTCCCCAGCCGATGACCGTCACGCATCACGCGCTGAACCGTCGCGTAGGTGTGTGGGCCGCGTGCAATTCGTCCACCATTGACAAAAAAAGTCGCTTTGACCCCATATTTTTGAAGCACATTCAGCACGGCCTCGGTGCGGCCAGGATAAGGGCCATCATCGAAGGTCAGGTAAACGGTGAAGCCAGCATAGGTCGGTGTGGGGGGCTGCCCCAATGCACTGATGAATACACAAACAATAATCACCACATAAACGAGAAATCGCCGCTGCATGGTTTGCTCTTTTATTGAGAAGTGAGTGCCTGTTGATGAGCTTAACGTGTTTTTCCAATTCTGCCGAAACGTTATACACTAGTGTAGCTAGTGGCGTTGTTACAAAAATTTGAGGTGTAACGTGGCTGAAGAAATCCTGCGAATCCTCGTTGTCGAGGATAACGATACTTTCCGTGAAACGGTGCGTGATCTGCTGCGTTAGGCGGGCTACAAAGTACGCGGTGCGCGAAGCGTCCGCAAGGCTACCAAACGCCTGACGCATCACACCTTCGATCTGGTGCTGACTGATGTTGACTTAGGCGATGCTTCCGGCTTCGATGTTTTGGAGGTGGCAAACGCGCGTCACCCGGACGCCAAACTTGTGGTGATGAGTGCCAGCCAGAACCCGGAACTCTCCGAGCAGGCCTTGCAATCGGGCGCGGCGCGCTTTTTGGCGAAGCCCTTTCGCGCCAAAACGCTGCTTGATACGGTGGCCGAAGTGCTTGGCAAAGCGGATGTTACTCCGTTGCCATAACTGCGTCAGAACTCTGTAGGAACGCCAAATTGGGACAAGACCGACAGTAGATGTTGGTGTATAATAGTGGATCGGAAATGTCTCAAGATTGGATTTCGATGAATAACACCTTTAGCGAACTGGGGCTTTCAGCGCCCCTTCTCGAAGCAATTACGGCGCTCGGCTACGAAGCGCCTACGCCGATTCAAGCCCAAACGATTGGCCTGATGCTCAACGGCCAGGACGTGATCGGGCAAGCCCAGACGGGCACCGGCAAAACGGCGGCTTTTTCGCTGCCCTTGCTGCAACAAATTGACCCGAAGCGCCGCGAAGTGCAGGCACTCGTCCTGACGCCCACCCGCGAACTGGCGATTCAGGTTGCGGAAGCGATCTACCGCTATGGCAAGAATCTGGGGATTCACGCCTTCCCGGTTTATGGCGGCGTCTCGATTGGCAAACAAATCGGGCGGCTCGACCAGGGCGTGCATGTGGTAGTCGGTACCCCTGGACGTGTCATGGATCATATGCGACGCGGCACGCTCAAATTGGACGCCGTGACGCATGTCGTGCTGGACGAAGCCGACGAAATGCTGAACATGGGCTTTCAGGAAGATGTCGAGTGGATTCTGAGCCAGATTTCGGGTAAGCGGCAGATGGCCTTATTCAGCGCCACCATGTCGCCGCCTGTGCGTCGTTTGGCCGAACAATTTATGAATAACCCGCGCGAAATTCTGATCGCGCCGAACAAGCTGAGCATCCCGCAGATCACGCAACGGTTGTACGTTGTCCCGTCGCATCAAAAGTTGGAAGCTCTCTCCCGACTTTTGGATACGGAAGATATTAGCTCGGTGCTGATCTTCACCCGTACCAAAATCGGCGCGGCGGAACTGACCGATGCCTTGCAAGCGCGCGGTTATGCGGCTGAGGCGCTGCATGGCGATATGACCCAGCAAATGCGCGAGTCGGTGCTGCGTAAACTGCGAAAAGGATCAATCGATATTGTGATCGCTACTGATGTGGCGGCGCGTGGCCTGGATGTGGAAAACATCAGCCACGTGATCAATTACGATCTGCCCAATGACGTGGAATATTACGTTCACCGTATCGGGCGAACCGGACGTGCAGGCCGTACCGGAATCGCGCTCACGCTGGCGACTCAACGCGAACTTCGCATGATCAATATGATCGAACGCTTTTTGAAGATTCGGATCGAGCGGGCACGGCTGCCCACCGAAGCCGATGTTGCCGCCAATCGCGCGGTGATGCTGGCCGAGACGCTTCAAACGGCTCTGGCAACTGACCTGCAACGCCCCTATCTGGACATCATCGCGCAGTTAACCGATGATTATTCGCTTGAACAGGTGGCAGCGGCGGCGCTTCGTCTGGCCGATGAAGGCATGAACCCGCGTGCTGGCGCGCTCAGTCAGATCGACGGCGATATTCCACAGCGCGGCAAAGATTCGCCCAGCCACTTTGACGAAGACGGCGATACCGAAGCGCGCGTCAAGCTGTTCATCAGCAAGGGCAGCCGTGCCGGGATTCGTGTCAATGATATTGTCGGGGCACTTGCCAACGAAGGTGGTGTGCCGGGGCGCGAGATTGGCCCGGTGACAGTACATGGCGGGTTCAGTTTTGCCGAAGTCCCGGCGCATTATCAGCGCCGCGTGATCGAGCGGGTGGGCAATACGACGATGCGCGGCATCCCGGTCACGGTTGGGATCGCCCGTCAGCGCGAAGAAGAAAACTAACAAGGGGCGTATCCTTGCCCAGTATCCTGCTGCTCAGCGGTGGAACGGGCGTCGGCACCTCAAGCATTGCGATGCGGGTGGCCGCCGATCCATCAATCCAGGTACGTTCGGTGATCGGTTCGGACGCGCTGCGTGAAGTGGTGCGTCAGTTCGTCTCATCCACTGAGTATCCCGAACTCAGTTACAGCAGCTACGATGGCTATATCCCCTCTGGCGACAGCGCCCAACTGATCAATGCTTACCGTCGGCAAGCGCAGGTGATTGGCATTGGCATCGCGGCCATCATCCGCCGTGCCGTGCAGGAAAACATTCGGCTGATCGTCGAGGGCGTTCACATCGCTCCTGAACCGATCCATGCCCATTTGACTCGCCTTGAAGCACTGGAAGTCGTGCAGATTCACATTGATATTCAGTCATCTGCCATTCACCGCGAACGGCTTGAACGCCGCGCCGAGTTCGCCCCAAACCGTGATGTAACGCGCCAACTGGCAAACTTTGAACGCATCCGCCAAATCCGTTCTTATCTGCTAGACGTAGCCCAGATGAATCGACTTCCGGTGGTCTTTAACGACGATTCAGACATCAGCAAAGCGGTTGCCGAATGTGTGGCGATTTATCGGGGGCAGCGGTGAATCGAACGGATCGCTTGCTGGCAATCGTGCTGGAACTGCAAGGCAAGCGTAAGCAGCGCGCCGACGATCTGGCCGCCACGTTCGAGACGAGCAAGCGCACGATTTACCGTGATATTCAGGCGTTGTGCGAAGCGGGCGTGCCCATTATCTCAATGCCGGGGCAGGGCTACACGCTCATGGAAGGCTACTTTCTGCCACCACTCCGCTTTAGCATAGATGAAGCGACGATGCTCCTGCTCGGCAGCGATGTAATGACCCAAAACTTCGATGCAGATTATCGAGAAGCGGCGCAATCAGCAGCACGCAAAATCGCCGGAGTCCTCCCTGAAAATACGCGCAAAGATGTGGACTACCTGCGCGATAGTATACGAATCATCACGGCGGGCACATGGACAACGGCCACCGAAGCAGGTTATTTGCAGCAGTTGCGCCGCGCGATCCTCAAATCGCAGACAGTGCGTTTCGGGTATCAGGCACGACAGGGCGAACAAGAAACCCGTAGCGCCGATCCGTATGGGCTGATCCAGGTGAACGGCGTCTGGCAGCTTTCGGCGTACTGCCATACCCGGCAGGCGATGCGTATCTTTCGGCTGTCACGCATGGCTGATCTGGTCTTGCTGGATCAGACCTACAACCGTGCCGAACGAATCGAAGCATGGCGCTCGTCGATGGCCGAACACATGCCCGGCTCAACGGAGCGCGATTTAATCGTGCGCGTGCTGTTTGATGCAGAGGCAGCACGCTGGGTTCAGGAAGATTATTTTTTCTTCATCACGTCCAGAGAAACAACTCCCGACGGCCTGCTGGTAACATTGGCCGCGCGCCATGAACGCGATGTGCTGCAATGGCTGCTCGGTTGGGGACGGCATGTTCGCATCCTCGAACCGGACTCCGTGCGGGCACTTTTAGCGCACGAAGCACAGGCCATGCTAACTCATTTTCAAAACCAATAGACGTTACGCAGTTGAAGCTATAGACCCTCACCCCAACCCCTCGCCCTGAGAGGGGTTGGGGTGAGGGCAACTGCGTAATAACTGGATGACAGGACGGCTCAGAGACCGTCCATAGCACTAAATTTCTAGCCTGTTTTCTTCTGTTCTTCTTC
>JBBSEU010000098.1:0-18500 GCA_038239365.1 Aggregatilineales bacterium
CCAGCGTCGCCAGGAAAATGCTGCTTGCGTCTTTGAGCGTGAACTTGACCGTCGTCGGGTCAACCACTTCGATCTTGCTGATACCTGAGAACAAGCCCGCCGCGCCCGATTTCAGTTTCGGGTCAACGATGCGTTCAAAGGTAAATTTCACGTCTTCGGCAGAAAAATCGGAGCCGTCATGAAACTTGACGCCCGATTGCAGCTTCAATGTATATTCTTTGGCGTCCGCGCTCACTGTCCACGATTTGGCGAGGGCAGGCACCAGGTTTGACTTTTGATCGAGGGTAATCAGTTTATCGTAAATCGCCACGCCGATAGAAATGTCCGGCGCATCCGCGAACAGTGCCGGGTCCAGATTGGTTGGCGCTGTCCAGCCCACGCGCAGTGTTCCGGTTGGGGCGGCATGGGCGCGGCTGGCGGGCATTGCGCCCAGCGCGACGACGGCGATCACCAGTGCCAGCACCAGCCGAAACAGCTTGAGTCTCTTCAAGGGGAGACCTAAAGACATGAAGCACCTCTCTTTACAAATTTCATCAAAACCTTGCAGAGTATAATGGTTCAACGTACCAATGACAATCGGCAAACTACCCAACACGGCATGGTTGAGCCACAACAGACCATTCGACACATCAGGCGGCTAGCTTCTTACCGGGCTGGCCGTGATTCGCATTCCCTCTTGCGAACCGCACGCATCTTCCCACAAGTGGCCGTCCTGCATCAGCATCGCGTCCGCTTCGGTGGGTCCCCAACTGCCCGCCGGATAATGTGTCATTGGTGGCGCGTCCGGCTTCGCCCAACCCTCATGGATCGGATCAATAATCCCCCATGCTAGGTCGATACTGTCACTGCGCGCGAACAAAGTGGCGTCACCATGCAGTGCATCGAGCAGCAGCCGTTCATAGGCTTCCGGGATAACCCCCGCCGCGTAGTTGTATTCCATTGCCACCGACTGCGTATCAACGATGGTATCCGGCACTTTCGTCTCGAACGACAGGTGAACGCCTTCATCGGGCGCAACGCACAACGCCACTGTGTTTGGTGAGAGCGCGGCACTTTTGGCGGCAGTTGCAAAAAAGGAGTGCGGCGGGTTGCGGAAGCGCACGATGATTTCTGTCAGTTTTTCGTTCATCATTTTGCCGGAACGCAAATAGAAGGGCACGCCTTGCCAGCGCCAGTTATCGACAAACAGGGTCAGCGCGGCATAGGTGGCGGTTTGCGAATTGGGTGCAACGCCCTGTTCATTCAAATAGCCGTCGTACTGGCCTCGGATCGTGTAGTTTTTTACATGCTCCTGCGTGATCGGGCGCATGGATTGCAGGACTTTCACCTTCTCGTTGCGCTGAGCGTCGGCGTCGAGTGTGGCGGGCGGCTCCATCGCCACCAGACAGAGCAATTGCAGCAGGTGATTCTGAAACATATCGCGCAGCACGCCCGCCTGATCGTAGTACCCGGCGCGGTGGCCGACACCCAGCGACTCGGCAACGGTGATCTGCACCTGCTCGACATACGTGCGATTCCAGACGGGTTCAAAGATCGTGTTGCCAAAGCGGAAGACCAGCACGTTTTGAACCGTCTCTTTGCCCAGGTAATGATCGATCCGGTAGATTTGCGACTCGTCAAAGACGGCGTGAATGGCGCGATTCAACGCCAATGCCGAGGCGCGATCATGGCCGAACGGCTTTTCGATGACCAGCCGCCGCGCACCGTGATGTTCAACTTCCATATCGAGTGTGCCAAGCTGCGCCACGATCATTTCATAGAAGGTCGGCGAGGTTGAAAGGTAATACAGCCGCCCCGCGCCCGCCGTCTCCATCGCATGCAGACGATCATGCAGCTTCTCGAAATCGTCTGTGCTGCCGAAGTTCCCCGTCTGGTAGTAAATCTGCCCGGCAAACTGATCCCACTTGCTCGGCTCCGGGATCGGGCCCACCAGCTTTTCGTAGCCGTCTTTCAAGTGTGCCCGAAACGAATTGTCATCGAAGGCGTCTATCGCCATGCCCATGATGAATGTGGCATCAGGCAAGCGCCCTTTGCGGTACAGATTATAGAGCGACGGAATCAGCTTGCGTTGTGTCAGATCGCCGGATGCGCCAAAGATTACGATAGTCTGCGACATAAGCCTGCCTCATTAAAAAGGATGGTATGCCGCCGATTATAGCCCGATGTAGATGAAGCCTTGTCTATTCTTCGTCTTCGTACACTTCGGTTTCCTGATCAGCGATACGGCGTGAGATTTGTTCGCGCACACGAACCAGTTCGGGGTGACGCGGGTCAACCGACTCGGCACGTTCCAGATAGTCGCGCGCCATGTTGTCTTCCTCGATCTCGAAATAGTATTCACCCAGCCGGGCAAGCAGCGCCACATCGTTCGGGTGCTTGTTGAGCGCGTCCTGCATCGTCCACAATGCCAGATTGTCATCATCGTTCGCCCAGAGCAAATCCGCCGTCGAAAGGATCAATTCCAAATGATCGGGCAGCAGTTCGCGCGCCTGACTTAACACTTGCATGGCCGCTTCCGTTTCGCCACGCAGTTGGTAGGCATCGGCCAGCAGCACCGCGCCATCGGCAAAGGCCGGTTCGCGTGCCAGCGCATCCGTCAGCAATCCGATCACATCCGCATTCGGCAGCGCCCCCGCCTCAAGTTCATCGGCAATTTCAGCGTAGGCATCTTCAAAATCGGGCGCGGCGGCTTCCAGGGCAAGCTGCGCGGTTTCGGCACGGGCATAATCATCGGTAGCGATCTGCCGCAAGGGCGGGATCGCCTGCGCCGCCTCATCATGCCGATCCAGCACGATCAGCGCGCGCACACAAACCGCGTGCAGGCCGTAGTCGTCTGGAGCGGCCTTGGCAGCAGCAACCAATCGCTGTAAGCCCGGCTCAAAATCTTCGTAGGTATCGGCGTCCTCGACGACCTGCCACAACACTCCGCCGTCCACGTCATGCGTGATCAACTGCCCAAAAGCATTCCATACGGCGTTCTGGTCTTCCAGCGCCTCGTAAGCATCCATCAGCCGCAGGTACAGTTCCGGCTCATGCAGGCCGCGCCGATCCGCCTCGTTGAGCATGTTGATCGCTTCTTGCAGGTTTGGTTGGCTCACGCCCTCGTCGCTGTCTTCGCCGTCGCTATGATCGAGCAGCAAATTGCCCAGATTGTAATAGATGGTTGCATCAGCAATATTACCTGCAATCGCTTCCCGGCAAACTTCGATAGCACGATCATACTGATTCAATTCTTCGCTTAGGATGGCTAAAAGTTGCCAACCCTGTAAGGCTCTCGGATCGGACTCAATAGCCGTTTCTAGCAGATCAGCGGCGCGTTCATAATCAGCCCGCTCCCACTCCAATAAACTGAGCGCAATGCCCGGCCATGCCACGCGCGGAAAGGCGCTCCCCAGGCTGACCAGCGCATCTTCGGCATCTTCCTGATGCGGCAGTTCTGAGGCGGCCACCGGCCACAAAGCACGACACGCCCCCCAGCAAGCGAAGCGGCTGCCCGTCATAGCCGCCGAAACCGTGCGCCGAATCGCTCCTTGTAGCGCGTCGGCATATTCGTCAAAACCCGCGCCAACGACTTCGTGACGGATGGTCAGTTCGCCCCAACAGCGCAGCAGGCTCTCCAGCGCATCGGGCGCGTTCAGATCAATCGGCTCATCGGGTTTCCAATTGGCCGCCTGCAACCCCAGGTGCCCCATAATTTCCGGTACAAGGGCAATTAACTGCGTGGCGATCTGTAATATATCGCCTTCCAACATCCAATCGTGTTGATCATCCTGATAGGCGAAATGGAGATCGAGCTTATCTGTGCCTAGTTCGCCCCATAATTTGGCGTCGTGTTCGGCAAATTCGGGCAGATAATCGGCTGGCGAAATCTGCATCATTTCCGAGTTCCATTCCAGGCCACCCTCGCTATTTTGCTCGAAGCGTGTGAATAGCAGTTGAAAATTAGGGCCAAGCCAGCGGAAATACTCAGCCAGCAATGCCGCTAGTCCCCCGGCAAGGGGTTGTTCCCCGCGAAAGTTCCACAGCGCAAGCTGCGGTGCGCCTTCGCCCAACGCGGCGCGCTGTGCCGCTGCGCCCGGTACACGCAGCCCGTAGACTACCTTTTGCCAATCGAATAACCTGTCTGGCAATGCTGCTGAAAGTGACCACAGAAAATCGGCCATTTTTATCCGCTCCTTGTTCAAAAGCACATAGTATCATAAAAGGCGTAGGGATGGGATTGCTTCAGTGTGGGCAAGACGTAATCGTTTGCGTCGAAGCGGCCTGCTACCAAAGTCCGTGCCGCTAGTCCTGGTGAAAGACTTCTTCCATCGCTGCCCACCATTCGCCGGGCGCACGCGTCTCCAATGGGGCTTGCATGGTTTCGGTGATCGCCCACCATTCTTTCATGCGCGGTGCATTCGCCATCGCTGCCATGCGTGCCTCGAACTCCTCATCGGGACCGGTGTATTCGTAGTAGGCGAACATAATGCCATCTTTCAGGTAAATGCTGTAGCGGCTGATGCCCGATTCGCGGATGGCCTGCTCGATCTCCGGCCAGATTTTGGCGTGAAGCCGTTTGTATTCCTCAATAGCTTCTGGCCGCAAACGGATGGTCTGACCAAAACGACGCATAGCCTCTCCTTGATTACTTAACTTAATCGCATCGTCAGTTATTGTACACGGCGTTTTGGCGTACAATCATGTTGAGGCCGCGCGAAATCAGGGGGTTGTTTTTCGATGCTTGACAAATATGTTTTTATTAGTTATGCACGCGAAGACCACGATTATGCGTTGGCGCTTGCGGCTGCGCTGAAGCGTCAGGGCTTTAGCGTTTGGGTTGCTAGCGGAAACATAGCGACTGGACAGTATTGGGCGGATATAGTCAATCGCGCGATTAAAGATGCGTTTGTCATGCTCGTTATTGTGACGCCTGAAAGCCAGAAAATAGAGAACACACAATACGAACTGTCCCAGGCTACATTACAAAATGTTCGGATAGTTCCACTGTTTCGGCGTGGTGACGGATCGGCGGTACTGATGCAATTTGATCTGCCAGGGCTTGATGTCAGAGACAATGCCTTTCAAAAGCCTGTTCTCGATGAATTATATGCGATATTGCGCGATTTATTGAATGAAGAAAAGAAACGCATCGAGCAGCAATCGCTACCCCTACCTTACTTAAGCCCGGATATGGTACGACGCCGACTATTATTAAATAATGAGAACACGACCAGGCCGCCACCACCAGCGGCTCAACCATCCGTATCAACCCGTTTGGGGAGCTATGGTCAGGATGAAACAGAAGAGCCACCAAGTCGACAAGCCGCTAAACCTGTTACCGATGAAGTCCGCTTTACCGCCTTTCGCCCTCAGCATCCCACCGTCGCAAACTGGCACACACTCCTCGTTTACGCACACCTTGACTCGGTGGTAGAGGCGGTTGTTAAGGATGCTGGACTATTTGAGGAAAGTATGGGCGGCACACCCGAAAGCAGCTCCACCAAAACCGCTGTGAAACTGCCCCGCAACACCAGACTGCGAATCGTGCCAGCCTGCGACGGCGTGACCTTCAACCCGGAATTCCGCGAATTTAACTGGCTGGAAGATTGGCATCGCGCCGATTTCCGTTTTCAGCCGGAGCAGCGGCTAGACGGCACAGAGGACTTGATCGTTATTGGGGTATACACCGATCTGGTACCAATCAGCACGCTCAAGTTGGCGGTGCGCTTTGGCGATCCAGCGCCGACGCCGATGCACAATGTGCAAAGTGTCGCCTACACCCATTCCGCGCCACCTAAAACGCTCAAACAAACGGCCAGCATGTATCGTCAGGATCAGATTTTCATCTCGTACAGCCATGCCGATACCGCTGTTGCACTTCGCTTTCGGGATACATGCCGCGCGTTGGGCTTCGATGTGCTGATCGACAGGGATAAGTTGCGCTCCGGCGAAGTCTGGAACGATGCGCTCAAACGAATGATAGTAGAGGCCGATATTTTTCAATTGTTCTGGTCAGAGCGCGCCGCCCACTCCAAATACGTTCAGCAGGAGTGGCAGTATGCGCGCGAACTTCAACAGAAAAAGCAAAAGCCGACGGACTTCATTCGTCCGGTTCACTGGGAAGCACCACAACCTAAACCGCCGCCACCGTCCGAACTGCAAGACCTGCATTTCGCCTACATGCCGCTGACTGGTTCAGGCTTGCAAGGTGTCCTGTTCCAATTGCGCGTGCTGCTTCAAAAAATAATCGGGCGTTGATCATAAAGATGGGCAATTACCATGTTCGACTTTGACAAACTGGATCGAGAAGATTTAGTTGAGGGGCCAACTCAGGCAAGTACAGAGGGCACGCGATCTATTTTTGATCATCGCTGGGTTTGGATGGCAATCATTGTGTTGGTGATAGGCGCGTTGCTGCAAAACGTCGCACTGCTCGCCCTGACCGCCTTCATGTTGTGCATCGTGGCCTTCAGTTGGCTATGGAACCGTTATGTGACGGGCGGCCTCAGCTATCAACGAACCTTCTCTTATCGGCGCGTTTTTCCAGGCGAAGACATCGAAGCCCAGATAACGGTTGTCAACGACAAGCTGCTCCCCGTCACCTGGGTTCAGTTTGAAGATGAGTGGCCGACTGCCTTTGGCCCCGCCGATGAATCCCTGTTAGCGCCTTCAGCGGGGGCTGGTATGGGCTACTTAGTCAATGTTTACGCGCTGCGCTGGTATGAACGGGTCAAACGTCGCTATTTGCTCACAGCACGGGCACGTGGCATCTGGGCCGTCGGACCCACTCACCTGATCAGTGGCGATCCGTTCGGCCTGTTTGAAAATGGTACGAAGATCGAAAAGCCGGACGTTTTGATAATTTACCCGGTCATCAAACCGCTTGCCGAGTTGGGTATGATCGCCAAAGACCCGTTCGGCGATCTGGGATCACCGCAGCGGTTATTTGAAGACCCCAGCCGTATGATCGGCGTGCGCGATTATCGCAGCGGGGATGGTTTTCGCTCTGTCCACTGGAAAATGACCGCCCGTACCGGCGCGTTACAGGTCAAGCAGTTCGAGCCGACGCGCTCCATGAGCCTTATTCTAAGTTTGAACATCGCCTCATTCGAACAGCATTGGCGCGGCATATGGCCGGAAATAGTCGAGCATCTGCTGTGCGTGGCCGCCTCACTGGTCAGTTGGGGACTCGAATCAGGCTATGCGGTGGGTGTTTCGGCCAATGCCACCCTTGCCCAGGCGGATCGTTCGGTTCTCTCACAGCCCAGCCGCAACCGCGATCAGTTGACCCACTTGCTCGAAATGCTGGCCGGGGTCAGCTATTTTATCACGCAGGACTATGCCAATTTTTTGTTGGCTGAAAGTCCGCGACTGCCCTGGGGCGCGACGCTCGTTTTGCTAACTGGCTATGTCAATGAGTCGATCCTGGCCTCAATCTGGCAGCTTCGGGAGAGCGGCAGGCGCATCGTTCTGATCGTGGTGGGCAAGACGCCCCCGCCCGATTTGCCCGGCGTTTTGACCTATCATCTGCCCGTCCCCGATGCAGAACCGCCCGCGCCGAAAGCACCCGCCGATCCCGAAAAACCGACTGCGAACGACGCCGAAACCCCGCGCCAGCGATATTTACGTCAGCGCGCAGAACGCGACAAAGCGGCGGCAAATGTAGCAAGTTGATCAGAAGCGAAAGAATCCCGCAACAACTCCGGTCTATGATCAGCACGTCCTCTGTTTTGCTGATCGCTGACCGCTGATACCTTATTTGGAGATAATTTATGCGTCGAATGTTTCCACTTTTGCTGCTCCTAATCGGGTTCGCCGCGTGCAGTTCACCCGCCGCGCCAACCTCTGCGCCGACAGTGCTACCGACCAGCGCGCCGACTGCTACGTCAACCACGCCCGATTGGCTGAGTCTGCCCTTTACCGAAGCAAAGTCTAACCAACCGATGACCCTGGCAAGTTTCAAGGGCAAGACGGTTTACGTCGAGGCGATGGCTGCCTGGTGTACCAACTGCAAAAATCAGCAGCGCCAGGTCGTCGAGGCGCGCAAGTCGTTCGGTGATGATGTGGTGTTTATCTCTATCGGCGTCGATCCCAACGAGAACGCGCCGCAACTTGCCAAATACGCCGTTGATCAGGGCTTCGACTGGACATTTGGGCAGGCCACCCCCGAACTGATCAACAAATGGATCGTTCAATTCGGGCGCACGATCACCAATCCACCCAGCACGCCGATCTTCATCATCAGTCCCAGCGGCAAAGTCTCCGAACTCTACACGAATGGGCACAGCGCCGATGATCTGGTCAAGCTGATCAAGCAGCAGCAAGCCGCCACCTAGCGCATGGCCGCACTGCTCTCCGAACTGGTCAAAGCCTTCACGCTCGGTCTGGGCAACATGGTTAACCCTTGCGTGCTGCCTTTATACCCGGCGTTTCTGGCTTATCTGGCGAACAACAGTACCACTTTGCAAAGCCGGAATATTTCGCGCTGGCTTGGGGCGTTCACGTTGGCGGGTGTCCTGACGGCGATGTTGATCGTCGGGCTGCTGCTGGCGATTTTGCAAATTGCGGTGGGTAAAGCACTGGCCGTGATTCTACCGATCATCTACCTGATCGTGATTGGTATGGGCGTGCTGCTTTTACTGCGGATCAACCCATTCGCGCGGCTGCCTGCTGTCCGTTCGCCGCGACTCAAAAACCCAATGTTGAGCAGCTTTCTGTACGGGATGCTGTACGGCCCAATGACCTTACCGTGCAGTGGGCCGTTGGTGGTGGGCGTGTTCGCGTATGGTGCCGCCGATCCGCGTTCGATCATTGAAGGCGTGCTGTACTTCGTGGCGTTTGGGCTTGGATTCGGATTGCCACTGCTCATTTTGCCGCTGCTGGCGGAACCCGTCCGCAAGTCGGTACTGCGCTGGATGCTGACTCATCACGAACTATTGGAGCGTGTTTCAGGCGTATTGTTGATTATTGTGGGCATACTGGGCATCGTCAACGACTGGGATTTGTTCAGGAACTACTTTAACCTTTAGCCAAAACGCCGATTGCTGCTCACACGCGCCCGAAGTGCATTGCCCACCGTTTCTGCCGAGTCCGCCGTGATCAGATCGACGTAAATATTCGCGCCTCTGGCTTTGATCGCGTTGGTCAGTGAGGCAGACTGTGCAGGCCGGGTGAGCAGCGTTACGGCCAAACTTTTGGTGTTGGGCAGTTCGCCAATCAGATCAAGCGAAGCGAGCACTGTTGGCCGAAAGCGTTCCCAGTATTCCGAGGCCGCATCAAAGAACCAGGCCGGATCAAACTCCGAAGCGATGAACAGGAAGTGCAGATCGGGTGCGCCGTGAATGGCAGCGGGACCCGGTATCAACACTTTGGTCAATGGGCCCGGGCCGGGTCCGCCCAATGCTTCGACGGGGCCAACGTTTTTGTAAGGCGGTGGCACTTCGGCAAGGCGGCGCACAGCAACCAATCGTTCGGGGGAGTCGGTACTGGTATCATCCGCCCAATAGTCATCTTCTTTCCAGAGCGTCAGACCAAACATCCAGGGCGGTGCTTGATTGGCGATCCAGTTAAAGCAGGCAACCGTCGCTTCGGCATGGCTGTTCCAGTCGTAACCGGGGAAACGAGTATCGATCTGGTTGAGGCTGTTACGCTTCGGGACGGGTGTGATGCCGCCTTCAGTACCAACGACGGGGATAGCAATGCCGCCAAAGAGTTCCTGAAACTTCTGCATAAAAGCCATGCCCATGCCGATCAATCCGATGGGATCGCCGCTTGGCGCACCCGGCGACGCACCCAACACACTGCGGCCAGGATCATCAGCCTGGGTGATCGGATCGTAGGGGTACTCAAAGTGCCAGCCGCCTTCCGTGCCGTTTTGTTCGGAGGGTTGGCGCGCACGATTGGCTTTGCCCGCTTCCTGATAAAAGTGGTTATAAAAGTAGGGATGCGTCGCACACCACAGTCCATTGTTGGCGATGGTACGAAAGCGATCATAGGCGTTTTGTGCCAGATAGTTCATCAGCACCGTGATCCAACTGGTCACATCTTCGTAGTTGCCAACGGTTTCGGAGAGCGCCGGAAACGCCGGATAGCCGCCAAAATTGATGACCAGTTCCGCCCATTGCAGCCAGTGTTCCATCAGGGGCGCGATCACGTCGTTGAGGTTGTTGTAATCGGGCTGGATCGTATCCGGCCACTCAAGCCGCAAATTGGGTTCGTTATAGAACTCGAACCAGCGCGCGCCAGCGCCAATATATAGCGGGATCAACGAAAGCTGATCGGCGGTGACTTGCGATGCGCCAAACTTGGCTTTGTAAATACGGATGATCGGCGTAACGCCGTTGCCATTGAGCAGCGGAATATCCTTCACATAGTCGTCGCCGCCGCACACCAGCTTGATCCAACCCATGCGTGTCTGGACATAGCGTTCGTGGTTCAGCTTGAGAAAGGCGCGTGTGTTGTGAATGCCGCGCGGGTTATGTGACCACTGATATTGATCCAGGCGCATCGCTCAGTTTTCCGGGACGCCGAAACGCTGATTGAGCGCGGCGCGACCATCCAACGTGAGCTGCATTTCACCTACGTAATCATAGACCAACGGATCGTGATAGGCTTTGGGATAGTGCTTCGCCACGTTGTCGCGCACGAGTTTGGCGGTATCGCGCCGCGCCAACGTGGTGATGGCAATCCGTCGCCGTGCCGATATGAGCGCCACCTGATCGAGTTTATCAATCACAATCGGCTTGAAGTGCATCCAGTAGTTTCGCCCGGCGATGAAAAACCAATCGCTGCTCAGGCCGGGACCAAGATATAGGAAGTGAAATTCAGGAGTCGGAATTGCCATAGGTCACTACTGTCTCAAATTCCGCTGCCGCCCATAAATCGAGATCAGGCTCAGCAAAATGAT
Organism: Aggregatilineales bacterium; assembly: GCA_038239365.1. Classification (GTDB taxonomy): domain Bacteria; phylum Chloroflexota; class Anaerolineae; order Aggregatilineales; family UBA2796; genus JBBRMW01. Next base: position 10,889 of record JBBSEU010000098.1, read on the forward strand.
GCCCAGCACAATCAGCTTGTAGGCTTCCTGCAATTGCAGGGCGCGCAGCAAACTATCGATCAGCGTCAGCACCAGCGCGCCGGACATCGTTCCCCAGTAGCTGCCCTTGCCGCCTGCCAGCACCGTTCCGCCAACGACCACCGCCGCAATCGACGGAAACAAATAGGGTGCGCCCAAATTCAGGAACACCGTTTGCGAAAAGCCAAGCAGCATAAAACCACCAAAGGCCGCCAACATCCCGCTCAGAACGTAGGTGGTCACCACGACGCGCTGTACCCGCACGCCTGAAAGCCGCGCCGTCGTTCGATTGACCCCTACCGCGAATAACTGCTTGCCAAAAGTGGTACGTTCCAGCAGCAGCCACAATGCCACGCCGAACACGATCCAGATGAACACCACACCCGAAATCTCACCGACCAGCGGACTGGAAATGAGCGTCCGCATAATCGGCGGCGTATTGCCTTCCAGCTTGCCGCGCGTCACGATCAGGATCAAGCCTTCGACCACGCCCGTCATACCGAGCGTCATCACCAGTGGCGGAATGCCGATCAGGGTGATACCCAGGCCGTTGACCAACCCGATTCCCGCTCCAACCAGCAGCGCGACGATCAGGCCAAGCGGTACGAGTGCATCTGCGCCGTTGGTGATGCGAAAGACGAGGATCGCGCCAAGCGTCACGATAGAGCCAACCGACAGATCGATCCCCTCTTTGCCGCTGATGATCACGAGCGTTTGCCCGGCGGCGATGATCCCCAAAAACGCGGCCAACCGAACGATATTGAGCGCCTGTACCACATTCAGGAAATCGGGATTGATCAGCCCGCCCGCCAAAAATAACAGGATCGCCAGCAGCAGCGCGATCAAGGGCGGACTGATACGCCCGCGAACGATGTTCAAATTCGCGCGTAAGGTGGTCATGCTGAACGTCTCCGCACCAGTCGCAGTAAGCCCGGCCCGGCCAGTGCCGCGATGATGATCAGTGCGTTTACCAGCGTTTGCGACCACGTCGGCACATCGGCCAACGAGATCAAATTGCGAATGCTGCCCAGGATGATCACGCCGATCATCGCTCCCAAAATGCCGCCGCGCCCGCCGCTGAGTCGCGTGCCGCCCAAAACGACCGCCACAATCGAATCAAGCGTCATTGCGTCGCCAATACGCGGGCTGCCCGACCCGGTATTCATCGCAATCGAGATACCCGCCAACGCTGCGAAAAGCCCGCTCAACACGTAGGTACTCAGCCGGATCAGATTGACGGGCAGCCCTGTCGCATACGCGGAATCGGCTTTGCTGCCCGTCGCAAACAAATACTGACCATAGCGTGTTGATCGTAAAATCAGCCAGACGATCACAATTAGCCCAGCAAAAAGCAATGTCACCGGGATATTACCGGGCGTCGAGCGATAGAAGCGGGTCATATCGCGCGGCAGTTCGCCGCCCGGACGTGGCAAGATGAGCAGTGCAAGACCGGCAAAGGCGAAACTGGTGGCATAGGTGGTCACAATCGGCTGCAAGCGCAGATAAGCAACCGCTAAGCCATTGACAAATCCAGCGGCTAGTCCGACACAACAGATCAGCAAGATCGCCAGTGCAATATCATTCGGCTGCGACTCCGGCGTGATCCAGGTCACGGTGATCACATTGCACAGTGAGACCATCGCGCCCACTGATAGATCGATCCCGCCGCCGATGACGACAATCGCCTGCCCACCGACCAGCACCATCAGCGGGAAAAAGACGCGCAAGTTGCCGTTCAACACACGCAGTTCAAATGGGTTTTGCTGCAACGCCGTGTTGATCGCAAGCACGATTCCCAACAACAGCAGTGCAAAAAGATAAGTATTCCGCGCGAAAAAACGCCGGACTTGAAGCGATCTCACAAATAACCTTTCAGGTTGTACCCATGCTGGCCGCAACTAGATTTTGGCGCGTTAACGAGTCGGCGGCAAGTTCGGCGCGCAAGGTGCCATCGTGCAGCACAATTACCCGGTCACACAGGCCGAGCAGTTCCTCATCATCACTGCTATAAAATAGTATGGCCGTGCCCGCCTCACGAAGCGAATTAAGCAGCGCGTAAAATTCTGCTTTGGCACCCACGTCGATCCCTTTGGTTGGATCGTTGAGCAGCAGCAGTTTCGGTTTACGTAGCAGCCACTTGCCGATCACGACCTTTTGCGCGTTGCCGCCGCTCAAACTGCTGACGGGTGCATCCAGACCAGCCATGACCAGATTCAGATCGGCGGCGGTCTGGGTAGCATCCTGACGGGCGGGCGTCATTTTCAACGGAAAGCCGTACTTGCCCCACGACGGTAGATGGAAATTCTCCAGGATCGAACGGATCAACAGCAGCCCTTCGGAGGCGCGATCCCCCGGCACGAAGGCCACCTCATGTTCCATCGCCTGCGCGGGGTGCTTGAAATGAACGTCCTGACCTGAGAGCGTGATCCGGCCTGTGAACGGCATTGCCCCGAAGATCGCCAACAGAAGTTCGGTTTGTCCCTGCCCCTGCAACCCACTCAGGCCAAGCAGTTCGCCATCGTGCAGCGTCAAACTCACATCATTAACGATCCCGGCGCGTAGTTGATCGACTTGCAGACGCACTCCGGCAGCCTGCGAAACCCCGCGCCGCGACTCAGTTTGCGCGCTGGCACCTTCGATCATTTGCTGTACCAGATCATGTTCAGTGACGGCGTTGATCGGGTTATCGCCAACGGTTATGCCGTTTCGCAGAACCGTTGCCCGATCCGCGATTCGGAAGATTTCATCCATGCGATGCGACACGAATACGATCCCGATTCCGCGTTTCTTCCAATCGCGTACCAGATCGAACAGGCGGTTGACCTGCTGGCTGTCAAGGCTGGCTGTCGCTTCATCCAGAATGATCAGGCGCGGCTCACGGCTAATCGCCTTTAATATTTCGACGATCTGGCGGGCATCGGGCGTTAAATCGGTAATCAACGCTTCGGGATCAGGCGCGCTGCCAAACGTCCCGGCAAACAGATCAAGCAGCGCACGGGTGCGGGTTCGCAGTTCGCGGTGCATAACACTCAGATTAAAGCGCATCGGCTCATGGGTGAGCCAGATGTTTTCAGCGATAGTTAAATCGGGAATTAAACTCAGTTCTTGAAAAACAGTAGCGATACCTATTTTTTTGGCGGCCTGGGGATGCGCGAATTGTGCGGAATGACCATCAATGAGCAGTTGCCCCGCGTTGGGGGCAACTACTCCGCTGATGATCTTGCTGAGCGTGCTTTTTCCGCTGCCATTCGCGCCGAGCAGCGCCACCACTTCACCCGCCTGAACGTTCAGGTTGGCGTCGGAGAGCGCCACCACACCGCCATACCGCTTGACGATGTGTTCGGCGGAAAGTGAGATAGCCACGATAGATTGGTTTTGCTGACTACTTGGCAGCCGTCGCGGCCATCGTCGCTGACATGGTGGCGGCCATCGTTGCCGACGCACCTGCCGACTTTGTGGCAGCCATCGTTGCCGATCCACCCGCCGACATGGTGGCGGCAGGGGTTGCGATCATCTTGCCCGCGATCAACGCCTTCGCGTCGTCCTGGGTGATGATGCCATCCAGCGTGTACGAGGCGGGCTGCGAACCATACTTCGCCAGATAATCGGCAAAGTTCTTCGGATCGACTACATAGGGAATCGGGACGTACAATGTGTTCTTGGACGCGCCGCTCAGTGCTGCCGGGTTAACCTTTGCGCCGCCGAGCAGTTCAATCGCTACGCGCAAGCCGCTGGTAGCGATGCCGGGCGGGTTCACCACGCCGATTGACTTGAAATCGGGGTGCTTGTCCAGCACTTGCTTCCACAGCGTCAGGTAGCTGGCACGTGCTTCACCTGTCGTGATCGGGAACTTCTTCGGATTGGCGGTATTGATCGCGGTCAGCACGCCAGTTGCCATGCCGTCCTGTGTCCACACGCCGTCGATGTTCGGGATGGAAGCCAGGAAGTCGGACATAACCTTTTGACCCGTCGCCTGATCCCACTTGCCGGAATCGCGGCCAACGATCTTGATGCCCGGATACTTATCGAACACTTCCTTGACGCCCGCCATGCGCGCTTCATTCGCAGGGTGGCCGACAAAGCCTTCGATCAACACGACATCGCCCTTGCCGCCGAGCGCCTCAGCCAGCCAGCGCGCGCTGATACGCGCCCATTCGGTCTGATCGATCACGACGTTGTAGACGCCCTTCGCGCTGATTTCCTGATCGATTGAGATGACGACGATCCCCTGATCGACGGCGTCTTCAAGGATCGGGTTAAGCGCCTTGATGTCGTTCGGGTTGACGATGATCGCATTGACCTTGCGGTTGATCAGGTTTTGAATTTGCTGAATCTGACCCTGAACGTCAACGTCCTTGCTCTCGACGACGAGGGTTACATCAATGCCCTGATCCTTGTAGGCTTTGGCGGCGTCGTCCAGATTTTGGAGCATTTGCGTGCGCCATTCACTGCCGACGAAACCGTTAGAAATGCCGATGGTGTATTTGGCGGCGGCCTTTGTGGGGTGGCTGCTGCCAGAGGCGAAGGTGGCGATGATGAGGGCAACCAGCGCCAGAGCTAAAAACAACTTTCGATTCCGCATGTTTCTGCTTCCTTTGAAAAAATATTCGGCAACTTGTATGGTAAACTGATGGACTACAATGAGACTGTAATTTCAGTTTGTGACCATTGTCAACATTATAATGCTCAATTCAATTGAAATTGTCAAGCGTTTCTGATCAACTGATCGCCACTTATCGTTTATTGGTACGTACCAAAAGACCAGTTTACTTCTAAATTAGAGTCAGAGCAGCCATGTGGTCATTTGATGCAGGGAGCGCATTGCCCCTTTACCACCAACTTCAAATTGCACTCAAAGCCGAGATCAACAGCGGACGCTGGCAGCCGGGGCAGATGATCGCCTCTGAGCGCGAACTGATGAAGCTGGCGAACGTGAGTCGGGCAACCGTCCGGCAGGCGATCAACGGCCTGATTCAGGAAGGCGTGCTGATCAGTATGCAAGGGCGCGGCACGTTCGTTGCGCCACCCAAGTATGAGCAGGAGATTCGCAGCGTCTACAGCTTTTCGGAACAGATGCACGCGCAAGGCGTTCAGCTTGAAGACCGGATCATTCAATGCGATGTTTTCCCCGCCCCGCCTGATCTGGCCGTATTGCTCGGCATTCAGTCCGGCGAAAAGCTGATTCAGTTACAGCGGGTACGTTCGCTGCATGAGACGCCGTTCATGCTCAGTACCTCCTACTTGCCCTACGCGCTGTGCCCCGGTCTGGCAACTGAACCCTTGAATGGCTCACTGTATCGCACGCTGACTGAACGCTACGATCTGCCGCCACTCCGTTCGCGGGATACGCTCGAAACATACAGCGCCGATCCAGCGACGGCTTATCACCTGAGAATCGCGCCGGGAACGCCGCTCTTTTACGTGGAACGAGTCGCTTACACGCGCAACGATTTACCGCTGCACGTCGGGCGTAATCACATTCGCGGCGATATGTGCCGCTTTCGGATTGATTTGTTCTCCGAAGTGACCAGCCTGGAACTGAAAGCACCACCTCTCAAAGGGACAAACGCATGACTGATTATACGATTGGCATTGACCTGGGCGGCACGAAGATCGCGGCGGCTATTCTGGATAGGCGAAGCGGGACACTGACCACGCGCAAGGTGATCCCGGCACAGGCGCACGAAGGCCCGGACGCGGTGTTGGCACGCATTGCCGGGTTGGTTCGGGCGTTGATCGATGAATCCAATCTGGATGAGCAGATTGGCGGCGTCGGGCTTGGCGTCCCGGCGGTGATCGATGTGGCGCGCGGCCTGACACTGCTCATGCCCAACCTGCCGGGCGATTGGGTGGGCAAGCCCGTTGTCGATATTTTGCGCGGGCAGTTAAATCGCCCGGTGTGGTTAGTCAACGATGCGCGGGCGTTTACATTGGCCGAGGCAACCTGGGGTGCAGGGCGCGGCGCGGACACAGTGGTTTGCTTCACGATTGGGACGGGAATCGGCGGCGGCATCGCCATTGATGGGAAACTTCACCTGGGCTTAGACGCCACCGCCGGGGAACTCGGCCACCAGACGATTGATCCGAACGGGCCGCCGTGTGGCTGTGGCAACAATGGCTGCCTGGAGTCGTTGGCAAGCGGCCCCGCGATCACAACTTATGGGATCAAGGCGGTGCTGCAAGGCGTGACGACGAATATCGGTCAGTTGGTTAATCAGGACATCACGCGCATCACACCCGAAACGATCATGCGTGCTGCGATGTCCGGCGATCCGGTGGCGTGCGAAATACTGGAACGAGCGGGCGGCTATCTGGGGATCGGGATCGCCAACGCCGTGACAATGCTCAGCCCGAATCGGGTAGTGATCGGCGGGGGCGTGGCGGCGCTGGGCGATTGGCTGCTCAACCCGGCGCGTGCGATGCTGAAACGTCGCTGCCGAACCGCGCCTACAGCTAAAATCGAAGTGGTGGGCGCGGCACTTGGTAACGATGCGGGTGTTATTGGGGCGGCGTTGTGGGCGGCGTCAAAATAACATTAAAAGCCTAAAATTCAAGTGGCTTCACGCCTGTCCAACAGTTCGCTTGACAATATTCGCCAGGTCTGCGATGGTGTGTTCGACATGGATATTCTTGCGGTCCAACAAGTGAACACCGTCGAACATGAGCAGCGCCTCGGTATGCGCTTCCTGTGGCTGTTCGGCGGGCTTCGATTTTTCTTATTTTAGCGCATTCTTTTTGAGTTCCGCTGTGTAAGCAACCTCAATTTTTGTTATCGCCAACTGCCCAAGGTCAGAGCCATCGGTACGCAAAATAATCAGCGCAGCGCAGACAGCCCGATCAATCGGCGTTGCCAGGAACACGATGCTGTCGATTTGCAAAACGCTTAACGGCGAGACGGGCTGAAGTATCATCTGGTGAAGTTGCTGCCCCACTCCATCAAGCCAGGTCAAGGCGACATGACCCGTCTCAAAACAGCCAAATATGCCGCGTACCTGTGCCCATCCGTTGACAACCTGGACACTGAACGGTTGATGCGTGACGCCAACCGCGTTGACGTTCAAGATGGGTCCCGGACAGTAGGCCAACGCCCATTCCAGCGAGAGGTGACTTTGCTGGCCGGGTTGCAGTGTGTGCAGCGGGCCAAGCACCTCGGCCTCTAGCAGAAAACCGGGTGAACGAATCGGAACTGGCGACACGGCCTCCGGCGATTCTGTCCAACACTCCACCGATGCGCCACCGTCTGGATACGCTGCGCTGCTGTCATAGGGGAAACGCACGGCCAATAGCCACTCAATTGGTTTGCAAAAGCTATCCAACCCGCCTGGCTGTTCACGCCGATTTTTCCGACCAGGCCGAGATATTGCACGCCCATGACACCCGGCGCGATCCTGGCCTTCCATTGTGGATTCTCTGCGCCGTACTGAATGATGTACGGCGGTTCGGCCTCTGCTGGGATGTACAACCAGCACTGGTCATTTATACCCTGTGTCCCGTCTGGCAAGCTGCGCGAGCAATCAAGCTGCATCACGTCCCAGATCGACCAGCGTACTGGATGATCCGAGATATTTTGAAAACTTAGATCGAGTTGAATACG
>JBBSEU010000099.1:0-18379 GCA_038239365.1 Aggregatilineales bacterium
CCGAAATGCTGCTGGTCGGGATTGGCTTAGGATTGACGATTTCACCCATCGGTACTGCGGTGATCAATGACGCCGATGAGACAAAGCGCGGCGTTGCGTCTGCATTGGTGATCATTTTGCGGCTAATCGGCATGACGATTGCCATTTCGTCCATGACCACTTACGCACTGAGTCGTGTCGCCACGCTGGTGTCGATTGCCCGCGATGCCTTCCCAACGGGCTTGGATGCCGCCGAAATTCAACATCGTTCGGTGGCAGCTTACTTCGCTTCGGGGATTCAGGTGATTGACGAGATGTTGGTCATTGGCGCGGTGGTGTGTTTCGTGGCGCTGTTTCCAGCCTTGTTCCTGCATGGCAGCGCACGCATCGAACCCGCCAAAGAGTCAGCGCGTAAACCCGAAGACGCTTTCAGTATGGGGGATTGATAAACCTGATGACTTCAATTGAGCGTATCGCCGATAAGTTGAACTGATTTGAAATCATCGACGCTGCTCTCGAATATCCATTCTAGATCGGGTATAATTCGGCCTGTTCAGGAGCAGACAGGAGTACGCCCTTGTCAGGTCAGGCGCTGTATCTAAAATACCGTCCGCGTGTGTTTGATGACATGATCGGGCAGGAACATATCACCCGAAGTTTGCGAAATGCGCTGGCACAGAACCGCATCCGGCACGCTTACCTGTTCAGCGGGCCGCGCGGCACCGGCAAAACGACGCTGGCACGCATCCTTGCCAAAGCGGTTAACTGCCAGTACCCGGACGTGATGCTGCGCCCCTGTGATCAATGTGATGCGTGCGTGGCTGTTAACGAAGGCCGCTACCTCGATCTGATCGAGATCGACGCGGCCAGCAACAACGGCGTCGATGATGTGCGCGAACTACGGGATAAGATCGGGTTTTCGCCCAATGAAGGCCGCTTCAAAGTCTACGTGATCGACGAAGTTCACCGCTTTTCGGGCGCGGCGTTCGATGCGCTGCTCAAAACATTGGAAGAACCACCTGATCACGCGATTTTTGTGCTGGCAACTACCGAGATGGACAAAGTGCCCGCGACGATCAAATCACGCTGTCTCAAGTATGAGTTTCGGCGCGTTTCTATTCAGGAAGTGACGGATCGACTCGCCTTAATCGCGGATTTTGAGGGCTTAGCGGCGGATCGGGATGCGCTCGAACTGGTGGCACGTCAAGGGACGGGCAGCGTGCGGGACAGCATCAGCTTGCTTGACCAACTGCTGGCTGATCCACAGGAACGGCTTACACTCGAAATTGCCGAACGAATCCTCGGTACGGCGGGCAATCGCGCTGTTGGGACGCTGGTACAGGCACTTATCGAGAATGATGTGGCCGCCGGGCTGGACATCCTCAACAATGCGATTGATGAAGGCGCAGACCCGCGTCAGTTCGGGATGCAGATGGTTGAATATTTGCGAAACGTTCTGCTGGTGCAGACGGGCGGCCCCAAATTAGTCGATGTTTCAGAGGATCAGCGGACAGTGTTGCAGGCACAGGCCGCCGCCATCACGCGCGGGGTGTTGATGCGGGCAGTACGTAGTTTCAATACGGCGCTGCTGGATATGCGTTCAAGCTGGCAGCCGCAATTACCGCTGGAACTGGCCTTGATCGAAAGCACGCGGCCATTGGCTGAAGATGTGCCCGCGCCAGCCGCACGAACTGCACCCGTCAAGAGCAAAGCCCGCGCGCCCGAACCAGAGCCGGAGATCGCCCCTGATACGGAGCATAAAAAAGAGGTCACACTCAGTCAGATCAAAAATCATTGGGTTGAGATCGTGGGCAATGTGCGTCGTGCCGATAAAAAAGGGCTGGCCTCGATGCTCGATCAGGCTGAGCCATATTCGCTGGAAGATGGGCTGTTCACAATTGCAATGCGCTTTCCCACACATATTGACAACATGAACAAAGAGGAAAATCGCAAGGCGCTTTCCTATGCGCTTCGGGATGTGGTGGGGAAAGGTTTCAAGATTAAGGCTGTGCCGGGCAGCGACGCCGGACAGGGCAGCAAAAAGGTTCAACTCGCGGATGATCTGGCCGCCTTCGTGCAGGAAACAGACGCCGTGCATAAAATTGAGAAGTCGGATTAATCAACAACAGGAGTATTCACATTATGCCTAAGCGACGTGGCGGCGGCGGTTTCGGTGGGGGTGGTGGTCTGGGTGGGAGCGCAGGCGGCGGGGGCGGTGGCAACGCCGGGATGATGAAGCAGCTCCAGAAGATGCAGGAAGATATGGCGAAGGCGCAAGAGGCGCTCGCCAACGAAACGGTTGAAGTCGAATCGGGCGGCATCGTCAAGATCGTGATGAGCTGCCATCAACGTTTGCAAACCATCACCATCGACAAAGAAAAGCTGGACATGAATGATCCCGAATGGCTGACCGATTTGCAGGACTTGATCGGAATCGCGGTTAATCAGGCTATCGAAAAGAGCCAGGAACGCGCCGCCGAACGCATGGAAGCGATCACGGGCGGCTTGAGCGGGATGCTGCCGCCGGGCTTGCTCTAGCGGTTAAATCGCCCTCACCCAACCCCTCTCCCTCAGAGAGAGGGGCTTTAGTCCGACGTATCAATGGGTGAACGCACTATGTATATTGCGTGTCCGAAGTGTGATTGGCGTCCACAGGGTACGGAACTGTGGGTATGCGACTGCCGCCATCGCTGGCATACCTTCAACACGCATGGTGTTTGCCCGGCCTGCGGCAAAGTACACAAAACGACGCAGTGCCCCGGCTGCAAACTGCATTCTGACCACGAAGACTGGTATCACGACGACGATTCGCCAACAGTTGAGGAATACATCGCCAACCCGGAGCGCATCCTCGTACCCATACCTGAATCCATTCCTGGATAAACCATGAGTACCACTGTCCCTGACTCGGTAACGCGCCTGATTGAGGCGTTTTCGCGCCTGCCCGGTGTCGGGCCAAAGACGGCCTCACGGCTCACCTATTTTTTGCTGCGTTCGCCCGATGATCTCAGCCAGGCACTCGCTATGGCCGTCGGTGAACTGAAATCCAAAACACGGCTGTGTTCGATCTGTTTCAACATCACCGAGGACGATCCGTGTCCGGTTTGCCTGGATATGCACCGCGACGGCAGCCTGATCGCGGTTGTGGAAGAACCACTCGATGCGCTGGCAATCGAGCGCACGGGCATCTATAAAGGCCGTTACCATGTGCTGCATGGCGTTATTTCGCCGCGCGATGGGATTGGCCCCGATCAGTTGAAAATCCGCGAACTGGTGACGCGCGTCAGCAAAGGCGGCATTTCGGAAATCATCGTCTCTACCAATCCCGGACTCGAAGGTGATGCGACGGCCATGTATATTCAGCGCGAATTGGTGCCTACCAATGTGCGCGTCACTCGTTTAGCGCGCGGCCTGCCGACTGGCGGCGATCTGGAATATGTCGATTCGGTGACACTGACACGCGCCTTGCAGGGACGGCACGCGCTTTAGGTTTAGATGAGGGCAATCCAATGGTTGAGCAGACGATCACCCAATCCGTAGAAGCGACAAGCCATAAAGTAAGTTTCGAGGAATATTTAGAGTTGACGGCGGGTCACTTTGCGGAATGGATCGATGGAGAGGTTGTTTATCTTATTTCACCGCTAGTATTACACCAGCGCCTTCAGCTCTATCTGATCCGACTTTTCAGTGCTTTTCTTGCCATTTATCCCGTCGGAGAATTATTCGTTGCACCTGTCGCAATGAAAATAATTGAAGGTCGGCGTGGGCGTGAACCCGATTTGTTTCTGCTACTTTCCGACCATCAGAATCGTGTTACACCGACTCATATTGAAGGCCCCGCCGATCTGGTTGTCGAGATCGTTTCCGAAGAGAGCGATGATCGGGATCGTGTGACCAAGTTCCGCGAATACGAAACGGCAGGCGTGCGCGAATACTGGATGATCGATCCCGCTTTCAAAGAAGCGTTGTGCTATTTTGCAGGCGATGACAAAAAGTTCAAACGGCTGGAAGTAGACCCGAACGGCGCTATACATTCGCAAGTGATCGCGGGTTTTCGGCTGCACGTTGAAACACTTTGGGCGGATCCGCTGCCCGAACCTGCCCAGGTCGCGGAAATCATCCGGCAGATGGTCGCCGCCAAATAACCGGATCGATTTGACAATACGTTAGCTCTCCAAAATCCCGTATACATCCGAAACTTTGAGCGCGAAACCCGGCAACACGTCCCCGCCTTCGATGATCGCATCGCCGCGCAGAATCACTACTTTGTCCGGCGCGGTGTAGACGTAGACCGTCTTTGACTTCGGATAGAACACCCACACCTGGCGCGTCCCTGCCGAGAAGAATAGATCAACCTTTTGCTGCATTTCGATTCGCGTATTGCTAGCGGACATGACTTCGACGGCTAGATCGGGCGCAACCGTCGTGAAGCCGGGTTGATCGTCGTTCGCGGGAATACGCGCCTGAACGGTGAACGAAACGTCAGGCGCGATTACGTCGCCGTTGGGCATTGTGTAGCCTGTTTCTGCGCCGTAGATCGCGCCCAGCTTGTTGGAGATGATGTGGTTGCCAAGCACAATGGCAAGCCAGGCGATCAGTCGGCCATGCGTTTGTTTGCCGGGACTCATTAGAATCAGTTCTCCGTTGATGAGTTCGTAGTGTTCATCGCGCAATGAGAGTTCCCACACATCCTCAGCGGTATATGTCTTTCGCTGGGTCTGCTCAACCGACTGGATCGCCATCGTTGTCTCTCCTGTTAGACCTGCGGCGCAAGGTTGACAACAGTCACGCCGTCGCCGCCCTCACGCTCGTTACCCTTCTCGTAGTTACTGACCAGCGGGTGATCGTGCAGCACGTCGCGGATCGCCTTACGCATCGCGCCCGTCCCCTTGCCGTGAATGATCCGCACGAACGGCAGTCCGGCCATGTACGCCGCATCCAGATAGTTATCCAACTGCGAAACGCCATCATCGACACGCAGGCCGCGCAGATCGAGTTCCAGGCCGGGTGAGAGGCCGCGCGTGCGTATCCCATCGCTGCCTGCCCTGTCCGAGGTGACGGTTTGAATGTTCGGGTCACGACTGCCGCGCCGTCGCGTGACCGTTTCGGCTTTGGCACGCTTGGCGATTTCGTCCAGCTTGGCACGCACGCGAAGCCGCCCGATAGCCACTTCGGCATCATGATCACTCAGTTCGGTGATCTGACCTTCGGATTTGAGCGGCGCGACCCAGACTGTTTCGCCCAGGCGGAAAGTTGGACGATCTTCCTCCAGGACGGCCAATTGGGGCGATCTGGCAATCGGCGCATTGATCACTTCCTTGAGGTCAGACGCCATTTCTTCAACACGCTTGATCGCTTCCAACGGCTGCGCGGCGGCCAGCAAGTTCGACTTGAGATGCCGGATTTCGGTACGCATCTCGGCCAGTTCGCGGTCTGCGGTGCGGCGCGCTTCGGTCAGTACATCGCGTTTCTCACGTTCCAGATCGTCGCGCTGCTGACGCAGTTCCTTTTCCAAAGTCTCGGCTTTTTCCTGCGCGCGAACAGCGGCATCACGCGCGGTACGGGTTTCTTCGCGCGTTTTGTGCAGTTCATCGAGCAGATCATCGGCGATCAGGTCTTCCGTGCCGACCATGCTGCGCGCGTCGGCGATGATGTCTCCCGGTAAGCCAAGCCGTGTGGCAATTGCCAGCGCATTCGAGCGCCCCGGCAGCCCGACGATCAGGCGATAGGTGGGTGCCAGCGTTTGCAGATCGAACTCGACGCTGGCATTGCGGACGCCTTTTTTCTCCTGGCTGTAGACTTTTAGTTCGGGGTGATGCGTCGTAACCAGCGTCGTCACACCCCGATCCAGCAGATAGCTCAACATCGCACGGGCTAGCGCCGAGCCTTCCGCCGGATCAGTGCCCGCGCCAAGTTCATCCAGGATCACCAGACACTTATCATCCGCGGCTTCCAGGATTCGGATCGTGTTGGTCATGTGCGCCGAGAAGGTTGAGAGCGATTGTTCGATGCTCTGCTCGTCGCCAATATCCGCGAACACATCCTCGAATACCGAGAGTTCCGCGCCGTCATCAGCCGGGACATGCAACCCACACTGCGCCATGAGGATCAGCAGTCCGACGGTTTTCAGGGCGACGGTTTTGCCGCCCGTGTTCGGGCCAGTGATGACCAGCATGTACGTTTCATCGTCCAGCACCACGTCAATCGGCACGACGCGCAGAGCAGGCAGCAGCGGGTGACGCGCCTGCTCCATTTTGATAGTGCTGCCAGGGTGGCGAATATCATCCATTTTGCGGAAGCCTACCAGTTTGGGCGCGCTGGCACGCAGTTGTTCGGCATACTTGGCTTTTGCCAGCACCAGATCGAGATAGGCCAGTGTTTCGACGGTGTGGATGATGTATTCCGACTCGTGTCCAACCTGTTCGGTGAGTGCCAGCAAAATCCGGCGAATCTCGTTTTCTTCCTCGATTTGCAGTTCACGCCAGGCATTGTTCAGTTCAACAGTTGCCAGCGGTTCGATAAAGACGGTTGCGCCGCTTGATGATGAGTCGTGAACGACGCCCGGAATGCGCCCTTTGAACTCGGCACGGAGCGGGATCACATAGCGCCCATTGCGCTGCGTGATCAACTGCTCCTGCAAAAAGCGCGCGTTGTTGGCATTGTTGATCAGGCTGTTCAGGCGCGTCTGCAACCGATCAAAGGCGATCCGTAAATCGCGGCGCAGGATGGCAAGGCGCGGACTGGCCGTGTCCAGGATGTTGCCGTTATCATCCAACACCTGGCTGATCTCGCCTTGCAGCGCCGTACATTCTTCAAGCCGTTCGGCGATGGCGCTCAGGCGCGGAAACTGCCCGGTCAATCGGGTCAGCGTGCGGCGCAGATTCGAGGCACGGCGCAAGGTGCTGCGAATATCGAGCAGGGTTTGCGGTTCGAGCATCAGGCCGCGTGTCGCCTGCATGGCCGCCGCCCGCACATCGCGCGCGCCGCCCATGTTGATCTCGCTCTTGATGTCCAACAGACGGCGGGCTTCTGTCGTTTCGGCTTGCCAGTCCTGCGCTTCCTCAAGGTCAGACGTAGGGGCAAGGCCGCGAACCAGATCAGCACCCGCGCTGAAGGTTGAATGACGAGCCAGTTGATCCAGAATTTTCGGCAGTTCAAGGGTCTGTGCCGATTTATCGTTCATTTGGGAATTATCCTACCATTACACATCGATCTAAATAAAAACGCCGTGACAGGCAGGTGACCTTCACGGCGCAAAATAGGCGCTAGCTCGGCGGGGGTGGCTGATCGGTTAGCGTGGGCGACCCGGCGAGAAAAGTGTCACACAAGTACAGGCTAATGTGAGCAAACGCAAATCCTTCACCGAGACGCCTCCTTTCTGCAAAAGATAATAAGACCTTCGATAGTATAGCGCACGCGGGCGGGTCTGTCAACGCACCCCGTTATTATTATGCAATGGAAATCGTTTGGGCAGTTGCAAAAATGATGGGACAACCAGCAAAACAGGCTACAATTCCAAAAATTATCCTCACAGGAATTTTACGCCAATGACAGACTTGACCGGGCGAACGCTGGGCAATTACGAAATCCTTTCGCTGCTGGGCGAAGGCGGGATGGCAACCGTCTATCGGGCGCGGCAAACGAACATTCAACGCTACGTAGCGATCAAAGTGATCAAGGCGACCAGCGGCAACATCGAGCAGTTTGCCCAACGCTTTGAGCGTGAAGTGCAGACGATTGCAGCCTTGAATCATCCGCACATCATCAAGGTTTTTGACTACGGGCACGAAGGCAACCTGGCCTATCTGGTGATGGAGTATCAACCCGGCGGCAGTCTGGCCGATCTGGTTGAAAAGGGCGCAGTGCCCTTCGCCCGCGCCAGCAAACTGCTCGATCAGATCGCCTCGGCACTCGATTATGCACATCGGCAGGGCATCGCGCATCGTGACCTGAAACCGCAAAATGTTTTGCTTGACGCGGACGGCAACGCGATCCTGACTGACTTCGGACTGGCAAAGGTACTTAACGCCGACTCGTCACTGACCCAAAGTGGAACCGTCATGGGCACGCCCGCTTATATGTCGCCGGAGCAGTGGCAAGGTACGGCCATCGACTCGCGCGCCGATATTTACGCGCTGGGAATCCTCGTATTCGAGATGTTGACGGGTAAGCTGCCCTTCACCGGGGACACGCCGTTCAACGTCATGCACAAGCATATCTACGATCAACCGCCGTCGATCAATGGCTATCGGCCTGAACTGCCATTCGCCATTGATCAGGTCATCAAAAAGGCGCTTGCCAAAGACCGCGATCAGCGTTACGCGACGGCGGGCGAATTTGCCCAGGCGTTCAAAACGGTATCTACCGGACAGGCCGCCGCGACTCCGTCGAGCAACGTACTCAATATGGGCGCGACATCAGCCGCATTGCCCAACAACCCGACGACTCAGTTAGCCGCTGCCGCAAACCCACCCGCTCGCAGCAACGCGGCCCTGATCGTTTTTGGCGTAGGGATCATCGCCCTGATTTTGATTATCGGGGGTTACTTTGCCTCGAAGCAGGGCGCACGCACGGAAACAGTGGTGGCCGCCGCAGTAACCAGCACGCCGCTCCCGCCAACAACGGCATTCACGGCGACAGTTGCCGTTAAACCAACTTTAGCAGCCATCACCGCGCCAACGACTGCTTTACCAACAACCGCTGTGCCAGCCGCAACGAAGGTGCCGCCTACCGTTGCGTCCTCAGCTACATTGGATAACCGTCAGACGGTGGCCGCGCAGCAGACCGCACAACAGGCAAATCTCAATTTGCAAGCGCAAAGCACCAATCTGGCAATCACGGTTCAGGCCGTCGCCGCGCTTCAAACACAGATTGTTGTGGCCGCCCAGCAGACCGCCACAGGTCAGGCAGCCATCCGCAATGCCCAATCGACGACATTGGCAATTACGCCGACAGCCACCAAAACACTGTCTGCTACCACCACACCGATCCCGACACAAACCACTGCCCCATCGGTTGCTCCCACGACGGCAGTACCCGTTACCGCCGCGCCAGTGCTGCCAACGACGCTGCCCGCCATTGGTCAGGTGACATTCGCAGACAAGAACAAAGATGGGCGTGTCAATCAACTGACGATGACGATCAACAATATTCCGTTGGCTGGAGAGGGCAAACAGTACGAAGCCTGGATTTCTGACCGCGAACACGCCCCGGTCAGTTTAGGCAAGCTGACCGTCAAAGCTGATAAGACCGCACTGCTCACCTATAACGATCCGAAGGGCGCGAATCTGCTGCTCACCTATAGCGTTGTGTTTATCACGGTGCAGGGCAAAGACCTGAATCCACCCGGCGCGGTAGCCTACAGCGGCACGATCCCGCCTCTGACCAATGTTCACGTTCAACATGTCATTGCGCGTTTCCCGGATACACCCGCTAATATCGGCCTGATGAACGGCGCGCTGCAGCAGTACGAGACGCTTTCTGAACATGTGAGTCTGTTGAATGACGCCGTGAAAAGTAACAGCCTGTCGCTGGTCAAGCTGCACATGGAACACATCTTCAATATTATGACGGGCAAAGACGGCGCAAAAGACATCAACGGCGATGGCAAACTGACCATTTCGCCGCCAGGGGATGGTTTTGGGTTGTTCAATTACCTGACGAACGCGGTTGAACATGCCGAACTGGCGGCCACACAGCCCGACGTGACCGACGCGATCAAGGTCAGTGGCGAACACGTTGCGATTGCGGCGGCCAATGCCACCACGACACTGACGCAAATGCAGACGTTGATCCTGGAAGCCTCTGAAAAGAAGACATTGGCCGAAATGAAGCCGCTGCTCACGCAGGTGATCGCGCTGAATCCAATCGTGCTGAACGGCACGCCGGACGCTTCTGGCAAGATCACGCCGACGAAAGGATCGGGCGGTTTAGCGTTGGCCTACGCCGAAGGGATGGCGATGGCGACGATCCCAATCGTGCCGGGCGACGCGGCCACCAAAGCTGTGCAGGCGATAGATGCCACCACCGTTCCACCGCTGCCACCAACTGCCACGCAGAGCGCAGTTGAAAGCGGCGCAACCGTTATCGTGATGGCTAACATGGAATTTGCGCCCAAAACGATTACGATCAAAGCTGGTAGCAGCGTTGTTTTCAGCAACCAGGACGACGTTCAACACACGGGCACAGCAGATAACGATGCGTTCGATACGGACGTTCTCGATCCGGGCACGCGCTCAAAGCCGATCAAGTTTGATAAACCCGGAACCTACCCGTTCTATTGTGAGTTTCACGGCGGGCCGGGCGGTGTCGGCATGTCGGGCGTGATTATCGTTCAGTGAGGCGCACTTGCACAAAATTCGATTGTCTCTCATAGTAGAGGCAAAATGAGATAATCAATCTTCTCCAATAAGGGCGGCATGGCATGAATCGTTTGCGTATGTTTGAAACACGCGAAAGAAGCAGTGCGCTTTCGGCAAAAGTGGCACAACGCGAAACGGCGCAAACTGAACACGCCACCTGGGGCGCAGATAACGGTCTGGGCAACACAGATCGAAATGCGGTTCAACGCCTGAACGATTCGGGTTTGCCATCGGGCGAACGGCGCGCACTGGCAAGTCAGATCGGGCAGGCGCAGGGCAATCGCTATTTGCAGCGCGCCCTAAAACAAGACGGCACAGTACAGCGTCAGTCCGCCGGGCAGCCCACCTTGCGAATGGGATCGCGTTCGCCTGCGGTACGGACGCTGCAACAACTGCTGATCGATCATGGCGCGTCGCTCAACGCTGATGGCATTTTTGGCGCGCAAACTCGTCAGGCATTGATGGTTTTTCAACGTTCTGCGAATCTTGCATCCGATGGGGTCTGTGGGTCGCAAACGTGGAGCAGTTTGGGCGGCAGCAGCACGACTCAATCTACCGCCCAGGGCGGCGATCCGGCTCAGGCGGCGCGCGTGACGGCCATGCTCAACCAGATTACGGCGCGGCTGCATCTGATTCAGCAATCGCGCGCGCCGGTCAGCAGCGATGTGCCCCAAGTCGAAGCGACAGCCGCCCCGCCATTAGAGTTTGGTCACGATGACGCCGAAAACGACGATGATGACAGCCTGCTTGGAAAAGCGGCGTCATGGGTTGAAGAAAAAACCGGCGACGCCGCCGATTGGGTAGGTGATAAAGCCACTGAAGCAGCGGATTGGGTTGAAGAAAAAACAGGCGATGCTGCCGACTGGGTAGGTGATAAAGCGGGCGAAGCGGCGGATTGGGTCGGGCAGCAGGCCAGCGGTGTAGAGAAATGGGCAGGTAACACCTGGGATGACGCCAAAAAAGAAGTCAGCGGCGCAGTCACACAAGTTCAAAACGAGCTAAATGATTTCGAGGACGATCTGAAAAAACGGTTTGGCCCCGAAATCCAGGCGATTCAACAGGCGATCAGCGATTTGGGACGCGGCCTCGGATTGAGTGCAGAGGCCGAGGAAAAGCTCAAAGAAATCCTCAAAAATCTTGATCCCGATCAGCCCCAGGAGGGCGAAGAAGGCCCGCCACACAGCGGCACACTGCCCCCGATTATGGGATCACCGCATCAGATGGCACATGGCTGCGACGCTGCCGAAGGCCGCCCGGAGATAAACTTCAACCTGGGACTTGACCCGAATGTTCAGGAAGGCCAGACGCCGGAAACGCGCGAGTGGGGTAACGATCTGGTGGATAGTTCGGGAATGGTCGTCGTACCGGGCGTCAGCCAGGGCGAAACGGTAGACGCTGGTTGGGGCAAGGCGACGCCCAGCTTCTCTAAAGAACTGATCAACTGGACGGCTGAAAACAACAAGATCAATGTCAATGCTCAACTGAAAGTCGATGTGAAGTGGGGCGTTCGCCCGAATGGTTGTACGGACATCAGCGGGCCAGATGACCCGGCGGTGACGGCCAAAACCTGGGATACGATTGTTCAGGAACTGACGCCCGACTCGTCAACGGGCGAACCGAACCGCAAAGCCTTCTGGTCACAATCGATCACGCAGCAGCACGAAATGTTCCACGTCAATGATTACATCGATCAAGCCCGCCGTGATCTGCCCGAACAGCAAAAGATTATGAACAGCAAGAATATTGACACGCCCTGGTGGTGGTGGGACTCAGATCGGAAGCGTGTCGAGTTCAACCTGAATAGCCTTTTGCAAAAAGCACGGGATAACGTCGAGGCCAGCGGCTTTGCCCACTATCAGGATGGCGGCGAAACACGCGCCTATCAAGCCGGGGCAGCGTCTTACACCAGTTTGGTTCAAGCGATTAAGGCGAAAGCCGCCGCCAACAAGTGGCCGAAGAATCTACCCTAGCCTGCTCTGAACTGAGGGGTATATTATGAAACTTGAACATATCGTGCGCTCTCCAACCGGGGATCGCAAGCCGATCCCGGTGCTGCTGCTGCATGGCGCGTGGCACGGCGCGTGGTGCTATGACCAGTGGTTAGATGATTTTGCGGCGCATGGCTACGAAACTCATGCGTTCAGCTTGCCGGGGCATGGCGGCTCGGAGTCGGATCGGCTGCTGAACCTATACGGCATGGGCGATTATGTGGCGGCACTGACTGAAATCGTGGCAGGGATCACACCGACGCCGTTTGTGGTGGGGCACAGCATGGGCGGCTACATTTTGCAGTGGTATTTGCGCTTACCGACAGCGCAAACCCTGCCGGGCGGGGTGCTGCTGGCCTCGATTCCAACGGTGGGCGCAGTGCCGTTTTACGTAAGCGAATTCATCAAAAACCCACCACTGATGCTGCTTGCTGGTCTGACGTTGAACTTAAAATTATTGGTGAACACGCGCGAACGTTTTGCCCAAAGCTTTTTAGCGCCAGAGTCGGCAGATATTGCGGATCGTTATTATCAGAAGGTGCAGAATGAGTCGGCACGAGTGGCGTTGGAAGTGGCAACGCCGATCCTGAACTCGCATCGTATTAAGACGCCCATTTTGGTTGTGGCAGGTGAAAAAGACACGGTCTTTCCGCTGCCGCGCCAGCAGCGCACCGCAAAAGCCTATAACGCCGAACTGTATATCGCCAAAAATCAGGGGCATGATCTGATGATCGAACGGGATAACAGCGGGACGGCGGCGGCAATTCGGGAGTGGTTCGAGCGCCAAACCGCTGAACGAAAATCTGAAAAGGGATAGAATAGGGTTACGGTTTGGTTCGCGGGAGTTTTAGCATGTCCACCGACACACTCAACGATAAAACGGCGGTGATCCTGGGGTTCGCACGGCAGGGGCAGGCGTTGGCGCGCTGGCTGCCCACCGTTGGTGCAAAAGTGATCGTCTCCGATACGCGCGATTTTGGCGCACTGGCCGATACGCTGCTCGATTATCTGGATGCGCCGATCCAGTATGCGTTGGGCGGCCATCCGCTGTCACTGCTCGATGAAGCCGATCTACTCTGTGTAAGCGGCGGCGTCCCACTCACGATTCAAATTATTCAGGAGGCGCTCGAACGTGGCATCACCGTCACGAATGACGCGCAGCTATTCCTGGAACGCACGCCGTCGCCCGTGATTGGCATTACCGGGAGCGCCGGAAAAACAACGACGACGACGCTGCTCGGCAAGATGTGTGAAGCAGCAGGCCGCACCACCTGGATTGGCGGCAATATTGGCGATGTGCTGCTTGATCCACTGCCCAGTATGCAGCCCGAACACGTCGTTGTGATGGAACTCTCCAGCTTTCAGCTTGAATTAATGACGCGCAGTCCACAGATCGCGTGCGTCTTGAACGTGACGCCCAATCATCTGGATCGGCATGGCACGATGGAAGCCTATATGGCCGCCAAAGCGCACATTTTTTTGCATCAGCAGCCGGAAGATTTGGCCGTGTTTGGCTTTGACGATCCGGGTGCAAACGTCCTGTCTGATCAGGCACTGGGGCGTGTCGCCTGGTTCAGCCTGCGCGAAATGGTGGTCGATGGGGCGTTCATGGCGGGCAATCGGCTGATGGTGGTCGGTTATGGGTCGCCGGATGGTCAGCCGCACGTCGTTTGCACCCGTGATGATATTCGGCTGCGCGGCGAACACAACATTCGGAATGTGCTGGCTGCGTGTGCGATGGCAGGGGCAGCGGGCGTTCCGGTGGACGTGATGCGCGAAACGATCCGAAATTTCAACGGTGTGGGTCATCGACTCGAAACCGTGCGCGTGATCGACGGTGTGACGTATGTCAATGACAGCATCGCCACCGCGCCCGAACGGGTGATCGCGGCGCTTCGCAGCTATGACGAGCCAATTATCCTGATCGCGGGTGGGCGCGATAAAAAGCTGCCCTGGACTGAATTGGCGACGCTGGCGGCACAGCGCGTGCGGCATCTCGTCACTTTTGGCGAATATGGGCCGTTTATTGCAGACTCAGTGCGGACGGCGCGGCTGCTGGGTGGGCGCTTGGAAGGGATCGATCAGTTCAAAACGCTGGATGAAGCCGTTAAACGCGCTTCGGAAGTGGCACACCCCGGCGATGTGGTGCTGCTCAGTCCGGGCGGCACGAGTTACGACGCCTACGAAGATTTTGCGGCACGCGGCGAACATTTCAAGCAACTGGTGGCCGCGCTCGAAGAACGAGACCGGGGATCGCGGCGCTAAAATTATGACTGTCTCAAAACGCTTTGCGGTGCTGGCAGACCGGGACATTAATAAAGAAACGTATGTGACACCCTGGCCTGAAGCAGGTCTAACCGTCACCGACAGCCCCTACGATCCCGCGCCGAGTCTGCGGATCGAGGCCGGGCAAGTGGTGGAGATGGACGGACGCGCCGCCGCCGATTTCGATGCGCTGGATCGGTTCATCACTGCCCATGCGCTGGATTTGGCGGTAGCCGTAGAAAGCATGGCGACGCCTTCACTTCAAATCGCGCGAATGCTGGTTGATATTAACGTTTCGCAAGCGGCGGTTCGGCGGATAGTGAACGGCTGCACCCCCGCCAAACTGGTAGACATCATCCGACACATGAACGTGCTGGAAATGATGATGGGGCTGGCGAAAATGCGCGTCCGCCAAACCCCCGCTAATCAGGCGCACGTCACCAACTGGCGCGAACACCCGGCACTGCTGGCCGCCGACGCCGCCGAAGCATCTCTGCGCGGCTTTTCCGAAATTGAAACGACAGTCCGTATTGCCCGCTTTGCGCCGCTGAACGCACTGGCGACATTGATCGGATCACAAACCGGGCGCGGCGGCGTCCTGACGCAGTGCGCCGTTGAGGAAGCACTCGGCTTACGACTGGCGATGAAGGGATTGACTTCATACGCCGAAACGCTGTCCGTGTATGGCACGGAGCGATCCTTTGTCGATGGTGACGATACGCCCTGGTCGAAGGCGTTTCTGGCTTCGGCCTATGCGTCACGCGGCGTTAAAGTGCGCTTCACCAGTGGTACCGGTTCAGAGGCGTTGATGGGCAGTGCCGAACAATGTTCGATGCTCTACCTTGAAGCGCGCTGCCTGCTCGTCGTGCATGGCGCAGGCAGTCAGGGTGTGCAAAATGGTTCGATCTCCTGTATCGCGCTGCCCGAAGCACTACCCGGCGGGGTACGCGCCGTACTTGCGGAAAACTTGCTGGCCTCGATGCTTGGTCTGGAAGTCGCGTCGGGGAACGATGCACTGGCGTCCCACTCTGCCATTCGCAAAACGGCGAAACTGATGTTGCAGTTCATCCCCGGCACGGATTTCATTTTCTCAGGCTACAGCGCCGTTCCGAAGCGTGATAATTTGTTTGGTGGCGGCAACTTCGACGCTGAGGATTTCGACGATTACAACGTGCTGCAACGCGATATGCAAGTCGATGGCGGACTTCGCCCCATCCAGGAAGATGAGGCGCTTGCCATTCGGCGCAGAGCGGCACAGGCGATTCAGGCCGTCTATCGACTGCTCAACTTGCCGCCGATCACCGATGAAGAAGTCGATGCGGCCACCGTTGCACACGGTAGTGATGACATGCCAGAGCGCGATCTGGTGCCCGATCTCAAGGCAGCGGATACATTCCTGCACAGTGAAGTTAATTTACTGACAATTGTTCGCGCCTTGCATGAAGCGGGCTTTGATGATATTGCGTCGAATGTTTTGGAGATGGGACGCCAGCGCGTCGCCGGAGATTATTTGCAGCCTGCCGCCATTTTTGACCGTCATTTCCACGTCCAGAGCAGCATTAACGATCCGAATGGCTATGGCGGACCCGGCAGCGGCTATCGCGTTGAAGGAGAGCGTTGGGCAGAAATTCAGCGGATTCCGCAGGCCAAAGCGCCGCACGACTTCATCAGCGACAGGATCGGCACGCCATCAAAACGACTTGTGGAAATCGGTCAGGCGGCAGTCGGAACACAGATCGAAGTGGTGCTTGGTGTGGGCCCAGCCTTTGGCACGGCGCTCACCAAAACGATTGCGGGTTTAGACCATGAGGCAGTCCTGGAAGCAATCCTGACCGGGATCGCTAAAGAAGGCTTAACCGCGCGGATTGTGAAGGTTTATCACAGTTCGGATTGTGCGGCCATCGGGCATGTCGCGTCGTGGCTAAGTGGCAGCGGCATCGGCATTGGGATGCAATCGCGCGGCACAACGATCATTCACAAGAAAGGTCTTGCGCCGCTGAACAACCTTGAACTGTTCCCACAATCGCCCAGCCTGACGCTCGAAACTTACGAGATGATTGGCCGGAACGCTGCACGCTACGCCAAAAGTCAGTCGCCAACGCCTGTCCCGGTCAAAGTTGATAACACTGCCCGCTTGCGCCTGATCGTCAAAACGGCGCTGCTGCACCGTCACGAAACGGAAGCCATCCGCCCTGATCAACCCCCGCTTGAACTGCGCTTCGACTGGGAGCCGGACGTATCGTGACGACTCCACATTATCCGCTTTCTGAGAACGAAGCCGAGTGGCTCAAGGCAGCCAGTGGGCGGCGCTTTAAGGACATTACGTTTGAGGCAGCGGCAGCGGGCGAACTGAACGCCGATGATCTGCGTATTCACGCCGAGACACTACGCGCACAAGCCGAGATCGCACACGCCGCCGGAAACGTGCAGCTTGCCGAAAACTTGCGACGGGCGGCAGAACTGAGTGTCGTCCCGAACGAAGAACTTTTGAAGATGTACGAACTGCTGCGTCCTGGCCGCGCCTCATACCAAATGCTGCTGGCATTGGCCGACTCGCTTGAGCAGACCTATCACGCGCCGGAAAATGCGCGCTTTGTGCGTGAAGCCGCCGAAGCCTATCAAGCACGAGGGCTGCTGAAGCGATAGCGATTTACGGTTTGCAGTCCATCACAGGTTGAACAACTGGCGACTTCTATTTGCCGACCACAGGCAGATTTCCCACAAGTCGGCGACAGGCGCATTCGTGAATGGCAGGGTATGCAGGTATCCCGGTGGGCCATATTCCGGGGTGAAAGTCAGCCAATCTTCTTTGCGTTGCTGATGAATGGCTTTTATCTGCTGCCAATGCGCCTCATGCCAGCCGCTTTCGGTGGCATATTCGGGCGCAGCCGGGTGCGGCACCTGTGGGCCTTCCGGGTAGCCAACCCTTCCGTGAATGTGTATCGTGCGCTCATTGGCAAGCGTAAGCGCCTCAGCTTGATCATCGGGCAAACGTTCACAAACATTTACCCAGTGGCTGTAATCCGCCGTGATTTTGAGTTCCGGGAACTGACGCAAATAAAATGCCGTATCCCAGGGCGTATAAAGCAGCCGCCCGCGATGCGTCTCATGGCAAACTTCGATTTGCAAACGTTGGGTGTGTGTCAAGGCCGCTTCAAAAAAGGCTGAGCCAGCGTCATGGGGCATCGCATCGCGCCCGCTGTGAAGATTGATTTTGAGCGGCAGGTATTCCGCCAGTTGATCGAGTTTTGTGCCGATCTGATCGGCGCTAGAGACCATACCGCCCACGATTAGCTTCAAACCATATTGTTCCAAAAGCGGGCGTAGTTCGGAAACCGGTATGCTGACACCTTCCAACGGGAAACACTCCACGCCGTCATAGCCTGCCGAAGCGATTTGCGCTATTTGTTGGGGCAGCGATCCGGTCATGCCCCACAAGGCGCGGAAAACCAATAATTTCACAGGTTGCATTTCCTTTCATCAAAACGGGCTGCATCGCTCAAGGATACTGCATTTTAGTGTCGAGTACCGAGTGTCCCATTTTCCATAAATTTCGCGCAGGGGACACCGGGTTTTAACCCGGTGGTGAATGCGCGCTCTCTTTTCTTTAGTAAACAAATATTCGACTTGCATTCTACCAGATAAATGGTAGAATGCAAGTATGGTAAAACGACGATCTACGAGCATGTACTTGAGTGATGAGGCGCAACGCCTGCTGAGCGCACTGGCAGAACGACTGGGCATTAGCAAGAGTTCAGTGATTGAGATGCTTGTCCGCGAAAAAGC
>JBBSEU010000100.1:0-18338 GCA_038239365.1 Aggregatilineales bacterium
ATATTGCTGGCGCAAATTCACCCAAAACTGTCATAATCCATATCGGCAGACTAAGCATCTTCAACCTTTCGTCGTAGTTAGGTCGAAGGCTTATTCTGCCTCATCTTTTTAGCTTCCCATGTTCAAAGTCCAGCTGAGAGTTTTACCTTTCTGGCAAGTCAGGTTTGAACGTTTATTCTGCCACACTTTTTCCGACCCATGTGCAAAGTCTAGCTAAACACCTGCTACTGAAACCCCGCATTGTGGAGTACAATCAAGCCAACTCAACTGAAAAAAAGTAGCTCCCGACGTTCGGGAAATCGAGCATCGCCCCATGCGTAAATTTGTTATCGAAGACAAACGTTATATTGCTCCTTTTAACGAACCCGCCCGCGAGCTGCGTATCCTTAATAAGCCGCTCTGGTTGGCGCAGCGCGACGCTCTTGCCAGCTTTTGCCAGACCGAATTTGCGATTGAGTCGCTTGAGGCCGTCCCCGAAGACCCTGAACCATGCGTCGTTCACCGCGATAACTTATATTTCGATGAACCGTACATCGCGGAGTTTTTCAGATTAGCGCAGGCCACTGGTCAGGCGTGCCGCGCCGCCTTTTCGTCCGATGATCGCGCCCTGATGTCTTACGCAAGGCCACTCAGTCGGGGTTTCGAGGAATGGTACGACGCGCGTTCCGGCAAAACGTTGTACCTCATGGATCTGTGGTACTTTCCACGCGGCTATACACCCAACGTGACGCCGCTGGTCGTCGAAAGCGGCTGGACAGAAGCGGGCTACTATTCCGTGCCGTCCTATATGAGCAATGGCGGCGATCTGGTTCACTATCTGACCAAACGAACCGTCCTTTCGATGGAAAACTGGGTACACGTCTTTTACGCGAACGTGGTACTGGGCATTTTCTCACTGGGACATCGCTTTGAAGCCAAACTGGATAACAGCAACTTTTATCGCCTGTACGTCCTGTGGAAATCGCTGATTGAGCAAAAGCAGGTGTTGTCCTGCTCAGAACTGGTACACATCGGCGAAAACTCCGTGATCGATCCAAGTGCTGTGATCCAGGGGCCAACCTGGATCGGGCGCGATTGTACAGTGGGGCCGGGCGCGGTCATCGGCAACTGCTTCATTGGTAACGGCGTCAACATTTCGCAAGGCTGCCAATTGATGCTCAGTGTCATCAGTGACGGCTGCTTTTTGCCGTTTCGCGCGTCGATGTTCATGAGCGTGTTCATGGAAAACAGCATCGTCGCCCAGAATACCTGTCTGCAAATGTGCGTCGTTGGGCGTGATAGCTTTATCGGCGCGGGCAGCACCTTCACCGACTTCAATTTGCTGCCCACACCGCTCAAAGTCGAAGCACCAGATGGCAAACTGGAGGCCGTCGGTCAGGTTGTTTTGGGCGGCTGCGTCGGGCACAACTGCCGACTCGGGTCGGGACTGGTGATCTATCCGGCGCGCATGATCGAATCGGATGTGGTCTTGTTCTCATCACCAACGCGGCGCGTGATCCGCAAAAACATCAGCTATGAAGAAAGCGATCATCACGAACTGCGCGGCGAAATTTCCCGACTCGGCAAGCGCAAATATCCGCGACAGGCGGGTGATACGGTTGGCGAAGCGGCCTATTTGGAAGCGTGGTAGGAATGAAAACCCTATGAGCGACGCCGTCACTGATACGTTTGCCTTTATCATCCACCCAATTGATCCGAAAAGTGACGTTTCGCGCAAATGGCCGCTCGTTGGCAAGGTCTTGACCGCCGGACAGATCAATTTTCTTTCGGCCTATTTTCCGCCCGTCTACATGAGCGAAATTACGGGTGTGCGCTCCGAAGCGACTGGCCGCGAATGTCGTGGCTGGTTTATCGCCTGCCCATTCACGCCACAAACGATGATGCGCCTTCCGGTGAACCGCGTCTATGATAAGATCGTCGCCTGCTGCCGTAAAGCCGAGTCACTTGGCGCGAAGATTGTGGGTTTGGGCGCGTACACATCAGTTGTGGGCGATGCCGGACTGACCATCGCGGATCGGGTTGCTTTGCCAGTCACGACGGGCGACAGCTTCACGATTATGATGGCTGTCGAAGCAGTACGCCGCGCGGCTGAGGTGATGGGGATTCCGCTGCACGAGGCGACAGCGGCAGTTGTTGGCGCAACCGGGGCGATTGGCAGCGTGTGCGCGCAAATGCTGGCTGATGATGTGGCCGATTTGATCGTGATCGGGCGGCGCGCAGAGGCGATAGAGACCGTCCGCGAGAAGTGCAGCGGCAAACGCGCTACCGTTCGCGCCGGGACGAATATGGATATGATCTACGATGCTGATCTGGTCCTGACTGTGACCAGCGCCATCGACTCGGTGATTCACCCCGAACATTTGAAGCCGGGCGCTGTCGTGTGTGATGTTGCCCGCCCGCGCGATGTATCCCGCCTCGTTGCCGATCAGCGCGATGATGTGCTGGTCATTGAGGGCGGAATGGTGGAAGTGCCCGGCTCGGTAGACTTCGGGATGAATTTCGGTTTTCCGCCCAAAATGTCGTTTGCGTGCATGGCCGAAACGATGGCGCTCTCACTCGAAGGCCGTTACGAAGATTTCAGCATCGGCAAGGAACTGACCGTCGATCATGCACTCGAAATTGGCGAGATTTGCGCGCGGCACGGCTTCAAGCTGGCGGGCTTTCGCAGCTTCGAGCGCGCCGTCAGCGATGAGCAGATCGCGCGGGTACGGGAACGCGCCCACGAACACCGCAAAACCTGGACGCCTGTTCATCTGCCCTGATTTTCAGTTTCCGATTAGCGTAAATATGCTATAGGTGTATCAAGTGAGTGTACTACCGCTTTTTGAACGTGATCTTTCCACATTAGCGATACAAGAAAAATTCAACAGAGAGGCCGATCTGGTTTTGTTTCCCGGCGACGTGAATTTGTTTCTGCCGAGCATACCCAATAACTCCGTTGATCTGATTATTACATCCCCACCTTATAACCTGGGCAAAGACTATGAGAATCGCACGTCACTTGAACACTACTTAACGGGACAAGAAGCCTTGATTAGTGAGTTATACCGTGTTCTAAAAAGCTCAGGCAGCCTTTGCTGGCAGGTTGGAAATTTTGTTGATGATGGTGAGATATTTCCACTCGACATCCTGTACTATCCGCTTTTCAAACGCAATGGGCTACGCCTGCGGAATCGTATGATCTGGCATTTTCGGCATGGTTTACACAACTCGAAACGTTTCTCAGGCCGTTATGAAACGCTGATGTGGTTCACCAAATCTGATGATTACACATTCAATCTTGATCCGGTACGTGTTCCGTCTAAGTATCCCGGAAAGCTCCACTATAAAGGCCCCAATAAAGGGAAGCCATCCGGCAATCCAGCGGGCAAAAACCCCTCTGATGTTTGGGAAGTGGTTGCCCAGGATTGGGAAACCGGACTCTGGGATATTCCGAACGTAAAAGCTAATCATCCCGAAAAGACGATCCATCCATGCCAGTTCCCGGTGGAGCTGGTTGAGCGTTGTGTGTTGGCGCTCACCAATGAAGGCGATTGGGTCTTTGATCCGTATATGGGAGTTGGTTCATCACTGATCGCGGCACTTCATCACGGACGCCGGGCGATGGGCGCAGAGCGGGAAACGGCATATGTGGATATTGTCCGCGAACGCATTCAAGCCTATCGGGATGGCACATTGAAAATTCGCCCGCTTGGAAAACCGGTTCACGAACCCAGTGGCCGCGAAAAAGTATCACAAATTCCGATGGAATGGCAGCAAGAGTCGGATGATCCCACATGATTATTGCCGCGATTTATTCACATAATGGCGGCAAGGAACTTATGGAAGCCAAATACCCGGTGGCTTTGGCCGAAATTATGGATAGTATTGCCGCTGTCGATGGTGAAGCCCACAAAACCAAGATAAGCCAAGAAAAGACGATGAAAGATCGTCGCTTATATAACCCGCGCACACTCAATAGCGCGGTGAAACAGGAATTTGTAGAACGTGGTTGGAAAAATAAGCGCGTAAAGTGTGAATACCCAACACAGTTCTACACGGAAGTTTATCATCCGCAAAAGGTGGCTGTGGGTGCTTTCCGTGATATGGACTTCATCAAGAATCGGGTAGGCATCGAAGTTCAGTTTGGTAAGTATGGCTTTGCCATTTATAACGTTTGCGCGAAGATGACTATTTTCCACAATTTGGATTTGATCGATGTTGGTGTTGAGATTGTACCGGTGATGGATTTAGTTACCGATATGTCAAGCGGAGTCACATATTTTGAGCAGTTCGTATGGGATTTGACGCAGCGTGGCGTTTCAAACATTGATTTGCCCGTGCTAATTCTTGGCATCGCATCCGTTAATAACTCGCCCACAGTGCCACCAACAGTCGTTGATTTGCCGGATCCCGAAAACGAGGTGAACGAGTAGTCCCAATCAGCTACGGCATATGGTCTGCACCCAACCGAATCACGCCTCGCCATTTGTCGTGCCGAAACGCTTCCAACACGGCGCGTTCGTCCTCAGTCCACTTATCATCCGTAATATTGCCGCGTGGATCATCGGTCAAGCCCAACAGATAATCGGCACTTACGCCAAACGTCTCGGCTAACCGACGTACCGCTAATGCACTGGGATCAGTTTCGCCGCGCTCATATTTAGCGATCATTGATTGACCAACCGCAGAACGCCGCCCCAATTCACGCTGCGACCAACCCTGTTTTTCGCGCAACTCACGCAGGCGATCAATTCTCCAGACGGATTCGGCAGACAAGTTTCGCTAGACCCCTTGAGTAGGCGTATGTTCCGCACCCAACCGAATGATGCCCCGCCAACCTTCACGCCGGAATGCTTCCAACACGGCGCGTTCATCCGCACTCATTCGGGCACTGGTCACAAGGCGACGCGGATCATCGGTCAAACCAAATAAATAATCGGTGCTGACGCCAAAAGTTTCGGCTAACAAACGCACAGCGATCCCACTCGGTTCATTTTCGCCGCGCTCATATTTGGCGATCATCGTCTCACCAACACCGGAACGTCTACCTAATTCACGCTGCGACCAACCTGATTGTTCGCGCAATGAACGTAATCGATCAATTCGCCAAACATTTTCGGCAGACAATATTCGCCATACCCCTTGACAAGGCTAACAATATCACTTATTATTGAACAGTAAGCGGTTCAAACGGCTGAAGAGCCGCCAAAACATTGATCGGAAAAACGAATATCAGTCGGTTCATTGGCAGAAAACCTGTAGTGAGGTTTTCTGCCGAATATAGGATTGGAGTATCCTACATGAGCATTGTACCGCAATCGCCTATAGTTTCACATTCCTCGTTTCCGCCGTACCTGATGTTGTGCGCGCCGAAGATTGCCGGGCTGCTGTGCGCGCCAAAAGAAGTTCCACCGCCCCCACCACGCCGATCCGCTTTTGAGCAACTGATCGCCATTTTGGAGAGTTCGCCCGCACGGATGCAAGCCAGCTACGACGAGATCGATGCCAAGATCGAAGCGATCCGTGAAGCATATGGCATTCGCCCGCGTGAGATCATCATTACGGGGACGGTGCCACAATGAAACGCATCCGGCATTTAGTTCAAATCAATGACCTGGATCATGCCCGTATCGAGTCGCGTCTGTATCAGGCCATCGAGTACCTCAACAGCGGCAGACCTGAAGACGCTCAACAGGAAATTCTGGAAGCCTTCCGTTTTACAGAACGGACACAAACCTCGTTCAAAGAAATGGCGTTGATCGTGAATGGGGTACTGAACACCTTGCGTGAAGTTGAAGATCAGGTTGATAGTGCAGTGCCCTACCTTGAGCCGCCGCCCGAAGACAGCTTTGTGGCACTGCTCGAACGGCTGCGCGCAAAGTACGAGGACATTCCGTACTGAGTTAATTTCACAAAAAGCCCTCGCCCAATTCCTTTGGGAACTGCGGTGAGGGCTGCACCGCTAAGCTAAGAATTCACGGCCTTTCGGCGAGAATTGGGTTAGACTCAGAGTAACACGCTATGTTGTTGCCAATAGGAGAAAAAGTTGTGTTATCTGAACAATTCCTAGCGGAACTCCACCAGCTCAACCGGACGGAAAAATTCCGTGTGGTGCAGCTCCTGGTGAGTGAGTTGGCAAAGGAAGAAATACCAGGCGAATCGTTGCTACAGGCTGGCGCGGAATACGAAATCTGGTCGCCGTTCGATGCGTATGAGGCAGCGGAGACATTACAGGCGATGCTCGACGAACACAAGAGTGACCATGACCGCCGCTGAACGCTATCCCTACCGAGCAAGCAGTGATGAACGTGGGCAAACTCTGGCGCGTCCCCTGCTCCCATGTCGGCTGAGCCATAATGAACGGAACATCGAGATCTATGCGCTGCTTGACACAGGCGCTACGGTAAATGTGCTGCCCTACGAAATCGGAGAAGCACTCGGCCTGCAATGGTCCGAACTGACGCGCCCGGTTGTTTTGACCGGCAATCTCGCCCGATACGAAGCACGAGGTGTTTTGCTGACTGGAAATGTCGGGCATTTTACGCCTATAGAACTAATTTTTGCCTGGACACGGGCGCAAGGTATTCCAAGCCTGCTAGGGCAAGTCAACTTTTTCGCTGAGTTCGATGTTTGTTTCTTCCACTCTCGTGGAGTGTTCGAGATACAGCCGAAGTCACCTTAGCGAGCTTCGGATGAGGCTGTTATGGCACTCTGTTGGGATGCAATCCCCTTCCCTTTCGGGGGAAGGGGTTAGGGGATGAGGGCTAAAACCTACTTATCCAACTGCTCCTTGACCGTTTCGTAGAGCGTTTGCGCGCGTAAGTCGCTCAGCGTGAAGCATGGCCCACCAAGCCGTTCCGCAAGCTGTTTCGCCAGTCCTTGATCGAACGCCGCGTGTTCCATGTTGATCGTCACGTTGCGGATGTTCTCCTCGTGGATGGCTTCGGCGATGCGATGCGCTTCTTCCTGCGGCGGCAGATCGCTGATCGAGACATTGCCCGCGCCGTCGGTGAGTAGGATCATCAGCGGCATGACATCCGGGTGAACGCGCTTTTCCTGCAAGAAGACCGCTTGCGCCAGCGTCAGCCCTGCCGAGAGCGGCGTTTTGCCACCCACTGGGATTTCGGCCAGTGCCTTCTTTGCCAGCAGGACGGAGTTTGTCGGCGGCAAAACCAGCACCGCCCGATCCTTCTGAAACACGATCAGGCCGACGCGATCCCGGCGCTGATAGGCATCCGTCAGCAGCGACATGATCGCGCCTTTGGTAGCGTTCATGCGTTCAGCGACGGCCATGCTCCATGACGCATCGACCACGAACAGGATCAGGTTGGCGGCGCGCTTGACGCGGATTTTGCGCTGCAAGTCGGTGGTGTGGATCGAATAGGCGACTTCATTATCGATCCCTTCCTGCTCACGTTCGCGCTGGAAAGGGGCGGCGGCGCGGAACGTTGCATCGAAGGCAATGTCGTCGCGGCGCTCTCCGGCGGGGCGTGCCTGGATATAGCGCCCGCGCTTGCGTTCGGTGCGCGTCTGGCTGCGCCGCCCGGATGCCTTGCGGGTCAGTTTATCGAGCGGCGTATCGAGTTTGCGGGTGCTGAATTCAGGGGTGTTGTCAACTTTTTTACCACCCTCCCACCAGTACGCGCTGCGATTATCGAACTGGGTTTGGGGGCTGGGTTCGGCCTGGCCGAGGTCAGGGGTTTCCTCGGCCTGCTGGTTGACTACCGAGTCAGTTTTTTTTTCATTTGTGCGTTGTCATCGGAAGGCGTCGGCTTGCCTTCCTGACCGTTCCAATCGTTCTGAATTTGCTCGACGCGCTCCTCAAGTTCGGCGGCGGTCACTTGCTCATCATGGAACGGGCCGCGCTTGAGGCGGTGTGGCAATGCCAATTCAGCGGCCAACATAATATCCCGATCTGTCACCTGCTGGCGGCCATCGAAAGCGGCCTGGGCACGCGCTGCCTTCAGGATGACCAGATCGGCGCGGTGGCCGTCGATGTGCAATGAGCCAGTCAGGTTCGCAATCGTGAACAAGTCACGATCCGAATACACGACGCTGTCCACGATTTCGCGGGCGCGCGTAATTTCTTCGCCCAGTTTTTGTTCGGCGGGCTGCCACTGCTTGCGGAACTCATCCGGGTGCGAGTCGAACTCGATGTGACGTTGCAAAATCGCCATGCGTTCACGCGGATCACTCAAGCCTTTGACCTCTACCGAAAGCGCGAACCGATCCAGCAGTTGCGGGCGCAGATCGCCTTCTTCGGGATTCATCGTGCCAACCAGGATGAAACGCGCCGGGTGCTGAAAGCTGATGCCTTCACGCTCCACGACGTTGATCCCCATCGCCGCCGAGTCGAGCAGCAGGTCAACAATGTGATCGTCCAACAGGTTCACTTCATCGACGTATAAAATGCCCCGGTTAGCGGCGGCCAATACACCCGGATCGAAATGGCGTTCGCCCTGCTTGATCGCTTTTTCAATATCGAGTGTGCCCACAACGCGGTCTTCGGTGGCGCTGACGGGCAGCTCGACCAGCCGAATCTGGCGCTTGGCAACAGGCAGTTGTTCGCCGGCGTCGGCACGTTCGCGCACCGAGTCCGACCAGGCTTCGGGATGATGGGGATCATCATTGAACGGCGAGTCAGCCACCACGTCAATTTCGGGCAGAAGCGCCGCCAAAGCACGCGCCGCCGTCGATTTCGCAGTACCGCGCTCACCACGAATCAGCACACCGCCGATGCTGGGGTTTACAGCGTTCAGGATCAGCGCACGTTTCATGCGTTCCTGACCGACAATAGCGGTAAATGGGTAAACAGATCGCTTATTCATCAACACCCTGCATGTGAAACATCAACCAATCGCCTGATTATACCGCACGAACCCGGCTTTGGGGTTTTAGGCACAAGTGTTGCTATTGTTCTATCCAGTCCATTCAGTGTTTTAGTTAGCAAGGGTCAATTTCAATGAATGAGCGTAAGAAAACCGTCACGTCGCTTCTACCGGCACGGCTGGGTCTGACAGATGCACAGCGTAAAGGGGTGATCAACATCCTGAATTTACAGTTGGCCGATCATTACGTGCTGGTCACCAAGACCAAGTTCTATCACTGGAATGTCGAGGGGCCGGAATTCCACGATATTCACGAACTGCTGGATGAACACTACGAGATCATTTCCGAGCAGGTAGACGAAATCGCTGAACATGCACTTCGTCTGGCGGGACAGGCGGCGGGCACGCTGGCCTGGTTCAAAGAACATGCACGTCTACCGGAAGACCCCGGAGAATCGATCCCGGACACACTGAGCATGATCCAGAATTTGCTCAACGATCACGAGACGATCATCGAAAACCTGTACAAAGACATTGAAGATTGCGAAGAGAAATTCAAGGACAAAGTGACGGCGAACAAGCTGCAAGAGTTCAGCGATCAGCATCAGAAAATGGCCTGGATGCTCCGCATGATTATTCAGCCAACGACGCTTGAAGCTGCAACTGTCGATGCACGTGGGCGTGTAGTCGATAAGGCGTAAGTCATTTTTCGAGTCCCGGTACTCTACCGCCGGGACTTTTTGTTATGAATTTGGAATACATGCGCCGCTCTATCGTTTCTCCGCGAGGGTATATTGTTGAGGCGGTATCAGGCTCAACCGTAACGGTCTGAATTTTGCTTAATGAACGCCTCTATCTGTTACACATTTTTTACGAAAATAAGTGTCGTTGAACAAAAGTACCATTGATTAATATTGTCAATTTATTGTAGTCTTAATGTAGAAACGTTTTAGATTGCCAGGTGAGGACCGTTTCCGATGAAGCCTTATTCCGATAACTTTCAGGAATCCAATCCTTCCCAGGTACAAAATCGCCAGCGTCATCGCCACCACCTGGGAAAGCTCGCGCCTGCTCAGGCTGCACTTTACATGGAAGACGACGAGACGCCGATCATTGTCGATCTGAAAGGGCGTGTCACGTTGGGACGGCCTTCACATGGCAATACAACGATTCTGCCCGAAGTGGCTTTCAATGATGCGGATATGGCGAGCAAAGGTGTTTCACGGCTGCACGCTACCCTTGAACGGATTAGCGGTGTGGTCACGATTTTGGATGAATACAGCACCAATGGCACGTATGTCAATGGCCGCGCGATTCCGCCAATGGCCGCCACTACACTGCACGACGGTGACGAAATTCGACTTGCTAATCTGCGCCTGTATATCTACTTCAATTCGTGACGCCCTCGACTCATCATCCCATCTGTGATAGCATTTAACCAGTGAGTTAAATGCTATGCTGAATATGGCCCCCGATTCGACACTTGATCTTGTCTTTGCGGCACTCTCAGACCGAACGCGCCGCGCCATTTTGGAGCGCCTGACACAAGGCAGCGCGACTGTTACCGAACTGGCCGCGCCCTTCGATATGTCGCTTCCGGCCATTTCCAAGCATCTCCAAATCCTTGAAAAAGCCGAACTGATCGCCCGAACCAAACAGGGGCGCGTTCATCATTTGCGACTCGCGCCCAACCGCCTGCATGAGGTATCGGGGTGGCTCGATCATTATCGCCGCTTCTGGGAACAACACCTCGACTCGCTGGCAGACTACCTCGAAACGACAGATGACCAATCCACTCCCTGATCAGCCATTATCGCTGCAGATGAGCCGAACCTATGCTGCGCCGCGCGAACGGGTTTTCCGCGCCTGGACAGAAGCCCAGGCGCTTGAACAGTGGTTCAGGCCATTTGGGATGCCAATCACGGTGGAATGTCTGGAATTGCACGCGGGCGGACGTTATCAGTTCAATATTCGGCAACCTAACGGCCAGATCAGCAGCATCAGTGGGCAATATGTGGAGATTGTGCAGCCGGAAAAGCTGGTCTACACCTGGATTTCGGAAGCGACTGACTCAGGCGAAACGCTGGTCACAATGTACTTCAACCAACAGGGCAACACCACTGAATTGACGCTCATTCACGAGCGGTTTGCTCACCCCAGCTTCATCCCACCACATCAGCAAGGCTGGACGACCATGTTGGATGCCCTGGAAACCATCTTCTCCAACTGATTGCCCGATTCAAACCAAAATACCAGGATTGGGCACTTGACTCAAAATCATTTCTCGCATAATATTTAACCGAACGGTTAAATATTATGCGTACTAGAAAAAGGATGGGATCAATGGCCGACATCGTATTTGAATTTGATATCAACGCGACTCCAGACAAAGTGTACAAAGCTGTCACCGAAACGGCTGGCTATCAGGGCTGGTGGACAACCAACAGCAAGTTCACGCCGCAAGTCGGTTCGAGTGCCGAGTTCAAGCTCAAGGATCATGGGCGCGAAGTCGCTTTTATGATGGATGTGACGCGCCTGGAGCCAAATAAGATGGTTGAGCTAACGGTCAGGCAGGCCGCGCCACCCGATTGGCCGGGCACAAAACTCGTCGTTTCGCTCGCACCCGGTGAGGAAGGGACACACGTCGTGTTCAGTCACCTGGGCTTTCCGTCAACGGGCGGATCGTTCGGCTTCACCAACTATAACTGGGGTTTCTTCATGGGCAGTCTGAAAGCCTATGCCGAAACGGGTCACGGGATGCCCTATCAGTTTCAATAGTTAATTCACGCTACCGGGACGTAGGTCTCCAACGCATTTTTGGTGGCTACTGTCTCGGTTAGCGTATCAACATTGTTAGCATCGAACCATGCGCCGTAAACATACTCTACCGCCAGCGAACCCTCATAGTTAGCCGCTTTCAACCGCCCGATGATGTCCACAAAGTCGATTGTGCCTTCCGCGTGGCGGGTTTGCAACTTACCATCGCGCGCCGGGCGAATGTGAAAATGCCCGGTGTGCGGAATCAGCTTGTGAATGCGCTCCGGCTCGATGTATTGCAATATGAAGTGGGAATAGTCCAGCGTAGCCTTCAAGCCCGGCGTGCGCTCGATCAGTTCTAATGCGCGCTCCGGTGTATCAGTGAGCGATTGCATATGCGGCTCAAAACAAAGTTGAATACCGCCATCACCTGTGATTTGAAGCGCCTTTCGGAAAGTTTCTCCAGCCACCTCGAAGTTTTTCTCATGATCAACGCCCGGATGATCCATCCCCGGCAAAACCGTAATCACCGGAATTTTGAGGCGTTGACAGAATTTGACGATTCCCTTGAGACTCTCCAGGTTTTTCTGACGCGCTACCGGGTCAGGCTCATTCATCGAGCGGCCATAAAAACTGCTGGCGAACTGAACAAAGAAATCAACAACGTATAACCCATATTTATCCAGCAGCGGACGTAGTTGATCGGCGGCTTTTTGCGGATCGCTGCCAACTTCATCCGGGTCAAGGCTGGAACGTCCGCGCGCGCTAAAACCCGATGTGGCGATACTCTTGAAGCCCATCGCCTGACAGACGGCCAGCGCCCCATCCAGCGGCAATGCCTCGAATGACCAGGTACACACACTAAGTTTCATTTTTGTAAACTCCCTACCCAAAAGCCATAACATGCCGTAGAGTTATAGCGTTGAGCGGTACTAGAGTGCAAGGGCGAAGGTGCAGCCGTGCTGACCCGAATCGAAATTGATGGATTCAAATCGTTTCATAAGTTCGCCGTCAATCTGCGGCCATTCCAGGTATTCATCGGGCCGAACGGCGTTGGCAAAACGAACCTGTTTGAGGCAATCGCGCTGATCGCTGATCTAGCCATCGAGCCAACGGTAGATGATGCGCTGCGCCAGTGTCGGGGCGAAATCCGCGAACTGTTCACAATTTTCCCGGATGGCACACGCGCCAAACATATGACCTTCGCCGCCGAAGCCCTGCTTGGCCTAACGGTCAGCGATGGCGGCAAAACCTTCAAGGTTTCCTCAAACCGTGTGCGCTACGAACTGATCCTTGAACGGCGTGAAGAAGACGGTTGGGATCGCGTCTATGTGATTCACGAAGAACTGCTGCCGCTGTCCGAAGCCGCCGACTCGTGGATCAAAGATCAGATTGCCAAGCCGAATCGCAAAGACTGGATCGTGCGTGAAAAGCGACCGCCCTATATTTCTACCGAGATCGTCAAAGATCAGCCGACGATCTATATCAATCAGGATTCGCCTGCTGGCAACCGTGAGCCGTTTCCCACCGGGCAGCTAACTCATACGGCACTCAGCACGATCAATAGCCCGGCCAGTTCGCCGCGTTACCCGACGGCTTTTGCCTTGCGTCAGGCTATGAAACGTTGGCGCTTTCTGGCATTGCATCCCGATAAACTTCGTTCGCGGACGGTCAATCCGAACAGCACCGAACTCGCGCCGGATGGATCGAACCTGGCCGCGACATTGAACGCCCTGACCGAACAAAACCCCGACACGCTGACCGAAATTGTGCGCGATCTGACCGTGTTTATCCCCGACGTAAGCGCGGTCACGGTTAAGCCGATCCCGGAGCGTACCGATCTGCTGCTCGAAGTCGAGATGAAAGACGGATCGCGCTTTTCATCGGGCGTGTTATCGGATGGCACGCTGCGACTGCTGGCAATGCTCACCCTGAAACATGATGCGCGCAGTCAGGGCGTGTGGCTGTTTGAGGAACCCGAAAACGGTGTTCAACCACAGCGCCTCAAGCAGATCACTGATACGCTTAGCGCGATGGCAACCCACTTCAAAATGGATGCTCCATCGCGCCCACTTCGTCAGATGCTTGTCAATACCCATTCACCGGGCTTGCTATCAAACGTGCCCAACGACTGCCTGTTCTACCTGGGCATGAGAAGCGGCGGTAGTGCTGGCCGCGAAACGCATATTTTGCCAGTACGCCCCGTCTTATTCGCCGACTCCGATGAGAAGTTCTACACCTGGGAGCAGGTGCAGCGCCAATTGGAATTTGGTACGCCGCCCGAAAAATAGCGGTGATCAGGCTAATCGTAAAAATCGGGCGCTTTCTTGAGCGTTTTCCACTGCTGCCCATCGTGCCCAAAAACGACGAGATTAACGTGTTCGCGCGCCACTATATCAAGTAATTTTTGTGTACTGGCGCGTAGCTGCTCCTCGTTATCATCCATCGGCCATGCTTTGCGCTCTACTGTAAATAGGCGCTGCATCACCACCGCGTCAATCGCTAACAGTACCGAACCGGTTTGAGGCAAATGCACCAGCACTGACTGATGAGCGGGTGCATGGCCGCTGGTTTTAAGCAGTGTCAACCCAGGCAAAAGTTCGGTATCACCGTCAACTAAACGGTAACGCAGTGATGGATGGTCCCAATGGGCGCGAGCGGCGGCATAACGTGGATGTCCGCTCCGTGCAAGTTCATAATGCTCCTGCTGAACGATCAATTCGGCATTGGGAAACGTATCATTGTAGCCAGCGTGATCAACATCAAAATGGGTGCAGATGAGCATGTCCACGTTTTCAGGACGCAGCCCAATCGCGTTTAATTGTTGAATGACGTTCGTTGTATCCTGAGCAGGTGGCATAGCCGCTGGCGGCGTGTAATCTGCGGGTAGTCCGGTATCGATCAAAATATGCTGATTATCGCTGGTCTGAATCAGATAACAACCCATCACCATTTCTAGCGTGCCACTTGGCAACGGCATCGTGGTGAAACTCAACGGAAACAGGTAGAGCTTTTGCGGAGAAGTAAGTGTTGTCATCAACTTTCACCTCTTTGGGCATACAAGCTAAGTAGTGGGCGACATTGTATCAGTCACCTAAAAAATAAATACGTCACCACTGACAATGGAAGAAATGCCCATTTTCTGCTAGGATTCCAGCAACAAGGACAACTCAATGACCGCTGCTGAGATCAACGAACTGCCCTATCAACAGGATACCCCGTTTACGGCGGATCACTGTCTGAAATGCAATATCTGCACGGCAGCCTGTCCGGTATCGGCAGTGACGCCGCTGTTCCCCGGCCCAAAAACCGTCGGGCCACAGGCGCAGCGTTTCCGCGAACCGGGTTTGCCATCGCCCGATCAGTCGCTTGATTATTGCAGCGGCTGTGGCATTTGTACGCTGGTTTGCCCACATGGCGTGCGCGTCATGGAGATCAATACACAGGCCAAAGCCAAAAAAGTCGAGAGTGAAGGGCTGTCGCTGCGAAACTGGATTCTCGGCCACAATGCGTGGTGGGGTGTCCTCGGCACGCCCTTCGCGCCGATTTTGAACGCCCTGTTCGCGTTCAGTCCGTTTCGCTTTGCGCTCGAAAAAACGATGGGCATGTCACGTCGCGCGCCGTTTCCCAAATGGGCGGGCTACACGTTTCGGAGTTGGTGGCGCAAACGGCAAAATGTCAATTTTGCCTCACCCCCCAACCGGGGAGTTCTCTCCGCGCGCAGAGAGGGGGAGTCGAACGCGGCCATATCACCCCTCTCCGTTTACGGAGAGGGGACGGGGGTGAGGCAAACCGTCGTCTACTATCACGGATGCAGCACCAACAGCTATGAACCGCGCGTTGGCAAGCTGGCTGTTCAGGTTTTGG
This sequence comes from Aggregatilineales bacterium, assembly GCA_038239365.1. Lineage (GTDB taxonomy): Bacteria > Chloroflexota > Anaerolineae > Aggregatilineales > UBA2796 > JBBRMW01. The sequence goes on from JBBSEU010000100.1 coordinate 15,435, forward strand.
AGCGCAATGGCTTCAACGTGATTGTGCCAGAGCAAGGCTGCTGCGGCCTGCCGATGCAATCCAACGGCGATTTCAAGGGCGCGCGACAGTTTGCCGAGCACAATGTTAATTCGCTGGTAGAGTACGCCAAACAGGGCATCCCCATCGTTGGCACCGCGGGAAGCTGCATCATGGCGCTCAAAAGCGATTATGAACACGTCCTTGAGATGCACGACGCGAATACGAAAGCGTTGGCGGCGGGCGTCTGGGATATTTGCGAATTTCTCTCGATGCTGCACTATGAGGGGCGGCTTGATACCGATTTTGCGCCGATCAATCGCACCGTCCCGTATCACGCGCCCTGTCAGTTGAAGGCACATGGGATCGGGCGTCCGGCGCTGGATGTTCTCGATCTGATCCCCGGCTTGCGCGCGATAGAGATGGACGCCGAATGCTGCGGGATCGCGGGCACGTATGGTTACAAAGTCGAGAAGCGCCAGATCGCCGAAGATGTGGGGGCACCGCTGTTCAAACGCATCCGGGATAGTGGCAGCAATGTTGCAGTATGCGATACTGAGACGTGCCGCTGGCAGATCGCGCAGATGACGGGCGTTCGGGTCATTCACCCGATTGAACTGATCGCGCAAGCCTACGGAATCAGCGAACCGAAATAGCACATTAGGATAGGCAAATGATTTCCAACTTGGAGCAGGTCACAGCGGCTTGGCTGGCTGAGGTATTAACCTTGCCGGAAGAGTCGATCCTATCCATCGAACAAACCGCCAATAATGCGTTCAATTCGAGTATCGGTCATTTGGCGATTAGCTACACGGCTGACGCGCCCACCGATGCGCCCCGCCGCCTCCTCATAAAGCTGAATGCCAACGGTGATGGCTTTGAAGAAGCAAAGTTTTATCGTGCGGTGATGGCGCTGCCCGATCAGGAACGATTGTCTATGCTGGCACGCTGTTATGCCGCCGATTTAGACGAAGCCAGCGGCCACTCCTATTGTCTGCTGCAAGACCTTTCGGAGACACACAGCGCGCCCGTGACGCGCGATCAAACTATCGCGGGGAATGGCGTGCCGCGCCCTGAGCATCTGGAACAAATCGTGCAAATCATTGCACAGTTTCACGCCTACTGGTGGCAGCACCCGCTATTGGGTAAAGGGATGGCGCAGGTTCGCTGGTGGTACACCGATCAGACGGCCTTTGAAGCACATGTTGCACGTCGGCAGAATGAATGGGCAAAGTTCAAGGCAAGCGTTGGTGACTGGTTCCCAGCGGACTTAATCCAGTTATACGAACATATCTTAAGCAGTTTGCCCAGGTTTTGGGATGCTTATCTCAAAGATCGGGTGCTGCCGCTGAAACACATCACCCTGTCGGAAGGCGATTGCTATCTCTCACAATTTTTATGTCCAAAGACGGACGTTGCCAATGATCACACCTATCTTGTGGATTTTCAGGATGTGAGCGGCAACTTTGCGGCCTATGATCTGGTCTATATGTTCGCTACCTTCTGGACGCCTGAACAGCGATCTGAGCAAAGCCGCGAAGATCGTTTACTGCGCCGTTATCACGAGTGGCTGCAAGTCTATGGCGTTACTGATTTCACCTATGCTCAGCTTTTCCTTGACTACCAGATGATGCTTACACTCATGCTGTTTGATCCGATCTGGAATCAGGTTTCTGGATCACAGCAAAGCTATTGGTGGCCGAAATTACAGCGAATGACCGACGCCTTTACTGACCTGCGATGTGCAGAGGCGCTGGATCGGCTGCTTTAGCCGCCCACCGGGTATTGCACTGAGTTAATCATCGGCAGCACAACGGTTTCCCAGTATTCATCTTCGTGACCACGCGGTGCAGAGGCCGTGATGAGCAGGAAGTTTTCCTTGTCCAGCGCGATCAGCGCCAGCCAGCCGTTGATCGGCATGAACCTGGATTGTCCGGTAGTCCGTCCATAGGCGGTTGGGAATGGCGCGTCGCTTATGTCCGTCACGCCCGTCGCGTATTCGCCCAGTGTGTTTTTGAACTGGTCAATGATCGACACTCCGGCTGCATAGCTGCGTAGCTCCGTCTTGGTTTGCTTTTGCACAACGATGAAGGGTTCGTCGGCCAATGTATTGACCGTGTTGGCGAAGTTGTCTGCATTCTTGATGGTCACGCTGCTGTCGGGCGGTGCCATGAAAATGAACGGCTTGAAGTTCGAGCGGTTCAGGCGCACATTCCAGCTATCGGGCACGCTCATTCGCGCTTGCAGCGCCACAAAAGTCAGCGTTTTGAATTTTTCGGGTGGCACAAAGGTCACTTCGGCGGCGGGAGTGGCCGTTGCCACTTCCGCGACGACCTGAGTCGGGGCGGCAACATAGCTCAAGGAACGTACCAGCGGCAGGGCATAGCGATCTGTCCATTCTTTGGAGAGTTCCGGCGGCGTTTGCAGGAGTATGACAATGAAGCGATCTGGGCCAAGCATCGACAGATAATTAACTTTGATCACGCCCAGATCGGCATTCGGGCGCTGTGTGGTGACGGTTGGGAAGCGCGTGCCGGGCACATCGTCCAGGTTTTGCAGCTTTTCACCGAGAAACGTCGTCATCGCTTCGGCGGCGGTTTTAGACTGCGCCATATCGAGAACACCCAACGCCTCGGCATCCCCAATGTAAATTTGTATGTACGGTGCGCCTGTCACCGGGCCATTATCCGGGAATTTGAGATCATCAAAGTGCGGCGTCACGAAAATAATGTAGTCCGCGAATTTAGTATCGTTGACATCCCAGCCATCGGGATAGCGAAACCGGATGTTGGTTGACTTGCTTTGAAAATCGGTAAAGCGAACCGCTGTTGGCAGCGGCGTGTTGGCAACTGGAACGCTTGTTGGTGGTTTGGTGGGGGGAAGCGACGTGTCGCTTGGTTTGGCGGG
>JBBSEU010000101.1:0-18312 GCA_038239365.1 Aggregatilineales bacterium
AGATAGGGGTCAAGCGTGCTGCTCTTGCGAAACAGGCTGATCGTGACCAGATCGCCCGCTTTGCCTTGAAACACGTAATTTATTTGTGACACGGCGGTAGTGACTTCGTTATCGTCCGATTCGCCATAGGCCAATAATGTCGCATGTAGGTCGCGGGTCAGGCTCAGTCGGTAATTGCCCGACGATGTACCCTGTTCCAGCCCCGCGCGCGAAACGATCAGCGTGTAGATACCATCCTGTGCGATCAGGATCCGCTTTAGTGAGGCCGTGCCGGGTGCTTTACCGGTGTTCGTGCCAAGTGTCACGTTGGCTGCATCCAGCAATGTGATCGATGGTACGAGCGTGCCGTTGGTGGCGCTGCTGGCAGTGGCACTGATCACGTCGCCCTGTTCGGCATGAAACTCGTAACGAATCGACTGTGTAGTGCTGTCGATTTTACCATTCGCGCTGCCGCCAAAATCAATCGTGCCGCGCGCTTCACCTGTGTGCTTACCCTTCAAGGTCAGCACAAATTCGCCGTCGGGCGTTGACGGATTAGGCGTCACTTTGATCGTATAAGTGCCCGTGTCAGGGATCGGATAGTTGATCAGACGGGCATTCGTTAAGCCGAACTTTTCATCCAACGAGTCGTCATTTTGGGCGATCACTTCATTCTGGGCATTCAACAGCGCAAGCGCCGGATCAAGTGTGGCGGCATCCGAGGCAACCAGCGTAATCGTCACCAGATCGCCTTTGTCGGCGCTGAACGTGAACAGAAAGACCTTCGCACTGTCGCTAAACTGACGCTTGAGCGAATCACCATATAGGATTCGTTCGGAGGGTGCATCACTCCGTGCCTGAATGGATGAAGCGGGCGATATGAAACCCAATAAAAACAACACAATGAGCAGATAACAATACAGACGACGCATCGTAAAACCTCAGACGGATCAACTCCGCCGCTACATTTCCAACAGACCACCATACTACACCGATAGGCGCTGCTTTGTCCAACGCCTTTGAACGTTGAAGTTTAAGAGTGGATTAAACGATTGCAGCGAACCTGTTGCTAAAATTAGCCCTATATTCTTATAAGCCACAAGGTTCAACTAATGACCACCACAACCATTCCACTTTTGCGTAATGAGCCAAATATCCAGTCCTTTTCCGCCGGTCAGGTCATTTTCCAGGCGGGTGATCCCGGCAGTGTCATGTACGGTGTTATCGAAGGCAGTGTCGAGATCGTCATCAAAGAAAAGGTTGTTGAAACGGTTGAGGCGGGCGGAATCGTGGGTGAAATGGCCTTGATCGATACCAAGCCGCGCAGTGCCACCGCCCGCGCCAAGTCTGACTGCAAACTGGCCGCCATCGATCAGCACCGCTTTATGATGCTGGTCACTCAAAACGCCTGGTTTTCGATCTCGGTCATGCAGGTGATGGCCGAACGGCTGCGACGCTGGGGAGAAATCTAGAGAATCACCAATTTGATAAGTTCTTAGGCTGCACCGTCACGAACTGCACAGTGCTGGGTTATCATTAGGAACAGGAATCGCTAACCACTGTCAGGAAAGCCGCTTGATGTCTGATTCGCAGCTTGGGCAGATCACCCGATGGGTCATCATCGCGTTTGGGATCATCGTGTTATGCGTAGCCGTCTGGCTGGTACGCGATATTTTAATGCTGACGCTGACCTCTGTGATCTTTGCCATGCTGATGACGACGCCAGTACGCTTTTTGGTTCGGCGCGGAATGCGGCGCTCGATGGCCGTGCTGATCTCGATTTTGCTGTTCCTGGTGATCCTGATCCTGAGCGCGGCGATTCTGCTGCCCGGCCTGCTCGACCAGTTCCGGCAGTTAGTGATCATCCTGCAACGGGCGCTTCGTCCGGGCGTGTTCCTGATCGGCGATCCAACACTGGATACGACACAGCTTTCGATCATCCTGCGCCGCGCCTTCCAACCGAATAACTGGGCGGCTAATCTTGAATTTCTGAACGGTGTTGATCTGTCTGATCTGAGCAAGCAAATCTCCACGCAGGTATTCGGTGGTGTCGCCAATATCACGTCGCAAGTGTTTCCGTTCGTAGGCAGTCTGGCGTCGGTGCTGCTTAGCATTTTGATCGTCGTGTTCATGGGGATGTATTTCGTCGCCGACCCAGGCACGTATGAACGCGGCGCGCTGCGATTGATACCCATCTCGTATCGTTCACGGGCGCAGGATATTTTGCGAAAGCTGGAGATGGCACTTCGCAGCTTCTTGCAGGCGCAGGTGATCCTGATGTTGTTGACGGGTGGCAGTACGGCGATCACGCTGGCGCTGCTTGGCATTCCGTTGGCCGGGGGGCTTGGCACGATCACCGGGTTGTTCTCGTTTGTGCCGAATTTTGGGCCACTAGTGGCGCTTATACCGATTGTGGCGGTAGTGATTATCAACGCACCGGGCAAAATTCTGTCGGTGATCGCCGTGTTCTATGCGCTGCAATTGATCCAGAGTCAGTTGATCGCGCCGCTACTGGTTGGGCAGGAAATTCACCTGCCGCCAGTGGTGATCCTGCTGGCACAAATCATCGCCGGGATATTCTTTGGCTTCCTGGGGCTGCTGCTTTCTGTACCATTGGCGGCCATTGTGGTGGTGCTGATACGTGAAATCTATATCAAGGATATGCTGGGGGATAATGAGGGCGGCATCTCATCCATCGAGATCGATTTGATCCCCGAACGTACTTAAAACATGAATTAGACGCCTGAGAGTTGCTTCCCAGGCGCGCTATTATCAAACGGTGGGAACTTTGAGCCATTCATAGAGTGCCTTACGTGCTTCGGCGCTCACTTCCAGATTCATGCTCATGTGTCCGGTGGCATCGGCCACAATCGTTGGACGCAAGAGCAGTTCCCCATTCGCGGTCAAGCCCATCGCCAGATAGGCTTGTGCCGTGCCCACCTGCCGGGTCGTATGCAGCCCTTCAACCGCCTGTAAGCGGGAAAGCGTCCGTACCAAATCTTCATAACGGGGGCGCAGCGCGATTTCCAGCGGGCCAAAACTGGCCGAAATCGTCACATAGATTCCCTCACGACGCATTGCCAGCACCGGCTCATTATCCGAGTCGCTGTGTTCAAGCTGGATCGTCTCAGTCTCCATATCCACCTGAGCATTGTCCAGGGGTTGAAAGTTTCGCATCTGTCGCTCCGTTCTTACGGGAAGTTTGAGAAATTTATCACGTAGTCCGGCGAAGTATAGCACCGCTGTAGCGGATGGGCTATAGGTCAGGTGGCACGCGCTTTGCTTTTTGAAGTAGCAGATAAGTAAATCAAGAGGAGTATTTGATCATGAAACTGGACTCACTCCAAAAACTGTTTGTTGAACAACTGCAAGACCTGTATAGTGCCGAGAAACAACTCGTTCAGGCATTGCCAAAAATGGCAAAAGCGGCCTCATCGCCACAACTGCAACAGGGCTTCACGACGCACCTGGAGCAAACGAAGGGGCACGCTGAGCGTCTCGAAAAAATGTTCAAGACGTTGGGCAGTACACATGGCAGCAAAAAGTGCAAGGCGATGGAAGGTTTGATTGCCGAAGGCCAGGAAATGATGCAGGAAGACGCCACACCGGAAGTGATGGACGCGGGGCTGATCGCGGCGGCACAGCGCGTCGAGCATTACGAAATTGCTGGTTATGGTACGGTGCGCGCCTACGCCCGTATGTTGGGTCAGCAGGAAGCCCTGCGCCTGATCGAGCAAACGCTTGAAGAGGAAAAGCAGACTGATGAGAAGCTGACTCAATTGGCCGAAAGCACGATCAACGTTCAGGCCGATACGGGTGATAATTCGACGGCGAGCGTAGGCAAGAGCCGCAAGTAGCGTCGTCACTGCTATAGAAGTTTAAGTCTCGTCCGGTTCGCCCTGATAAACAATAATGCCCATCGCGTCGGTGCCAATAAATGTACCGAGCGATGGGCCGTATACTACCAGTGGGCAACCCTTCTGCCCCAACTCCGAAGCCAGGCGTTCCTGCAATTGGCGAATTTGATCAGCAGACGTTGAGGCATTGTGCAGGATCACAAGCTGATCGGTGGTATCAAACTCGGCTGCAAATTCGATCAGTTTGTCAATGGCCTGAGCGCGCGTGCGAACCTTCTCCATTGTGACCAGTTCGCCTTCCTCAATCGTCACAAAAGGCTTGATTCCCAGCATTGCCCCCAACACCGCCTGCGATTCGCTGACCAGGCCGCCCCGCTGCAAATAAGGAAATGTGTCTGTATAGAACACGGTGTAGACATGCGGCAATCGCTTGCGAATGATGCGCGCCACTTGATCCAGCGAGTCGGTTTTATCGGTTAGCTGAACAGCGCTTTCAACCAGTTTTGCCAGTCCGACGGACGTTGTCATTGAATCAATGACGGTGATCGTGCAGCGCCCCAATAAAGCGCGAGTCGCTTCCTGAGCGTTTTCCCAGGTTTTGCTCATCGCCCGCGACAGATGAATCGAAAGAATACGGTCTGTTTCGCGGTGCAGCCTGGCATAAACATCACTGAACTGCTCTACCGTCGGCGGGATCAACGTTGGCAGCGGGTTACTGCTTGCCAACTTAAAAAAATCCACAGCATCCAGATTGACTCCTTCGCGGAACCGCTGTGCGCCAAAGCTGATCGTTTGCGGCACGACGGTGATCCCGTTGCGCCCTACAAAGGTTGCGTCCAGAAAGTGCGCTGAACTATCCGTGACGATGCGTATCTTACCCATCAATGGGCGCTCACTCCGCGCTTAAAATATACGGGTAGAACGGCTGGCCGCCCTGGAACACCTCGAATTCCTGATCAGGGTAAGTTTGGCGCAGCGCGTCGGCCAGTGTTTCGGCTTGTTCAGCCGTGACCGACTCACCGTAGTAGAGCGTGATCAGTTCTCGTGAAGCGATCTCCATGTGCGCCAACAGTTGATGAATGACATTCTCTAACGCGCTGCCACTCACGACTAAGACGCCATTCAACAGGCCAATGATTTGCCCCTCAGCCACATCGACACCATCCAATTGAATGCTGCGCGTGGCGGTGGTCACTTCGCCTGTAACGACGTTTTCGCGGGCGTCGGTCATCAGCGTTGCAAGGCTGTCCAGATCGCTTTCGGCGTTGAACGAAAGCATAGCCGCCACGCCCTGTGGTACAGTCCGAGTTGGCACAACCACGACTTGTTTATCCTGTACAGTCTTGGCAGCCTGTTCAGCGGTCAGGATGATGTTCTTGTTGTTGGGCAGGATGATAATTTTATCGGTGTTGAGGGCAGCGATCACATCCAGAAAATCGCCGTTGCTGGGATTCATCGTTTGGCCGCCGCTGACAATGCCCGCCACCCCCAAACCGCGAAACACACGGCGCAATCCATCACCGGGAACAACGGCGATCACAGCCACATCGCCGGGGTTAACGGGTACTTCGGGTTCGTCTTGCTCGGCACGTTCCGCGATATAACCCTCGGATTGCGTCTGCATATTCTCGACGACCACATCTTCGATCACGCCCAAACTGACGCCATAGCTGAGCGGGACGCCCGGATCGTGAACGTGAATGTGTACCTTGATCACCGACTCATCACCCACCACGACCATCGAGTCGCCCATGCTGCCAATGGCCGCCCGTACCGCGCCAATATCCAGATTTTCGCCTTTGAGCAGAAATTGAACATCATAACCATAGCCAAGTGGATCAGACGATTTGAGCGTTGTGCCCAGATCGCCCACTTCGGCGGTGGTGATTTCTGTACCCGTGATCGACAGGTTTTCGCCTTGTGCCTGTTTCAACATGCCCTCGAATAGGATCAGTAAACCCTGACCGCCTGAATCGACTACCCCCGCCTTTTTGAGAATGGGCAGCAGTTCGGGCGTGTGTGCCAGCGACTGCCGCCCGCGCCGCACCGCTCGTCGCAGAATTTCGGTCAGATCGTCAGTGTCTTTGGTTGCCGCTTCAACCTCGTCGGCAATCTCACGCGCAACCGTCAAAATCGTACCTTCGGTTGGCTTCTGCACAACAGCATAAGCAAGACGTACACCTTCACGATAGGCTTTTGCCATCATGGCCGCATCCGCTTCACGGTGGCCGCTCACTTCGGCAGCGAAACCACGCAGCAGTTCGGAAAGGATCGTGCCGCTGTTCCCACGCGATCCCCGAATCGCGCCGCGCGCATAACGCACGGCAATCGTCCCAATATCAAGCGATTCGTTGCCCGTGATCTCGTGATAGGCGTTTCGCACGGTCAGGAGCATGTTCGTACCGGTATCGCCATCGGGCACCGGGAACACGTTCAGTTTGTTGACGCGCTCGTAGTTTTGTTCCAGCCAGGCCAAACCGCCCGCCAACAAATGTTTGAACAGCGGGCCGTTACAGGCGGTGATCCGGGCAATCGTGGGGCTTGATGAGTTCATCAGTTTAATTATTCAACAACCGTTATGAATGATGATCTGTAAAACACCAGAGCATAGCCGATGATGCGGCAAAGTTCAATCTTTGGGGAAGCATTCGGCGATCAGCGGTCAGCATTCAGCTTTTTGACTCGGCAAACTGCTGGATTCTCCACTTGACGGCGCACGATGTTTCATGTTACGCTCCTAACCGTCGAGGGATAACCGCAACAGATTAGTTTATCGCTGGTAAAAGGCCGTACCGCGATGTCTGTTGCTATCCCTCGACAAGATGGCGATAACCGCGATGCGGCCTTTTGCTTTTAGGAGGTCTTTAAGATGTCCCTACAACCGGAGTTCAGCGACAAAATTAGACGGGCTGTGATTGACGGCGAAGTGCATTTTTCTATTTTGGACGTATTTGCCCTTCATAGTGACGTAAATAACGCTTGGCGAAGTTGGAAACGGGCTGAGAAACTTCTGATCAATCAGGGTTTTGCCATAACGTCAAAATCGAAGTTATTCTCTTTTATGGGGCCGCGTGGTAAAAAAACCAAATCCACACCCGTCGCCACGTTTAACACATTTCTCCGCATTGCTCAGGCCGTCGATTTCAAAGATTGGGAACACATCCGGCAGTTCATGGCCGACGCCGCCGAAGAACGCATTGATGAAACCGCCCGTTTCCCCGAAAGCAAAGAGTATCGTAAGCTGATCGCCGAAGGGTTTACGCCGGAAGAAGCCCGTCAGTGGTTGGAACGTCGCGCGCACGGCATTGAAACCCGCAAATGGGTGACAGAGGTTTGGCGTAAGCGCGAAGCACGCGGTAAGGATTTCGCCATTCTGACAAACATCATTTCAGACATTGTGCATGGCAAAACGGCAACGGTACGTAAGCGCGAATCGGGTCTGACGAGGCGTGACACAATGCGGAACTATGATGCTGCTACCGATCAATTCCTGACAGCCCTTACCGAAATGTCGGCGGGCGCGCTGCACGAGTGGCGGGACAGCATCGGCTTCAACGAACTGAGCGAAGATGTTGAGGACACCCGCCCGATTGTTGATGGTGCGCGTCCGGGCGTGCTGGCCGCCTTTTCCAAAAAGCCGCGCCGTTTGCCGAGCGGTGAAAAGCCGCTGATCGAATAAATTGTTTTGGCGCTGATTGAGGGCGCATTCAGCCCAGCAGCCAGCGCCGCCACTCCATTGGCAAGGCCAGAACGCGGCCTTCTCGATTGACGCAGATATGCCGCGATTGCCCGGTGGCGTACACAAGTCCGGTTTGGGCGTGCGCCACCTGATAACCAAATGTCACGGTGCGGCTTTTGAGTTCATCCACCCAGCAGCGTACCGCGATCAGATCGCCGTAGCGGGCGGGCGCGGCATAGCGCACATGCAGTTCGATCACGCTCAGGGCATAACCTGCCTGCTCGAAGTGGGCGTAATCGGTGCCGCGCGCGCGTGCATAATGCGAACGGGCTTCTTCCAGCCAGACCACATAGCTTGAGTGGTGAACAACCCCTTGTGCGTCGGTTTCGGCGTAGCGAACATAAAATTCGGCGTTGGCGATGTAGCGATCCGTTGGCGGCATCTAAATCCCTGCTTGAGTCACGTCGGTTTGGCGCATATTATAGCGGCACTTGTGGTACACTGATCGCCGGGAACCAGTGACGAAAAAGAAACGTGTATCAACGAGTCGGCACGAAATTTGGCGCGTATAACATTCGGCACTTACTCGGCGCGGGCGGGATGGCTGCCGTTTACTATGCCATTGATGCGAACACTCAACAACCCGTCGCGCTGAAAATTTTATCGTCGCAGCTTGCCGAAGTGCCCGCCTTTCGTCAGCGTTTCGAGTTGGAAGCGCAGATCACATCGCTGCTGTATCACCCGAACATTGTGCCAGTGGTGGCTTATGGCGCTGTCGAGGAATCGCTATACATCGCCATGCGTTATCTGAGCGGCGGCAGTTTGCACGATAAGTTCGTGATCGATGGCACGGTATCGCTGCGGGAGACGGCGCATTATTTGAAACAGCTTGCCGGGGCGCTGGATTATGCTCACGAACAGGGGATCATCCACCGCGATATGAAACTGGCGAACGTGCTGCTGGATGATAACGCTAACGCGCTGCTCAGCGACTTTGGGATCGCACGGATGCTTGAAAGCAGCCTGCACCTGACCGAAAGCGGGTCGGTGCTGGGGTCGCCGCATTATATGTCGCCGGAGCAAAACGAAGGCAAACCGCTCGACGCGCGCTCTGACCTGTATTCGCTGGCGGTGATGGTCTACCTGATGATCACCGGGCAGTTTCCCTTTCACGCCGATACGCCCGTTGCGATTGCCCTGCAACACGTTACGAAAGCGCCGCCGCTGCCCACACTCTTGAATAGCTCACTGCCGACTACCGTTGACGCGGTGCTGCTCAAGGGATTGGCAAAATCTCCGGCAGACCGCTTCCCCTCAGCCGCAGAGTTCGCGGGCGCATTCGAGCGGGCAATTGGCGATTGCGACACGCGGACGATGATCCATTTGCCACAGCTTTCACTTTCGCGGCCAACCCCCGCCCGCATTCCGACTCCGCCGCCCATCAACGAACCGACTGAACCTTCATTACAGGTTGTTCCAATAAAAAAGCCGCGCCGCGTCTGGCGATTGATCGCGCTGCCAGTCATCGCGCTTGTTTTATTGGCAACCCTGCGTTACGGGATCAATCTGTTTGTACCCGATTTAGGTCGCCCAACACTGGCAATTGGAACGGGAGCAATTACCGCAACGGCTTTGCCCGCAACGTCGGACAGCGTGCCCACACTCCAACCCTCACCGACTCTATCTGGCGTGCCAGCCGCCGCAACGGTCTCGGTGATTGTCAAGAGTTTGTATCAGCCGGTCAACGTTCGATCCGGGCCCGCCAAAAACTATGTGGTGATCGGTCAGATGTACGCCGCCGATCAACCCGTCGTGCTGGCGCGCACAGGTGGCCGTGATTCGGATGGCTTCTACTGGTTTTTAGTTCACACCGAACGTATTCCGCGCATTACCGGGTGGGTTTCGTCTGAGGCGGTCAATCTGTTTCCAGTAGACTCGAACACATTGGCAATCCCGATCGCAGCCACGATCCCGCCATCGCCGACTGCCTCAAATACACCGCGCGCTGTGACCACAACGCCGATTCCGCCACGCGCGCCCGCGTCTATTGATGCGTCGCCGGAAGTGCCATAAACACGCCTTTGCCAAAAGCGGGCTGTCCGCCGAAAGCTAGCCGCTTCACTACACCTGTTGCGAAATCGACATAATACAATTCAATATGAGGTTGTCTGGCTTCTCCGCTGCCGATCAGATCGTGCGGCTTAACAGGCGCATTTGTAATCAGGCTAAAGACAGCACCTTTGCCATCCGGGGCTACTGAAATCGTCCCAATACTGTATCCGCTCACTGTAGCCAAGAGGCTGTTATTTTTGCCATCAACACTGCTTTCCCAGAGGCTTACTGTGCGTTGAGCGTTATTGTCCTCAACGTCGGGTTGAAAGGTTATCTTCGGCTCTGTGCGGTAGTATAAGATCGATCTTCCATCCGGCATCCAGGCTTTTAAGACGCTTTTTTTTGGAAAAGGTGCGTATTCGTATTTACCTGTAGACACGTTTAGAAAAATGAAATCGAACAGGCTTTCATCCTTGAGATGAGTCTCTAAAAAGGCGATAGCTCGTGTGCCACCGGGCGATAAAATACATCGAAAGATCCGCGCCGCTTGCCACACAATCTGACCCTTTGAGCTAAGCAGTTCAAGACTCTCGATATATTTTGACGAGAAGTTACTTACATTGTGCAAGATGCCATATATTGACCACGAAATTTGAAATGCAGCCGCCGTAAAATGATCAATTCCTTGATCGTAGTCGTCCAATAGCCGCAAGGTACCAGGATCTTCCCCAAAGCCAATTGCCGAATCAAACTCGAATGATCCGATAGTACGGCTTAAGCCAGTTTCGACGTTGGTAATGCCCACACAGTAATTTCCTTCACATACATGTAGATAGGCGACCTCCGTTCCATCAGGCGACCATGCACCAATTGGGAAGGATCGATCATTTCCTGCTCCGATGTCGCCTGTCAGTGAAATTGGGCTTTGTCCGCTTTTGAAAAAATACAGGCTGTATTGACTATCAGAGACACCGCTGATAAAAGCCCCACCATTGGGTGACCAGCGTATATTGCGATAAGTTTTTGTTCCTGTTTTTTCGCTTAAGTTTACCGAGTAGGGCATTTGAAAGTAGCCGTCACTTGTCAACGCCGTGCTTTTGCTGCTCTGTATGTCGGTGACGTAAATGTTTCCATCCATACCCACATAGGCCAGTGGATTGGAGTAAGTCACCGCGTCGCTTTGAGCGACAACAGGAACAGTTCGGTTCAGACTGAGCGTCAATAAACTGACCATTATCCACAAGCTATACCGAACTGATCGCTCCATTGCGGGGTACCTTTCCTGAAGTTGAAGGAAAGTATATCATGGCGGCGCGGGCTGCGGCGTCCAGGTGGGGCCGTCCATGATTGGTTGCTCGCCGTTCCAGTTCAAACGATCAATTCGCATCAGGCGGGCGCTCATTTCCAGATTCCAGGCATGGTACACCACATATTCCTGACTGCCATCCGGCGAGTCGGTGAATGAATTATGACCGGGACCGATCACCTTGCCCGGTACAGATTGCATCAACGCCGGAGTTAACTCGTCTGGCCGCGAATACGGGCCAAGTGGATGATCAGCTACAACATAATGAATCCCATAATTTTCGCGCTCCCATGCACCGCCGCTGTAGAAGCAGTAGTAACGGCCATTATGCAGCCGAAGTGCCGCGCCCTCTACCGTGTGCCAGTCGTATACATTGCCGTACATAGGGCGCTGCGCCCGAAACAACTGCCAATCGGCATGGGGACGCACCACTACGCGCCGATCTCCAGCCAGTGTCAGCATATCGATCAGCCGATCCACGACGATCCCCGTACCGACGCGATGATCATCATCGAGGGTCAGAAAATCGCGCGAATAAAACAAGTACCAATCACCGTTCACATCGCGGAAGGGGTGGGCGTCAATTGTGAACGGATCATCACCTGTCAGGACGCGCCCGCTATCTTCAAACGGCCCCAGTGGATCACGACTGGTTGCAACGCGCAGTTGATGATCGACGCCTTCCTGCATGGCGTGTGCCGAGTAATACAGATAAAACAGCCCATCGTGATAAGCCACTTCGGGTGCCCAGAAATCATCCCCGCCGGGTGGGATCAATGCGCCGCCTTTGGCTTCCCAATCGATCAGGTTGGTGGAGTGCAGCACCGGGAATACGCGGCCATCGGGTGCAGCGGGTCCCGTGCCATAGGCGTAATAGTGGCCCTCGTGGTGCAGGACAAATGGATCGGCCATGTAGTGCGGGTAAACCGGGTTAGTGTAAGTACGCGACACGACTATTTTTCTCCTGATGCAAACGAGTTGAGCAATCTTGAGTCCAGCATAGTTTGTGCTAAAGTCTGAGAATTGGCTACAGCGAATTGAGGTTAAGCAACGTGCAGCAATCGAACACAGCGAATATGAGCGGCAAAACCGTCATGGTGACCGGTGCAACCTTTGGGATCGGTAAAGCGACGGCACAAGCATTGGCCGCGATGGGCGCGACGGTGATCATTGTCGGGCGCAACCCACAAAAAGGGAAAGATGCCGCCGCCGAAATTTCGCAAAAGACAGGGAATACGTCGGTGGTTTCGATGAGCGCCGATTTGTCCTCTCAACAGGCGATCCGGCAACTGGCCGATGAATTCAAAAGCAAGTATGCACACCTGCATGTGCTGGTCAACAATGCGGGCGGCTTCTACCTGAACCGTTCGGTCACAGTCGATGGCCTTGAATACACCTTTGCCTTCAACCACCTGGGTTATTTTCTACTAACTAATTTACTGCTCGATACCATCAAAGCCAGTGTGCCCGCCCGCATCGTCAATGTTTCGTCGCGGGCACAAGCCGGTGCCAGGATCGATTTTGACGATCTGCAAGGCGAAAAAAGCTACAGCGGCATTCGCGCCTATGGTCAATCCAAGTTGGCGAATGTCCTGTTCACAGTTGAACTGGCACGGCGCTTGGCAGGTACGGGTGTCACGGTGAACGTGTTGCATCCAGGCCTGATTCGCAGCGGCTTTGGGACAAACAACGGCGCTCTCTACAACTTCTTTTACCGCTTCGCTTCGCCGTTCCTCAAATCGCCGGAGCAGGGCGCGGAAACATCCGTCGATCTGGCATCATCGCCGCAAGTTGAAGGCGTCACGGGTAAATACTTCGATAACAAAAAAGCCGTCTCCGCAAACCCGGTTTCTCAGGATGAGAGTGCCGCAAAACGCTTGTGGGAGATCAGCGCGAAGTTAACCGGAATAAGTTTGTAATCGATGGTCAGTAGGAATTTTCGGCGCGGCTTGCTACTATATGCCAACGCTGAAAAGGTCTTCTGTACATTTGAAAGTTGTCATCCTGGCGGGCGGATTCGGCACGCGCCTAGCCGAAGAAACCGAAGTTCGCCCCAAACCAATGGTTGAGATCGGCGGCAAACCGATCCTATGGCACATCATGCGGCACTATGCGCGCTATGGTTTCTCAGAGTTTTACATTGCGCTTGGCTATCGAGGCGAGGTGATCAAACGTTACTTCCTAGATTACCACCTGATGAACAGCCAAACGATGCGCGTTCACCTCAAGGAGGGCGCGATACTTGATGCCAGCGGAAGTGTCGAAGATTGGATCGTGAACCTGATCGATACCGGGTTGGAAACCAACACTGGCGGACGTATCAAACGTTTACAACCGTTGGTTGGTGATAGTACGTTCATGGTCACGTATGGCGACGGCGTATGCAATGTCGACCTGAGCGCGGTGCTGAGCTTCCATCGTTCGCATGGCAATCTGGCAACGGTCACAGCGGTTCGGCCTCCAGCGCGTTTTGGTGGTATCACGCTGAACGGCGATCAGGTGGTGAACTTCGCGGAAAAGCCGCAAATTGGTGAAGGCTGGATCAACGGTGGCTTTTTTGTGTTCGAGCCGTCACTGTTCGATTACTTGAAGGATGACAGTACCGTTTTGGAGGCACACGCCCTTGAACAAATCGCACGTGATGGTCAGTTGATGGCCTATCAGCATGGCGGCTTCTGGCAATGTATGGACACATTGCGCGATAAACGTTATCTCGAATCGCTCTGGGCAAGCGGCCAAGCGCCCTGGAAAGGGTAAACCTGTGCGTATTCTGATTACAGGACACAACGGCTATATCGGCTCGGTGATGACCGCCGTATTCGCGGCTGCCGGGCACGAGGTAATCGGGCTGGACACATTTTATTTTGCCGAGGGTTCGCTTGAGCCCGACGAAGTTCAGGTCTCAGAAATTCGTAAAGACATCCGGGACATCACTGCTGCCGACCTGATGGGAATCGATGCGATCTGTCACTTGGCGGCGTTGTGCAACGATCCGCTGGGTGATCTGAATGCGGCACTGACCTACGACATCAATCATGCGGCCACGCTTCATCTGGCAAAACAGGCGAAAGAAGCAGGCGTTTCGCGCTTTCTATATTCATCGTCGTGCAGCATGTACGGCGCATCCAGCAGCGACGATGTGCTGACCGAAGACGCACCACTCAACCCGCTTACCGCTTATGCCATTTCCAAAGTCCGCGCCGAAGAAGATTTACACACACTGGCCGATGATCATTTTAGCCCGGTCTATATGCGAAATGCAACGGTCTATGGCGTGTCACCCCGGCTGCGCGCCGATATTGTGCTAAATAACCTGACCGGATGGGCATACACAACAGGCAAAATTCGCATTATGAGCGATGGCACTCCCTGGCGTCCGATTGTCCATGTCCGCGATGTCTGTGCTGCATTCCTGGCTGTGCTTGAGACACCGCGCGAAGTCATCCACGATACGGCCTTCAATATTGGCGTCAATGGCGAAAATTATCAGGTACGTGAATTAGCTGAAATCGTGCGACAAACCGTACCAGACTGTACTGTCGAATATGCAGGCGGCAGCACGACTGACCCGCGCAACTATCGTGTTGATTTCTCCAAGTTTGCCAATCAGGTAAGGGCATTCAAGCCGCAGTGGAACGCAGCGCGCGGTGCGACTGAACTGTATCATGCTTATCAAAACGCTGGGTTAACCTTCGATGATTTTCAGGGGCGCAAGTACGTTCGCCTCAAACAAATCAAGCATTTACTCGAAAACAACGCGCTCGACTCCGACCTGCGCTGGAAAGACTGAACTTTGACGGACACCACTCAGCAACCCATTATTTGTCGATCCTGCGGCTCAATGACACTGCAACCCGTACTTTCGCTTGGCGAAACGCCACTGGCGAATGCGCTTTTAAGCGGCGATCAGTTGGTGCAGCACGAAGCGACCTTCCCGCTGGATGTTGTTTTCTGCAAGAATTGTGCGCTCGTGCAAATCACCGTAACCGTTCCGCCGGAACAGCTTTTCGCTAACTATCTGTATTTTTCATCGTTCTCCGATACCGTTGTCCAGAACGCTCATGCAATCGCCACACGCCTGATCGCCCAGCGCCAAATGACCGCCGATCAGCTTGTCGTGGAGATCGCCAGTAACGATGGCTATCTGTTGAAGCATTATCAGGCAGCAGGCGTGGCGGTGCTGGGTATTGAACCCGCGCAAAACATCGCGCAAAAAGCGAACGAGGCGGGTATCAGGACGATCAGCGCGTTTTTCGGTGCGGCCTTTGCCCGCGAATTGGCTGTACAGGGTATTCAAGCCGATGTGATGCACGCCAACAATGTGTTGGCTCATGTCGCCGATTTGAACGGCGTGGTTGAAGGGATCGGCATCGTCCTCAAACCCGAAGGCGTAGCAGTGATCGAAGTGCCTTATGTTAAAGACCTGATCGATCACGTTGAATTTGACACGATCTACCATGAGCATCTGTGCTATTTTTCGTTGACCGCGTTGGATCGTTTATTTCGACGACACCGGCTATTCATCAATGGCGTGGAACACATCCCGATTCATGGTGGGACACTCCGTATCTTCGTCGGCAAAACCGATCAGCCAGCGGCGGCAGTCGTGGAACTTTTGCAAGATGAACAGGAATGGGGTGTTGATACACTCGATTTTTACGCACAATTTGGGGCACACGTCAATCGACTGCGCGATACGTTACGCGCGCTGCTTCTCGACCTGAAAAATCAGGGTAAGCACATCGCTGTCTATGGAGCTTCGGCCAAAGGCAGCACCCTGCTCAATTACTTCGGAATTGGCTCAGAAGTGCTGGATTATGTGGTAGATCGCAGTACCGTGAAGCAAGGCTTGCACACGCCGGGTACGCACTTGCCGATTCTGCCACCTGAAAAGCTTCTCGAAACGATGCCCGATTATGTCTTGCTGCTTTCTTGGAATTTCGCTGATGAGATTTTGAGGCAGCAAGCCGACTATAAAGCGCGCGGCGGCCAGTTCATCATTCCGATTCCTGACGTGAGGATCGTATGATCGACGGCGTTCAGGTGATCCCGCTAAAGCGCATCCCGGATGAGCGCGGGACGATCATGCACATGCTGCGGGCTGACGATCCGCACTTTCAGCAGTTTGGGGAAATCTACTTCGCCACGATCTTTCCAGGTGTAGTCAAAGCCTGGCACTGGCACCGCGAAATGACACTCAACTATGTGTGCATCTTCGGGCGGATCAAGCTTGTTTTGTACGATGATCGGGAAAATTCGCCAACACGCGGCGAACTCATGGAGATTTTTTTGGGAGTGGATAATTATTCGTTGGTGATCATCCCACCCGAAGTCTGGAATGGTCACAAAGGTATGAGTGAGCCGTATGCGATAGTGGCAAACTGTGCTACGCATCCACACGATCCGACGCGCTCACAGCGACTTGATCCCTTCGAGAACGATATTCCCTATGACTGGGCGCTCAAACACAAATAACCTATGCGCGTTTTTCTGACAGGAGCCAGTGGATTCATCGGCGCACAGGTAGCACGACTGCTGCTCGATCACGGCCACGAAGTCGCGGCACTGGTCACGCCCGACCAGGTACCCTGGCGTTTGACCGAGATTTTGGGACGGCTAACGCTGATCGAAGGTCGATTAGGTCAAGCCTTGCCAGAGTTAACGACATTTGCGCCGGAAGCCTGCTTGCACCTGGCCTGGTATGCTGTGCCAGGCAAATACCTGACCGCCGCCGAAAATATCACGCTCGTCATGGATAGTCTGGCGCTGCTGCAACGTTTGATCGAAGTCGGCTGCAAACAGGTGGTGATGGTCGGCACGTGTGGAGAATATGATACCGACGCTGGCTATCTGCGAGAAGGTGGTGAAACGAAGCCCATGACTTTGTATGCCGCCGCCAAACTATCCCTATCACTGATGGGCACACAGGTGGCCGCTGCTGCCGGGGTTCAGTTTGCCTGGGCACGCTTGTTTTATCTGTATGGCCCGATGGAAGACAAACAAAGACTTGTCCCGGCGTTGATCAATGCGTTGGGACGTGGCGAACCTTTTCGCACCACGCCCGGCGAACAAATCCGCGATTATTTGCATGTGGCGGATGTCGCGGCGGGTTTGGTCACCTTGATCGAGCAGCAGGCGTCAGGCGTTTATAACATCGCGTCTGGCGTGCCGATCTCGATCCGAACGCTGGTCGAAACGATTGGCGATCTCATGGGACATACTGACCTGCTGCAAATCGGCGCGATCCCATACCGTAACTGGGAGCCACCGTTCATCTGTGGTGATAACAGCAAATTGCGCGCGCTTGGCTGGCAACCGCGCTATCGACTGCGTGACGGCCTGCAACAGACGATTGCGTGGTGGGCGTGACTGGACACTCGATCAAACGTAACGTCCTGTTCAATGTGATTGGCGGCGTCTGGACGATCATGTTGAATCTGGTGGCGATTCGCTTTCAGTTGCACATTCTGGGCAGTGAGGCTTATGGTCTGCTCAGCTTCGGGGCGTCGCTACAAATCTTCTTTTCGCTGTTTGAACTTGGCTTATCAACGCTTGTCACCCGCGAAATCGCCAAAGATATATCGCCCGATTTAGATAACAGTCGCGCCTTGATCGGGACGATCAGTTTGGTTTTCTGGACAGTGGCGCTCAGTTTAGGGGCAATTCTGTTTTTAGCGGCGGAATGGCTGGTCACGCATTGGATCACGTTGGAGCACATTCCATCGGGCGATGCAACCTTTGTCGTGCGGCTGTGGGCAGTGGCGCTGGCCTTCAACCACCCAATGACTCTCTATTTGGGACTCATGGCAGGTTTGCGGCGACTCGACGTTGGGAATTTGGTGAAAGCCGGAGTCACAACCGCTTATTTGGGCGGTGGGATCATTTTGTTGATCCTGACGCAAAGCCTTGCTGTCTATATGGTTTGGAACGTCGCCACATCGGTTGGCGGCGTAGTCGTTTATGTGTTGGCCGCGCGCCGACTGATTAATGGGGACTCGCTTCGGCCAAAGTTTTCGCGGGTGGCAGTTCAACGGGTATGGCGTCCGGCATTGCAACTTGGATTGATCATTCCGCTCTCAATTGTTTTTACGCAATTGGATCGCGTATTGATCAGCCGGTTTTTACCGGTGAAGCAATTGGGCTTTTACGCTACTGCGTATGCGGTAATTTCGGGCGTCCTGGTACTTCAGGGATTCGTCACCTCTGCCTTCATGCCTGCGCTTGCCGCCGATTACGGACGGCACGATATGGCAACGATGCGTACTCGTTACTATCAATTGACACAGCTTCTAGTCTACCTGATTGGCTTATTTGCATTCGTGTGCATTTTCTTTGGGCGCGATCTATTACAGTTATGGGCGACGCCCGAAGCAGCCGAAGGAGCCTATCGGGCATTGAGTCTGCTGGCGCTTGGTTCGCTGCTCAACGCGGCAATGACC
>JBBSEU010000102.1:0-18147 GCA_038239365.1 Aggregatilineales bacterium
CTGGCAAACTACGTGATCGTTTACGGCAATCCGGGCTGGTCAGTATTCAGCGGCGATTGGATCAATTCGGGGCGCGCCGGGCTGGGCGTGTTCAGCCCGGCGGATGCTCATATTTATTTGCGAAACGATCCAACCACCACCGGCTTTTCCGATACCGATTTCTTCTACGGTTCGCCCGAAGATCGTCCCATCGCCGGACGCTGGCTGCACAGCGGATCAAACCCACCCGCAATGCTCAATCCGCCATCGATCATCGTGCCGCGCAGCCCGCCAACAGCGACACCTGTACCCGGCTCTGATGGAACTTTCGATTAGCTCCTATCCCCATTAGCACCATGTATTAAGCCCCTCTCCCTGAGTGAGAGGGGTTGGGCGAGGGCTTCCTCTAACCTACTCGACACGCACCCGCATCCGTCGTGCTGCGACGATCAACCCAACCAGACCGAGCGCCGCCGCGCCCAGTAAGGCCAGACCAGCCGGGGCAACGCTGCCTGAGGTCAGGTCTTCGTACAGACCGCCTCTCGGCAGTGCCGTCGGGTTCAGCAAGGCCGCGTTGGCCGTCAACTGCACCGCAATCGCCGTCTGACCCTGCCGAATTTGAGCGTTCTGGGTGAGTGCCGGGTTTGGCGTGCCCGATCCAACGACAATGCCCGCGTTCGCCGTTAGTTGTCCCGCCAGCGCGGTTTGTGCGCTGATCAACTGTGCCGACTCGGTGATGTACACTTCAATCGTCGCGGTGATGTCCAGCGGATCGAGCGTTGGAATGCGGGTTGCCACTTGCGCGGCCACAGGACGATTCGCCACGCGCAGGTTCATCACATTGGCGACGCGTTTCCCATTTTGAGCGTTCATATTCGCGCCGACTGCGGTTCCGTCAAAAGTAGGGGTTGCCACCGGGGGAGCAGTTGGTGTTGGCGAACCGCCTGAAGCGCCGGATAACCCATCAACACCTGACGATGAGCCAGAGCTGATCGCGGTCAGAGTAGCGGCGTTGGCCGTAAGCTGAATCGAGATCGCCGTTTGTGCTGCGCCGAACTGTGCGTTTTGCGTCTTCTGGGCACGTTCGGTTTGTGCCGGGTCAATGCGAATCGCGTTCAATGTTAGTTGAACTGCAAACGCGGTTTGACCTGCCTGCAACTGTGCGTTCTGCGTGTTGATCGCGCCTACCTGTGCATCATTGCCACCCACTGCTTGCACGAACAACGTGGCCGATGCAGTTGGCGTCGGAGGTGGTGAGGTTTCGCCGGGCTTGGGTGTTGCCGAGGGTTCAGCCGTCGTTGGCACAACAGTTGGCGTGATCGTTGGCGTAATCGGCGTGTTGGACGGGCTGGCCGTATAGGTTGAGGTGGCCGTTGGCAGCGGGGTATTGGAGGGCGTCAGCGTCCACGATTTGGCCGTCGCCGTCGCTGCGATTTGCGTCTGGACAGCGTTGTTCGTCTTCTCGATTGCTGAGACGGTGCCCTGCCGATCAGAGTTATCCTTACCGCTCTGAGCCGCCACAAACAGGATAACCGCCAGCCCAACGATCAGCAGGGCGACCAAAAGACCCAGACCAATCGCAAATGTCCGGTTGAACTGCGGCCCCGTGGGTCCCAGTTCATCGGGCAGATCATCGCTGGTCGGGTCAGGCAGGGCTGAAAAGTCCGGGTCATCGAAACTAGTATTTGGATCACCAAACATATTAGACTTTTTGGGATCACCAAAAGCGTTTGGGTCTTCAAAGTCCTCAAAGCCCCTGAACGGATCGTCGTCCTCGGGTCGGAATTGATCGGTCATTAAAATCCCCCTGTGCGGTAAAGGTTATGCCTCGTCATTCAGACTCGGCCATCCGGGGCACGGCCCAGTATCTCAATGTTCGCAAATGGCGCAAAAACGGTCTGCCCATTCGCTAACTGCACGTCCGCGCCTGCCATTCGCAGGCCATTTTCGACAGCTTGCGGCGCATCTAAAATGCGCTTGACGCGCCCCATCATCCCAGCTTGCGGATTGCGCGCCAACCGTACCATCATGCCCACCATGAGCGGCTGATCAGTGACCGGCTGCGGCGGCATTCCGCTGCCTCTGGGGAGTTGAATGTATATTTCGGGACGTTCCGATGACCAGCGCGACGGCTCTGTACCATCCAGTGCGGTTTGGCGTCCTAGATTATCCCGCAACAGATTGTACACGATTTCTGACATTTGCTGTGCGCCAAAGCCCTCGGTCAAGACGATAGGCAGCGGGATCGATAAGGCCAGCGCGCGCAAATCCGACGACAGACTCGGCGCGATGATGCCGACAACTTCCTGTTGACGGGCAATTTCCAGGATTTGAGTGGTAAGCGGATTGACGGTCAGCAAAATCTGGTGGCGAAAAGTGGTCAGCAGGGTTTCGCCCGCAAGCGTTTGCAGGCCGCCTTCGGGTTCTTCCTTATAAACCCCAAACCCGGATCGGCCATTACCCCAGGCACACTGAATGAGCGCGCCATACGACTCGATTTGCACGGCGGTTGTACCGCGAATCGCCGAAACCGTGCCTGGCATCGTCGCCAGCACCCGGATTTCTTCCGGGTCTACTTGCAGGATCAATCTATCCGGTTCAATGCGCGACACGATGCAGTTCACCGGGGCCGCGATACGCGGCGCACGGCGGCCTTTGCCGATCTGAACCAGTATCTGATCCGCCTCAGCCCTATCACCTTGTTCAACCCGAATCCATTCGGGATCAATTGCGGCTGTCGGTTTGAGGCCAAGCGCCGGAGACATCGGGATAATGCGGTAGCTGCTCGGCGGAACACCACTCAATACAGGCGTGTTCGAGTCAACTTGTTCACTTTCACGAACCAGCACCTTGCCCGTCACATCGGGCGGCAGGCGACGTTCGCGGCGAATGGTTGCCATTGGGACGATCAGGCTAGCGTTTGGGTAGACCAGCATAGGTAAGGTTTTTACGCTTTCTCTTTGGCTGAGAATTCTTTACTGGTTCGGGACGGCATGATCGTTGAGTCGGTGCTGTCGGAAACACGCCCGCCAGATCGCACTGCCGCATACCAGCGTGGGATCACCTCTTTGCGCCGGGCAATGTCCATTGGGATCGTCATGGGACGGCCACGCCCATCCAGGATGATCCCCGACGCGCCACCTTCAACATTGAGCGTCAGTGTGCCGCGTCTGCCATTCAAAGTCAGGCCGCGTCCCAACGTGAGGGTGAGCGTCGCCTTTTGGCCGGATGGCAGATCAATCGTTTGCAAAGCGCCTACCGGGACTGATCGTTTCACCGTGCGCCCACTGGCATACTTGACTGTGACTTCCATCGCCATTCCAGTAGTGCGGCCTTCGGGGCAAATCGCCGTACCCAGATCGAGCAGGCCGCCCGACTCCAGTACCTGTACCATCGCCAACGGCTGCAAATAGGCGATGCTGCCCAATGCCGGGATAATACCATACGGATCGAGTTTCAGTTCCGTGACGCCCGTCGGTTGCAGCGCATCGAGCAGCAGCATCGCCGAAATACCCGGATCAAGCGACTGTGCCAGCACCGCCCCCGCCCCAATGATCGGGCGAAGCGGCGGTAGCAAATCGCTGTTCGGAACGCCCTGCCACGCCTGCCGTGATGTCTTGACGGCGGCGCGGATCAATTCGCGGGTGAGCGCGTATTCCATCTCCAAATCTTCGACGGTTTGCGGCACGGTGCCGGGATGCAGCGATTTGTTCCAGGCGTAATCCATCACATCGCCTGGTTTGGCGACGAAAGTCAGCCAGCGGATGATGTTTTCGACGCCGACTTGCTCAATGCTGCTGACGGCACTGTGTCCCAATCCCAGATCGGGGCGAATGCTGATATACGGCTTTTTGCGGATCGCCGCCGCCACAGTGACGGTACTGCTGCCCACATCAACACACATCACACCCATACCCGACTCAACCAGTTCGCCCAGGTAGCGCATGACGACGCTGTAGCTGTTCGCCGTCGGCAAAACTCCCAAATGGCTAAGCCCCTGCACTTCCTTGAAGGCCGGATTGACCGATTTGTACGAACCGTAGACCAACGCCAATTCAAGCTGCGCGCTGCCTAGTTTTTCTTCTTCCAGGCTGGGGCGCACATTGCCAGCGATGAACAGCCGAACTTCACTGTCCAGCATCGCCTTGACCTGTCCTTGCAAGGCTTCGTTCCCGGCATACAGCACCACCGGGCGGCCTCCCACTGGCAGCAGTGTCACGGCCAACTTGACAGTATTGAGCAGTGCCAGCATCGAATCTTCCGCGCCGTTATCCGTCCCACCCACCACGAAGATCAGATCGGGACGCGTCCGTAAAATGGCGTTGACCTGTTCTTCCTGAGTGCGAATATCACCCAGGCTCAACACGTCCGTCAAATCAACGTAAATACTGCCCAGTGCCCGCCGTCCGCTGGCAAGGCTCACATCGGGCATCAGGCCGACCAGCACCGCGCGCATCGGGCGGCCACCACTGGCCGTAGCGATGAACAAATCCGTGCCGCTCCGATCCGACTGCTCACCGATAATCAAATGATCGCGGCTGATAAAATTGCGCCCGATCAGGCTGCTCATCTGTGTCAGTGCGCGCAGCAGGCCAACCGTCACGTCACCGATGGGCGGCGCGGCAGTCGTCAGGTTTTGGGCGCGTGAGACGAGTCGGTACTGCCCATCGACCAGATCGAGCAGGACGACGCGCGTGTTCACGCTGCCAAAATCGGCGGCCAGAATCGAGTGTACCGCCTGTCTTTGCGATTGATCTTCAAACGCCATTGCTCAACCCCCTGGCCGTAGTGGAAGCAGTCGGTTCACGATCACCCCTGTAAAAATCGTCAGCGCCGAGAGGATCACGAGCGCATACGTCGCCCCAAGCGTCACAACGATGAAGCCCTGCCCAACGAGCGCCGCGAACTTGACCGGGAGCGGCTGTGCTACTTCGCCCGACGGACGGCGCACACCCAGATAGGTAAAATAGACCAGCGTGCAAATCGTACCGACCAACAGCACAAAACCATCGACTACATTGGCAGGTGTGAAGGCGCGTGCCACCCCATCAGCCAATGGTAGGAGCGTCCCGGCTACCGCGCCCCAGATCGCAACCGCGCCGCCCACGCCCAACACGAATGCAACACCCAGGTTGCCAAATCGAGAGAGACGCGGCGACACTTTGAACAGTAGCAGCACGCCGATCAGGATCGGCACCATGCCGATCACGAAGTTGGGGTTGCTGAAGCCGCCGATCAATGTCAACTGCATCCAGGGAATCAGCACCGACTCGACGCTGACGATCAGGATATAGCCCGCCGCCGCTCCAACAAACAGGTGAATCGCCAGCCGATACAGGAAGTTATCACCCAACAGATAGCTAAAGACCATCACCGTGAGGATGGCCGCAGCCACCAGGGAAACGTTTTGTAAGTTCAACGGCGTGCCCCTTGCGTTGCGCCCGATCCGCGACGGCGCAGCGCCCGAATCAGGTTCAGGATCATTCCCAGAAAGATGATCAACCCGGCCACCAGCGCGCCTAAGCCCGTACTTTGCCAGCGTTGATCGAGTGCTTTGGCATCGGCGGCTTTGGCGGGTGGTTGACGAAGGGTACGATAAACCGTCGCATCGCGCAACCCGACCAGCGGCCCAATGATCACAGCGGGCAGTGAGGCACTGTAGGTATGTGCCGTCGCGTCCGCCGCCGCCGCCGCTGCCAGGATGATTTTCGGTGGTGTGATGCCGCTCAAACTGGCGGGCGCGCGGAATTGTTCTGCCCAGTTGCGGACATCATCGGCTGTTTCGGCCAGCACAACTGCGGGCGCACCCTGCAATCGCTTCACATCCGTATCGCTCAGGCCGGACGCCTGACCCTCAATATCGGTCAAAAAGCTGCTTTGCGCCTCAAAGCCGCCAAAGTACATCGCGTTCACGACAGAGCGAACACCCGCCGCGCCTGCTGGCAAATAGCGCAGGACGACGTAATCGGTACGCGGAAGCAGCGGTTTATCGACTCGATTAAGCGCCGTCAACTCATCACTGCTGCGCCCAAACGTGCTGAGCAATCCTTCGGCGTGCATTGCGCCGGACGGGTTCGTGCTGACGATCACGGGCTTCGCGCCCTTCTTAAACAGATCGCGCAGCAGCACCCGCGATAGATCATCCAGTTCACCAGAACCCGTTGGCCCGTATTCAAAAGCGACTAATACGGGTTGACCCGCTGGAATGCCATCCATCGCCGCAAAAACGGCGGCCTGTGCTGCTGTCGGGCTGGAAGTGCCGGGCGCTCCCATCAGATTGATCGCATCCGTCAGAAACGGCGCGATCAAGGCCAGCAGCAATACAATCGTGATCAGCAGCCGATCCAATTTCGGGCGGGCACTAGCAGGTGCTTTGGCCTTCGTTGTTTCGGCGGCAGGCTGATCGTCTTCCAGTTCCAGCAAATTCTGGATGATTTTGACGCGCCGCGCTTGCAAATCGCCTGCGATAACCGTTGCAACCGTCGCGGGTTGACTGGAGGACTGCACAATGATCGGTTCAACTGCCAGCGTATCTTTGATCTCGGCCAGCGGCCCCGTCGTCGAAACCTGCGTTGGCTCCGGCGGCTTGAACTCACGCGCCCGTTCGCGCAGTTGGCGCAGTTGATCGGTCAGTTGGGCAAGCGGCACTTCCTGCACCCCGACTCGAATCGGCCCCACGCTCAGTGGAACGGGCGCATCTGTCGGACGCAAATCGGCCACGAAGTCGGGCAAGTCTGGGGTTGAGATAGCTCCTGATGGCGGTGCGACTGGAGCAGGTTTGGGCGCTGTGGGTATCTTGCGAAGGGGGCCGCTTGGCTCGGTTGGGGTGGGACGCGCTGTCGGAAAGGTTGGCCGTGAAAGCGACGTATCCGAAGTGGATTCAGCCGCCGGGGTAGTGGGCAATGGGCCAAGCAGTTCATCCAGGTCAAAATCAAGCGACGTGGATGAGCTATCCACTGGCTTCTTTTCGGGCGCTGCCGGAGACGCGCTGATCGGCATATTCATCAGGGCATCGATTTCGCTGCTGGCAAGCGGACGACTCAGGTCAATATCCAGGTTGGCTCTTGAGGGTTGCGGAGCAGCAGGTTTTGGCGCAGGCGAAAGCGTACCCGGCTGAACGCCGCTCAACCAATCGGGGAGCGCGCCCGGTTCGGCGGCAGGTGCTTCGGGCGTTTGCGGCAGATCGCTGAACCAGTCATCCAGTGCTTGCGGCGGCTCAGCAATGGGCGTGGACGCCGCAGGTGCCATATCACGCATCCAGTCCGGGATGTCCAATTGATCCGGGGCAGCAGCAGAAGGGATCGGCGTCGATGGGGGTACACTCGGCGACATATCGCGCAGCCAGTCCGGGACCTCACCAGAAGCGACAGTTGCCGGTGTTGAGGGTTCTGATACAGGCGCGGTGGGCGCTTCACTGGTGAAATCGCGCAGCCAATCATCGACGTTGGCGGTTGTGGCCGTCTCAATCGGCGCTGAGCTTGCCGCTGGCGTCATTTGCTGCAACCAATCCGGGATTTCAGCGGGCGCAGCCGAGTCGCTCGTCTCACTCCGATCCGGGATCAAATCCAAATCGCTCAGCACTCGTGTTCCGCTGCTGGGCGGTTGTGGTTTGGGCGGTGCGGCGGCATTCAACCAATCCGGCAGCGGTTCAGCATCCGGCAAAGGCGGAGCATTTTCGCCGAACATCGCATCAAAATCGAGCGCGGGCGTTCCCGGTGCGTCGGCATTAAGCCAATCCGGCACCGGTTGGTTGGGAGTCTCAGTCACTGCCGAGAGCCAATCGGGTTCGGATGCGGCGGGCGCATCCATTACGTTCAAGGCTGCGAACGAGTCTGCTGTTTCCCCGGCTGCTTTTTGCGACTCGCGCTGCTCCCACTGCTCAAATGTCAAATTCGGATCGGATGCAGCGGGCGGGCGGGGCGCTTCAGGTGTTGGCAGCGGCTTGTTCAGTAGATTTTTCAACCCGCGCGGGACTTGCGGCGCTTCGGGTTCAGGCGGCGGCTCGAAGGTGGGCGCGGCGGCCTCATCCTTTTGATCAGCGAACCAGCTTAATCCATCATCGGCGCTTTCGGCTGCTCCAAGCGGCTCATCTGCCGGATCGCTGGCCCCCTGACGCCAGGGCAATCCCGCTGTCATGCCACTCGTCGTACTGCCCATTGACGGTGCGGATGCTGTGTTGGAGTCGGCGGGTGCTGACCAGTCCAGGTTATCGAAATCGGGCATCGGCAAATCATCAAAATCGACGCCCGAAGTCGAGGTTGGTGCCGTCGGGCTGACCGGACTTTCGCGCATCCAGGGCGGTAGTTCGTCCGCCGAGGCGATTGGTTCAGAGGGTGGCGCGGCTGCTTCAGGCGCGTTCATCCAATCCGGGAAATCAAATTGATCTGCCGCGCCTGAAGGGATTGATACTTCCGGCGTGCTGGTCTCATTCACCCAGGGCAGCGCGCCCGTTCCGCCGCTCGAAACCGGCAGTACCGAACGTGGCGCTTCGGGGCGCGCGCTGTCCGTTTCAGGTGCAGGCTTACCCGCAAAGGTGATCCCGGCTTTTTTTAACCACTCCGGCAGGTCTTCATCGTCAAACAAAGGACGCTTATCAGCCATTCGTCAATAAATCCTTTTATTCGCGGAAGGATCGATCCTGTCCGAGTAGAAGCCGCACGCCAACCGTCAGCGTACCGAGTGCGACGCCGATCAAAATGCCGCGTGTCCCGGCACTGACCGGCACGCGCAGTACCCAGTCACGGATCGTCGTCAGGAAGCCCAGTGTCGAGAGCGGAATATAACCGACCAGGACGATCAACAAAGTCATAATGAACAGGATATTCCAACCTGTCACCCGGCGGCGCATCAGGCGATAGGCAGCATACACCAGGAAAAACAGCAGCAGCCCGGCCAATGCGGACTCGATTGCCACCTGTACTGCATCCATCAGCGTCAATGAGACCAGCGGTGAGGTATCCCCTGTTGCACGTCCCGGCTCAAGCGCCTTGAGCAAGCCAGCCCGATCCGCCAGATGAACGACCACGACCAGCACCGCCGCCAGTACCGTTACAAAACTGTACAGCGCACTGCTACCGCCCTTTTGCAGCTTGCCGATGTGAACCGCAAACAAGTTCAGCACGCCGATGATAACCGCGATACCGCCCACAACGGTCACGAGGCGAATTAGCAAGGTGCTGAACTGCGATAGTATGCCGTTGATCGACTCTGGCAGCGCCGGAACAGGCGCTAAGCCCAACAGCGTGATCAAGGCCAGTGAGGTGGCAAGCGCGGCCAGAATCACCGCTGCTATGTTGACGCGACGGCGCGGTGCGCGCATTAACGGCCTCCTGTGATAAAGCTGTAGATCGCGGCCAGGATGATCACTGCAATCGTTCCATAGCGCAGCGCGTCGAGTGTTACTGCGCCGCCAATGCCGAGCGGCGTCCGTCCCAAATAGGCGCTCCCGACGTATAGTTCTTCACCGATCAGCGGCGGATCACTCACCACGTAGGCGACGGCCTGCCCTTCGATCCGGTCACTCTGGGCGATCACCACCTGATCACGCCGAACCGCATTTTCGACAAGCAGCATCATTTCCGCGCCAAACCGCCCGATTAAGATGTTGGCCGAAACGTCCTCATCAACGATAGAAGCGCCCACACCCGCTGCAAATGCCAGTGAGAGCGGCCCTTGTGGATACCAGCGCGCCAGCGTTGGGCGGTATTTGCTGAGCATCCCACGCGCTTTATAGGCACGTCGCAGCGAGTCTTGGGCGATGCTGAGCGTGACCGGATCGCTGAGTGTGACAAACGTCGGGCGATCTCCGATGGCTGCCCGTTCCGCGATGTGATACAGCACTTCGGCACTGGCGAGCGCCGTTAACGTGCTTTCTTCACGAATCGCACTGCTGCCCAATGAGACATGCACCGATTTGTCCGCCTCAACCGCTTCGCCGACCGCGGCGGGCATGGCGTTGTAGGCCGGGATCGGGCGCAGTGGCAAATTACGGGCACGCAGCGCCGCGATCAGCGTAAACAGGACGGCCAACAGCAGCAGGATATAAAGGATCAGGCTTTCGGTGGATGTAGAAGTCATGTTGATTTTTTATTCACCCGGCTTTTCAGCCAATTCGCGGCGCAGCATGGCGACTCCGTCCGATGTTTCGAGCCAGCGCGCCAGTTCGCCCACCGACTCCGACGAAAAGAACACCCCCAGCGTCGGCTGCGCGACATACAATAACTGCGCGCCCAGCGGCGCAACCGGCGCGCTTGCGTCGAGCAAGACGCTGGCGATTCCGTCCAGTCCCATCGCTTTGAGACGCTCCGCCCAAGCGTGCAGTCGGGCGGTCAACGCATCATTATTAACGAGTGTAGCGTCGTGTGTATCCATGCCAGCGGAGTATAGCACAAAAGAATCGGCGTGCAGCGCAACTTATTGGCAAGTCCGAGACCCATAAAGTGTAAAGGTTTGTATGATTTGCTTGATTCAGCGAATTATTGATTTGATATAAAGGTACGGGTCATGCTACAATGTAGCATCAAGAATGTCTGTAGCCTGATAAGGTGGTAATTCGCTGACTGGCAGTACATTCCGAGTTTAGGCGTTCGTGGGGGTTGCTCAAAATGACTATGACTGATATACCGATTGTCTCGGAAAATGGCAACTCAGGTGGTCTGACTCATTGCCCCCAATGCAATGAACCAGTTCGTCCCGGTGAGTTAGTCTGTTCCAATTGCAACTTTATCCTGGCAAGTGCCAGTGCTTCGTCCGCGACCAAAGCCCTGAAACGCGCGGAGGAGTTCTTCGAGAAGGGACGCCCCAAGATCGGCAGTGCGCTGCGCCGCCTGCAAAAAGTGACGCTGCTCATCGACGGCAAACAGGCACCGCTCCCCTCCGGCCAAAAAGTGATCATCGGGCGTGCCGATCCACATTCCAATTCGCCCAGACCCGATCTTGATCTGACGCCCTTTGGCGCGCTGGAAATGGGCGTTTCGCGGCAGCATGTCGAAATTAGCTGGAAAAATGATTTGGTCTTCATCGCCGATGTGGGCAGCACCAATGGTACGCTGCTCAACGGACAGGAATTGCTAAAAGGGATCGAGCGCATCCTGCGCGATAACGACAAACTCGTCATTGGACATATGCCTGTCATTGTTCACTTCGTAGACGGTTGACGGGCGTAACGATGACGCCTACCCAGTTGCTCGTCATCGCTATCGTTGCAACCCCGCTGGGACTGGCTTTTTTCAACAAAATCCGATTAGACGTTGCGGCGCTGCTGATTGCACTGGCACTCGGTATTGCTCAGTTCGCTGGTTTGGGCGTTCTTGGCCCCGCCGATCATCCTGAGCTGGCAAAATTAGCGGCGTCCGGCTTCGGCCAACCCGTCATCCTGACGCTGTTCAGTTTGTTTATCCTCACCTACTGCCTTGACAAAACGCATATCACCCGTTGGATCGCCAAACGAATCCTGAGCGTGGGCGGGGCTTCCGAGAGCCGCTTGGTGCTGTTGTTCACTGGCACGGCGGCGCTGCTCTCACTGGTCATGAACAATCTGGCGGCGGGTGCGCTGTTGCTGCCCAGCGCGATGGACGCTTCCCGGCGAAGTGGCGTTCGTGCCAGCAAATTATTGATGCCGATTGCCTACGGCACGCTACTCGGCGGTGCGGCTACCTATTTCACGACGGCCAACATCATTGTCAGCGGCTTGTTGACCACCGCTGACCCGCCGCAAGCACCTCTGGGTCTGCTCGATTTTACGCCGACGGGCGGCATTATGGCGCTGGCCGGGATCGCGTTCATCGGCCTGTTTTCTTTGCGCCTGCTGCCAGATCGCGCGCCGCTGACACAGGTAGTGCCGCGCCCCACCGGAACTGAACTCGAAACGGCCTACCACCTGACCGAACGCCTCTGGGAAGCGCGCGTGGAGCGTGGTTCACCGCTGATCGGCAAAACGCTGGAACAGGCAGGCATTGGTGAGCAGTTGGGCGTGGCCGTCGTTGCGGTCTGGCATGGCAGTCAGGCGATCCTTTCCCCCGCGCCCGATCAACCGATCAGTCCTGACGATATTTTGCTGATCGCTGGCCGCGAAGAACGAGTCAGTCAATTAACGCGGCAAGGACTTCGCATCGGGCGCGAACCAGGCAATGGTTCGATCAGTGCGCGGGGTGTTTCGTTGATCGAAGTTTTGCCAGCGCCTCACTCACACATCGAAGGCAAAACACTCAAGGAAATCGAGTTCCGCAAAAAATATGGCCTGACAGCGGTTGCTCTGTGGCGCGCTGGTCAGAGTTACCGTACCGACGTTGCCAACTTCAAAATGCAGTTGGGCGATTCGTTCCTGATGGTTGGCGCGCGTGAAAAACTCCGCAACCTGAAAAACAGCCCCGACTTCATCGTGCTTGAGCCGGATACCAGCGATCTGCCCATTGAGCGCGGCAAAGTGACGTTGGCAGTTGGGATCACGGCGGTGGCGGTGATCCTCTCGATTGTTGGTTTGCCAGTTTACTTAGCGATGTTGGGTGCGGCACTCTTAGCCGTTTTGGGCGGTCTGCTGCCAATGGAAGAAGCCTATCGCGCCATTGAATGGCAGGCGCTTTTCCTCATCGCCGGGATGTATTCGGTCAGTCTGGCGATGATCCAGACGGGCTTGGCCGATCTGTTGGGTAAGACGATGATCGGTCTGGTCGCGCCGTTCGGACCGCTGGGCTTAGCGGCGGCCTGCTATCTGTTGACGGTGCTGCTCACGCAGGTCATGGGAGGACAGGTTACGGCGCTTGTCACCGGGCCAATTGCGATCAGCGCCGCACTGACGCTGCATACCAGCCCGCAGGCGTTTGCCGTTGTCACCGCGATTGGTTGTTCGGCCTCATTTTTGACACCGTTAGCACACCCGGTCAATGTGCTGATGATCGGCCCCGCTAACTACAAATTTGGCGACTTTATACGCCTGGGTTTCGGCCTGACGATTGTCTGTTTCGTCATGCTGATGATTGTCCTGCCCATCTTTTGGAAACTTTGATTGTTATAAATCCTTGATGGCGTAGCGACTAACTTATTTTTATGCTCGGGCACTGATCACGCGAAACGGCGCACTACACAGGGGAGTCGATGGGGCACAAACTTGCAATTGATTTTGGGACCACTAATTCGGTGGTGGCGCGCTGGCAAGGCGAATCGCAAGCGCCGGAAATCATTAATGTGCGCGGTCTGAGCGTTCCCGATAGCCGCTTGCCGCTGATACCGTCGCTTCTATACGTGGAAGACGCGAAGGCCAGCCAGGTCACGATTGGGCAAACGGTCCGCGATAAGAGCATGGATGCCCGTCAGGACAACCGCCTGTTTCGCAATTTCAAGCGAGGCATTGTCGCCTCGCCTGCACCCGATCCGCGCGAGATCGATGGGATGCAGTATGGCGATAAAGATGCCGGACGCAGCTTTGTTCGTATGCTCCTCGCAACCTTGCCTATCGCCAAAAACGAGATCGATCAACTGGTGTTGACCGCGCCCGTCGCCTCGTTTGAAGGCTATCTGGCCTGGTTGGGCGACCTGATCGAAGATATTCCCGCCGAAAAAATCCGCATTGTCGATGAATCAACCGCCGCCGCATTGGGTTATGCCGTGACAGAACCGGGCGCAGTTGTCCTCGTGTTCGACTTTGGCGGCGGCACGCTCGACCTGTCATTGGTACAGTTACCCGAAAGCCGCGAAAAAACGGGCGGCTTGCTGAGTCGGATGCTCAAACGCGACAGTGGAGGGCACACTGCCAAAGTAATCTCCAAAGCCGGGCGCGTGATCGGTGGTAGCGACATCGATCAGTGGCTCTTGGCTGATGTCTTGAAACGGACAGGCATTTCCACAAAGGCGTTAGGTTCGGGCTATTCGGCACTGCTGACCGCCTGTGAGACGGCCAAGATTGCGCTCTCCACACAAGAGCAAGTCCCGCTTCAATTCATGGCGGACGGCAAAACGTATGATCTGACGATCACCCGTGCCGAACTAGAAGCCCTGCTCGAACAAAACGGTTTCGCGGTGGCTTTGCGGCGCGTCGTTGATAAGGTGATGCACGTCGCCCATCAGCGCGGCATCTTCAAGGAAGACCTAAATTATGTGTTGCTGGTTGGCGGAACATCGCTCATGCCCGCCGTTCAGCGCATCCTCAAAGAATATTTTACCGCTACCGCCGTTCGTTCCGATCATCCTTTCACGGCGGTAGCCGAAGGTGCGCTGCAAGTCGCGGCAGGTTTTGGATTGGATGACTATCTGGCACACAGCTACGGCATTCGCCACCTGGATAATGGTCAGCATCGTTATGATGAGATCATTCCGATGGGCAGCCGCTATCCGACACCCAAACCGCTTGAGATTTTGCTTGGCGCGGCGCATCCCAAACAGCCAAGCATCGAGTTCGTGATCGGTGAGATTGATACCGATTCGGTTGCTATGCTCGAAGTGAAGTATGAAGATGGTCAGGCCGTCTTTGTGGCGCAAACGGGCGGCAATGAACAGAAGATCGTGCCGCTGAACACGCAAAACCTGACACTGGCTGCGCTCATGCCAGCAGGCGAACCGGGCGTGGATCGCTTGAAGGCATTGTTCAGCATTGATGATCGGCGCAACCTGCGCCTGAGCGTGATCGATATACAGACGAATCAACAACTGCTCAATGACGTTGTGCTTGTGACGCTGCGCTAAGGAACAAACGATATGGCCGACTCTCCAGTTACCGGGCGTGAACCGCACCTTTCGACACATTATGGCGCTCAGGGGCAAATTCGGCTCTCGATCATGGGTCTGGCAAACAAGCTGAATCTGCTCCCGGCCAGCGCGATTTCGCTCCCGGCATTGGCCGAGGCACTCCGCAGTGAAGCCTTTTATGTACGGTACAGCGCCGCCAAAAAATTGGCCGAACGTGGAGACCGTGACGCGCGCCTGTTGATGCAGAAGATGCTCCAGGAGGCCGAAGCGCCGACTCGTGCCAGTGTTGCCCGCCACCTGTACGGCTTCTCATGGTTCTCCGCCGAACCGTTGATTCAACAGGCATTAGCCGATAAAGATCAAAGGGTGCGTGAAGGTGTGGTCTATGCATTGTGCGATATTCACGAACTGGCCGCGCTCGAACTGCTGGCGAAAGTACTGCAAAACGAAACCGACGATGTGCGAATGGCTGCCGCCTGGGGATTGCGAAACGTACAAGACCCGGCAGCCTTGCCCGCGCTCGAAGCAACCCTGCACGCGGGCGATCCCGAAGTGCGAATCAAGGGTTTAGAAGGTCTGGGATCAACCGAACTACCGCAGGCGCTGCCGATTGTTCGCAATATGCTTAACGATCCTGAACCAGAGGTGAAGTATGCCGCCACGCTCAGCTTAATCGAGTTGGCGGGCGATCAGTGCTTTCAGGAGTTGAGCGGCGTGATCGGGCGCACCCGCGGCCTAACCTTGCAGCACGTACTTCGCGGATTTTTCCATGCGACAAATTATCTCAAGATCGATATTGCGACGGCGCTTACCGTCGATATGTTGATCGATGCATTGGAAACGGCCTTATTTGATGATCTGCCCAACGCGCGTATGGCCGCCATCTGGCCGCTGGCCTGGATGAAACATGCCCGAATGCCGCTCGTTTTGCGGCAAGCCTACTATCGTGAACAGGACAGCACGGTTCGAGCGCACATCGTCCGAGTCGGTGTGAGCCTGATGTCCGAGATCAGCGAAGAATTGCTTTCCGACGCGCTCCAGAGTCCCGATCCAGTAGTCAAAGCGGCAGCAGACAAGATCATCCGGGACCGCGCTACAAAGATTGTCCCGACACCAGCAACAACTTGATCTGGCATTCACCGCTATTGCTATAATCCGCGCGCATCCTGTATAAAGGATTCCACATGCGGAACTATTCCGCCGCTATTCTGTGCGTGTTGCTCTGCCTGATCGTTTCAGGAAAGGCGGCGCGGGCGCAGCAATCTGATCCCGTCGATGTGACTTCGCAAACTGCCGGATCGCGGGAACTGCTCACTCAGGCGATGGCCGCTTACCGTTTAGGCGATTTCCAGGGCGCATTCAAACATTCACGTGCCGCTTATCTAGACTATTTCGAGCAGGTTGAGCCGCCGCTACGTGTCATCAATCAGGATTTGACGCTGGACATGGAGTTTCGGTTTGCCGATCTGCGCTCCAAAATGCAAACGCACAGGCCGCCTGAAGAAGTCGAGAAATCAATTGCGCGCGTGCGTGACGGCTTGATCGAAATTGATAGCATGTTTGGCGGTACAGGTGTTGCACCATTGATCGCCTTTAGCAGCAGTTTTGTGATCGCGTTGCGCGAAGGTTTGGAAGCGATACTGGTTATCGGGGCGCTGTTGGGGGCATTGCGTGCCGGGCAAGCGCACGGTTTAGGACGTTATGTACTGCTCGGCGCGGGTCTGGCCGTGACGTTGAGCCTGATCGCGTGGGCACTGCTGCACACCGCGATCCGTGACGCGCCCATCGCCCAACAGGTTATTTCGGCGGCAGCCTCATTGGTTGCGGTTGGGACGCTGCTCTGGGTGAATGTCTGGCTGATCAATCGACTCGATCAGAAACGCTGGGTGGAGATGATGCGCGCGCGGGCGTGGGCGGCGATGGCCTCCGGTAGCGCCGTCGGCCTGACCTTGATCGGGTTCAGTGCGGTACTGCGTCAGGGCATTGAGACGGCGCTCTTTTACGAAGTGCTGATCGGCTATAGTCGCGGCGTAATGGGCTACGTAATTGCCGGTGCATTTGCGGCACTGATCGGGATGAGCAGTGCGGCTTGGCTGCTGGCACGCACGAATCGGACCTTATCGCCTATCGCGTTTTTGCGACTCGTGATTCCGCTGTTGATGCTGCTGTCAGTGGCATTTATTGGTGGCGCGGTTTATCAATTACAGGAAAGTGGTTACCTGACCACGACCTCGATCATCCGCAACTTTCCACGCCTACCGTATTTTGTTGCGTCGCTGAGCGGGATTCATCCGAGTGCTGAAGGAATAGGCACACAATTTGTACTGCTGGTCATTTATGGTTTGCTTGCAGGCAGTTGGTGGCTACGGAAGCGCAGCAGGCTTGAGCGGGCAACACTGACTCACTCATAAACTAAAACAGACAAAACGAAAAATCAGGACTAGCCACCCGACACCAGTAGAAAGGGGGATTGAAAGCGCAGCAGAAAGCCGTTAAGGTTAAGTTACTGAAGCTGAACCGGAAACGGAGAAACCGATGCGTTACATTCCCCCAGCGCCATTGTACCGCAATTTGTATACGCGACTGATTGAGTTGCTGCCGCAGGAATGCGATAGCCGAGTGACCAATAGGGTGTACCTGATGATGGGCATTTTCTTGGCGAAACAAGTGCAGATCGGGCTGCTGGCGACGAAAGTACCAGTGCGGGCGAAACGGAC
Organism: Aggregatilineales bacterium; assembly: GCA_038239365.1. Lineage (GTDB taxonomy): Bacteria > Chloroflexota > Anaerolineae > Aggregatilineales > UBA2796 > JBBRMW01. The sequence continues at coordinate 17,376 of JBBSEU010000102.1, forward strand.
AAGCCTTATACGACGTTTGGAGCGTTTTCTAGACAATAAGGCGGTTCGAGTACGGGCTTGGTATGAGCAGGTGGCGGTAGGCCTGCTGCAAGCGGCAAGTGCGAGTGGTCGGGTGCGGCTGATTATTGATGCGACCAAGGTGAGCTTTCATCATCAACTGCTGATGGTCGCGGTGGCTTATCATGGACGGGCTTTACCCATCGCTTGGACATGGCTAGCGCATTCACGCGGACACAGCACCCAAACGCAGCAACTGGCCTTATTACGCTATGTGAAAGGACTCATCCGCGAAGGGGTGCAGGTGAGTTTAGTGGGCGATACCGAATTCGGGCATACCTTGGTGATTGAAGAAGTGACCGTGTGGCGCTGGCAGTATGCCTTGCGCCAATCCGGGCATAATCTGGTCATGACCCGTCATTCCACTATTTTTGAGCCATTGCAAGGGTTGCTAAGCACGGTCGGTGACTGGTTGTGGATGCCTTCCGTCGTCTTAACCCAAGCCAGCCCGTATCCCACTAACCTGATTAGACGTTACGCAGTTGATGGTAAAGGGATGGAAGGATTGAGCAGATAAAGGCGAATGGCCTGACGAATGATGGATTGCTTGGCTTCGTGCAAAGGAACAAACTGCTTAATAGGATGGTATTCAAGGCGCAGGAAAGCACGAATAGCCAAGCCGATGTGGTTACGTTGCGAGACTTCCAGACGGAACTGACCACGCTCGACGGCGGCGAATTGCTTAAGGTTGCGGTGGTAGGTTTCAATCGCCCAA
>JBBSEU010000103.1:0-18051 GCA_038239365.1 Aggregatilineales bacterium
GATGTTTGCTTCGCCCCTTAACAACTTCAAGTTCGGCGGCTGTGCAGGGTAGTTCTGCACGTAAGATTTGAAACGCCTTAAGGACACTCAAGTCGGTTGGATCGAGCCGTCAGGCGCTAACGTAGACGAGCGAGTCATGCGTAGCCTGAGAAGCTCCCCAGATTTATCGGGGAGAGTGGTCACGTCATACGCTTTGGTGTGCAAAACGCATATGTGGTACATACGCCCACATTCTACTTTCGATTTAATAGCGCGTCCGCACCGTCCGATCCGACATCCGCGATCTCCCTTCAAAAAATGCCCATCGAATCTTATTTGGCTAAACTAAAGGATGATGGCCTTTCAGTTGTACAATCTATGACGATTGAACAACGTACACAACGCGCGACTGAGGCCGCTTTAGCAACTCAGTCGCCTTGAGACGGAGCCAGACAGTTGAATCAAAATAGCGGGCGGCCTAATCGGCTGCTTTCCAATGTGCAGATTGTATTCAGTTCGATTGTGGCGATCAGTCTGTTGTTGGCGATCAGCTTCAGCGGGCGCATTGCCGCCGGGCACAAAGTCGAAGCCGAACGCGATAAGCTGCAAAACGTGATCGGTACACTGCGTTCACAAGCCACTGCCTACAAAGGTGAATACAACTACGTGAGCAGCGACGCCTTCATCGAAGCCTGGGCGCGCGGCGAAGGCAAAATGGTCAAGGGTGATGAAGTTTTGGTGATCCCTGTACCCGGCGTGATCACCGCGCAGCCGACAGCAACGCCCTTCAAGATCGATGTGCCCGCGCAGCCCAAACCCGGCAATGATACCTGGATGTTGTGGTGGCAGCTTTTTTTTGATTCGCCGCCACCCAAATAACGCCCCGTCTCTCCTATTGTCCAGCGGCGCGCTTTGCAGTAGAGTCATAGTGGATCGATTATTTCTGCGCGTGAGGTATAAATCCGATGGGCTTTGGAGCCGGGGACGCCAACTCCCCAAACCTGGAACAACTTTTACAACTTGGCATCCGTGCTGCACGCGAAGGTAACAAACAAAATGCCCGCGTCATTTTCCAGCAGGTGTTGGATTCCGATAAAGGAAACGAACGCGCCTGGCTATGGATGGCGTCGGTTGCCGAAAATGATATAGATCGCCGCCGTTTTTTGGAGACGGTGCTGCGTATCAACCCCCGCAATGAAAAGGCCAAGCAATATCTGGCAAGTATGGAAAATCGTAAGGCCACTTCCGAAAATCGGACGTTGGTACGCGGCCTGATCATTATGGGTATTCTGGTCATTCTGGTGATCGGTGTCATTATCGCCGCCGTAATTTTGAGCCGTCCAAGCTAGGACGCAAAAAGGAAACGCTTTTGGCTGCAAACGATACGGCTGGCCTGCTGCGGGCGGGCATTCAGGCGGCGCGAATGGGTAATCGCGTCGAAGCGCAACGCCTTTTGAAGCAGGTGTTGGCGCTCGACGACAGTAACGAATCGGCCTGGATGTGGATGGCGTCGGTTGTCGAGACGCCGCGCGAACGGCGAACGTGCCTGGAAACGGTGCTGGAATTAAACCCGGACAACACACGCGCCCGGCAGGAATTGGAGCGAATCAATCAACTGTTGACGCCGGTTAGTGACCCTGCGCCTTCGGTATCCCCTGTGCCGCCAAAATCCGAACCGATCACGGCTGAACTCGGCACTGACAGGCCGCGCCAGATACGCCTCCCGCGCCGTATAACCCCAATGATGTTTCTGATGGGTTTATTGTTCGTGGGTGTGATCGGGATTGGGCTGGCGCTGATTGCCATAACGCCACCGCCTGTACTTACAGTGTCACCCACCTTTGCGGCAAATACCTTATCGTTCAGCGCCTTGCAGCAAACTCAGGATGCCAAAGCGCCGTTAACGCGACCAGCACGTAGCACGGTCATCGTGATTACGCCCAATCTGGCACTTGTGCCGCCCAGTTGGACGCCGCTGCCATCCCTGACTTCGCCGCCAAGCGCCACACCGTCGGCTACGCCAATGCCGCTCACAGGTTTGACGTTTTTGTTTGCGGGTGAAGGGCGTGGACGGCAAAACATTGGGCTGTATATCGTTGGTGGCAATGGCAAAACGGAGCAACTATTATTGGCCGCCGATGTTCGCGCGTTTAATGGCGATTGGTCGCCGGATGGCAAACAGATCGCCTATATTACGGATGTTGGTGGCAAAGAGCAGCTTGCCGTAATGAATGCCGATGGCAGCGCCGCACAAACCCTCACACAGTTAAAAGGTACGCATGTTCGTTCGCCTGTTTGGTCACCGGATGGTAAACAAATTGCGTTTTCTTCGGATCACGAAGGCAACGAAAAACTTTACACGGTGAGTGCCGACGGCTCAAATCTGAAACCGCTCACCGATAGCAAAACCGATGAACGCGATCCGACTTTTTCGCCGGATGGCAAACAGCTCGCCTATGCCGCCGATGCGACAGGACGGGGCTTTTTTCAAATTTACCTGCTCGATGTGGAGTCGGGCAAAAGCATACCGTTGACTGCTTCACAAAATAGCAGCTACAGTCCCGATTGGTCGCCGGATGGTCAGCGCATTGCATTCGTCTCGACACGCGATCAACATGCCAATATCTACACGATGAACCCGGATGGCTCGGACGAGCAGTTGCTCACCTTCGATGATAACAATGCCGAAAACCGCGATCCGGCCTGGTCGCCGGACAGCCGCTGGATCGTGTTCAGTTCCAATCGCGCCGACGGCGTGTATAATATCTACGCGATGCTGCCTGATGGCAGCCGTGTCACCGCGATTACACAGCAAAAAGATATTAGCGTTGGGCCTCGTTTTCGTCCCGGCCCATAATTAGGAGCGCATTATGGGCAAATCAGCCGCGCCGAAGGGCGTTGACCAGTTACTTCGAGAAGGCATTCAGGCGGCACAGGCGGGCAATCGAAGTGTTGCTCGTGACCGTCTGAAGGAAGTCGTAGCGCAGGACGAATCGAACGAAAAGGGCTGGCTGTGGCTGGCCTCGGTTGTGGAAACCGATGACGAAAAGCGCGTATGCCTGTCGAATGTGCTGGTCATCAACCCGAACAACGAACGTGCCAAATCGCAGTTGGAGGCACTGGATCGCCTGAGCCGGCAAGCCGACAAAGCGCCCGGTGAAGTGGCTCCTGGCGTCAATCGCCGTATGCTGTTTTTGCTGGGATTATTAGGCGTACTGGTCATCATTTTATTGGTTGCGCTGGTGAATGTGATCGGCAAAGGCAGCGGCGAAACGCCAACCAGTGTTGCGGTTCAACCCACCATAGCAGCAATCGGTACTGCCGAAGCGACACAGGCCGCCACCAAAGCAGCCACGCAAAGCGCAACGAGCGCAGCGGTGATTGTGCCTGCCGTGCGGAATACACTGCCGCCTTCCTGGACGCCGTTACCAACGATTACCTCTGCCTTGCTGCCGACGGGAACACCGCTGGCCGCACCACCTGCCGGGCTGAAAGGGCACATCATTGGCTTATCTGGTCAGCCGTTGACGCTTGAAGGCTTTTTGCCTGTTGTGATTATGAACCCGGACGGCAGCGATTTCAAAATGGTGCCGACTGACCCGGAGCGCGCTGAATACGCCATTCTTCTACCGGATGGGCAGCATCTGGTCTACACGTACAATACGTCGGGCACAGACTCCAAGCTGATGCGAATCGCCAATATCAACGGTACGCAACCGCGCGAAGTGAAAGATTCGTGGGGTGGGCTGCCCGCCCTCGATAAACAACGCATGATCACCGTTTCGGCCAACGGCAAATTTCTGGCGTTCGCCGCGCAAAGCATCATCGAGAATGACCCCTATTCGCAGGTTTATGTGCTTGATACGTCTCGACTGCTGGGTGCCGAGACAGGCGATCAACCGCCCGCAACGGTAGCCGCCACTGCAATTCCAGTCAAAGCTGCGACTCGTTCAGCAGTACCAACGGCGACTCCCCTTCCGGGGCCGCCAACCGGGACGCCTTCTCTGGCGGATATATACCTGATGCGGGTGACGCCCAAAAACAGCGGCGATAACGATTGGCCTGCCATTTCGTCGGATGGCAAATCGGTTGCCTTCGTGACGGATACGACGAAGCTAGGCAAAGACGGTATCGATCTGTATATTGCACCCGTCAGGAAAGATAGCAAAAGCACAAACCTGACGAATGACGGAGCCGCTTTCACGGAAGGTGCGCCGTCCTGGTCACCTGATGGCAAACAGATCGCGTTCATGGCCGCGCCACAGGGCAGCCAGTACAACGATATTGTCCTGATCAATGCCGACGGCAGCAATCGGCAAACGCTGGTGCATACCGAGAAATCCAGTAATATTCGCCCGCACTGGTCACCCGATGGCAAATACATCGCGTTTTCATCAAATCGTGGCGGGGTGATGGATATTTACATTCTCGAAGTTGCCACCAAAACGACCTATCAGGTCACGCACAACGGCAAGACGACCATTGCAACCAGTTGGGGACCCTGATAAACACGCCTAGCGCACAACGTAGCGCCCGGTGACGCGCGCCACCAATCGCCCAAGCAAACTGGCACCGAACACCAGCCCGGTCAGCACAAGCGCAGCGGCATAGGCGCGTGCCTGGGATGCGGCGTAAGGCGTATTGAGTTGGAAAAAGACCGCTAACGGCAGTGATGCGACAGGTTGCAATAATCCGCTGGGTAGACGATCTGTGTATCCGGCGGTGAACAAAACCGCCGCCGCATCGCCGATCCCGCGCCCAAAGGCCAATAGCAGCGCCGTGATCAAACCCGGTAATGCCTGTCGGATCAGCAGCGGAATCAGTTCCAACCGGGTCGCGCCCATCGCCAGCGCGCCGTGTACCAGTTCACGCGGCGACAGGCGTAAGACTTCGTCCATGCCGCGTGCCAGAATCGGCAGTTCGACCAGGCCAAGCGTCACGATACCCGCTAATAGTGACGCCTTCAAGCCCACAAATAGCATCAGCGAAAAAGCAAATGCCCCATAAATGAGGGACGGCACGCCCCACAACACGTCCATTGTCAGGCGCACGAAGCCCGCCACTCGTGAGCGATCCGCATAGGCATTCAAGTACAGTGCCAGCGGCAAACCGAGCAGCAGCGCAATCAGGGTACCACCCAACGCCAGCAGCAGCGATCCCTCAATGGCGTTCAGGATGCCGCCTTTTCCGCCCGCGTAATAACCCCCTTTGGGCGGCTGTGTCAGCACTTCAAGCGATAACGACGGCGCGCCCTTCACGATCAACACCGCTAGAATGCCAAACAACCCTAAGATCACAATGCCGAGCATGGTCAACAGCACACCATGCGCGATCCGTGCCTGAAATTTACGTCGTGCGCGGCGTTGGGCGATGCGTGCCTGGAGTGCCGGATTCTGGCGCAGATCGATCAATTTATCCATGCTGCGCGACCTGCCGTACCACCATGCGCGATCCCAGATTGAAGGCCAGTACCACAATCAACAAAATCAAGGCGGCGCTCATCAAGGCCGCGTCGTATAGTGGCACGGACATCATTTCACCGAAATTATTGGCGATCAGGGCAGGCAGCGGATAGGCCGGATCGAATGGGCTGGCTGGCACTTTCGCCACGTTTCCGATCACCATTAATACAGCCAGTGTTTCGCCAAACGCCCGCGCAAAACCTAAGCCTGTTGCCGCGATCAGGCCTCCACGTGCCCGCCGAAACAACACATCGCGCACGACTTCCCACCGCGTCGCGCCCAAACAAATCGCCGCGTCCGAAACGCCATTGGGCACGGCACGCATTACTTCTTCCATCAGGGCGATCATAAAGGGTGTAACCATCAGTGCCAGCACCAGCGCGCCCGATAAAATGCTATACCCCGTTGTTTGTTCAGCACCCGTTGCCAGTGCCAATCCACGCACGGCGGGTACTATCACCAGCACACCCCATGCCCCATACACCACCGACGGCACGCCCGCCAACAATTCGATAAATGGGCGAATACGGCTGCGCTGTCTTTCGCGTAAATATTGAACCAGATAGATGGCACTGCCCACTGAGAGGGGAATCGCCACGATCAAGGCCAGCAATGTGACGGCCAGACTGCCAATGATAAACGGCATCAGGCCAAATGCCCCTTGCGCCGGATTCCAGGTCATGCCAAATACATTGCTGAGCGACGTGTTTTGCAGCAGCGGGTAGGCGCGCATAGCCAACGCGATGACCAATAGTGGCAGCAGCAACGTCAGCAGGAGTGTTAGTGCACCAAGCCCCAGGCCGCCCACCCTTGAGGCGAACTGCCGGGAGACGAACACGCGCCACCCCGGCTGGGCAGCGCGTGTCAGAGGGGCGACTCGTCCGGTTTCGTGTCGGATCAGTGGCCGCTCAAGTGTACTCATTTTAAGGTATCCAGTGCTGCTTGCAGCTTATCCTGTGCGATCTTGACGTAACCCGCATCTTCGACAAATTGTTGACCATCGGTCAGTGCCCACTTGATGAAATCGCGGACAGCACCCTGAGGTTGTCCCTTCGTCACCAGATACAACGCGCGGGCAGGTGGCGACGGGTATTTCTTCCCGGCAATGGCCGTTGTGATGTCTTTTTGTGTGGTGTAGATGGCTTCGGCAGCTTCGATCTTACCGCTTCCATCCTGATCGAGCGGCACGACGATCACGCCTTCAATGGGTACTTTGGTTGATGGATCATAGGCGAAGCCGATGTTGTTATAACCGATGCCGAGCGGGTCTTTGCGAACCGCTTCCAGCACGCCCGGATCGCCCTGCACACCGATCCCTTTCAGATCGTCCTGTGTGTTGCCGCCCAGGTATTTGCTGGCCTGTTCCGCTGCGCCACTCGAGTCGGCGCGAGTGTAGATATTGATCGGCGATTTGTCATCCGTCCCGGCGATCTGTCCCCAGGTCAGCTTTTCACCGCCCAGGAAAATCTTCGCCAGTGTCGCGCATGGTAATCCATTCGCGCTGATCTGCCTGGCAACCGGGTTTTGAGCGTTGATCGTGAACACCACCGCATCAATCGCCGCCGGGAACAGCACCGCACCCTTAGATGTTTCTTCGGGGCGTACATCACGGGAAAGCAGCGCAATATCCGCCGCGCCCGAAAGGACATCAGTCATGCCCTTACCAGCGCCACCCGCCTGAATATCGAAATTTACGTCACCATGCAGTTTATTATAGGCTTCACCCCACACCTGAGCCAGCGGGTACAGTGCAAAAGCCCCCGAAAGCGCGATACTGCCGCTGCCCTTACCGCCAATGCTGGCCGCTGGTATGGTCGCCGTCGGAGCAGTGTTCGCAGCTTTGGTAGCGGCTGCGGTTGCTGCTGCCTGCGCTGTCGGCACCGTCAGTTTAGTACACGCGCCGGGAGTCGTCTGTGCGTATGCTCTTGTACTGAACGGACTGCTCACTAATATCAAAAAAGCGAGTGCAAATAGTCGTCGAATCACAGTTGAAGACTCCCTACATTAAACTGATCATGGCAAAAAGCATACCGATAGGCTGTGACAATCGGCGTGCCGTCTCTGTGATAAACGTGTGACGAACTCCCCCTCAATAACAAACCACGATCAACTATTGAGCAGGGGTGATAACCCGCACTCCGGGAAAACGATTATCTACAGAACTAACGCCCCGCGCCGCCGCGCGTGCGTCATTTCGATTGGCCTGCCACGAACGGCCACGCATTACCAGACTGATGCCTTCGGATGGCCCCTGTGGATCATCCTTTGGGGAAGTCTTATAATATGACGCGGAATACCAATCGGTTGTCCATTCCCAGATATTGCCAATCATATCTTCTGCGTTTACCCAGCTTTTCCCCGCCGGAAAGCTCCCAACTACAACCGGGTTAGGTCGGATATTTTCAATGTTGGCACGGTTAGGCGTGTATTGATCGCCCCATGTGTAAATACGTGAATCCGGGCCACGGGCAGCATATTCCCATTCAGCTTCAGTCGGCAGCCGTCCACTACGCCAATGTGCATAGGCCTCGGCTTCATAAAAAGATAGTCCACCACGCGGTTGATCAGGATCGCGGTAATCGGTGGCGGCGGGTCCCGTGAACCGAGAGCGAATGAGCCACGCCCAACCCGTATTCGACCAATACTTGCGTTGCTGATAGCCGTCCGCCTCAATAAATTTTTGGTAGGCGGCGTTTGTCACTTCAAAGCGGTCTATCCAATAACCCTGAGTGATGCACACCTCATGGGCAGGCTGTTCATCTGGATAGGCGTTTAAGACGTTTTTCGGATCAGAACCCATCGTAAAGCAACCCGGCGGAACAAATACCTGTTTGATACCAGCACTGTCGGTGCGTTCCATTCCGGCGGTCAGGGTTGCCATAGCAGAGGGTGCAGCGGTGGGTGTGGTTGAAGGAAGTGTTGGCGTTACGGACCACGTCGAAGTGGGGGTAGTGGTCGTCGCCGGGCTGACCGTCGGCGTGGCCGTGTTCGTGACCTGGAGACTGCGCGTCGAAAATGCGCTGTTTGCCGTTTCAGTATCCTGGGCATCAACAATCACCTGTATAGTGGCCTTTTCATCAGCGGCAAACTGGGATGCAACAGAGATGGCAGTCAGGCTGCCCTGCATTGTGCGTGTCAAGGCGACTGGAGTTTGCGGATTAGCTCGTTCGGTTGGTGTGGTTAAGGTGGGTATCAGGGTTGTTGGAAAAAGAGTAGGCACAACTGCCAGTGCGGTTTGCTCACCCGCCGAAGTCGCGGTTGGGGTTTGGTTGTTGCCAGCGACTTTTGGAAGGATAATCATTGCCGCAATGCCGACAATAACGAGCAATAGCAGGCTGAGTAGAACAGCCAGCGGACGCCTGGTCGGGCGTGTTGGGACGACGGGCAAAGACGTTGTCCCTGCAATCGGTGGCGATTTCGCCGTTTTGTCTTGACTCGCTTCGGCTTCGATGGGATCGATCTGGCCGCGCGGAAGTGCTGTCAGCAGCCGCTCTAAGGCGCTGGCATAATTATCCCGAAAATCTGTCCATTGCATCCGGCGAATACGTAATGGCAGTTCAGCATCATCGACACGAACCGGAATGATGGATTTTCCGCTATCTAATGCCAAGTCGATTTCATCGCGCACATTGGCCGAATCCGCCGACGCTTTTGAGATGATGATCAACATGTGCGTGGATGCCTGAAGCGCATGTTCAATGGCGATGTCCCAACGCTGACCGGGCGTAATATCGGTCTGATCGAGCCAAACCGGGACACCCGCTTGTTTAAGGTCTGCCACCAGCTTGAAGACGAATTCTTGTTGTTGCCGAGAATAGCTCACAAAAACAAGTGCCATTCCACCCCCTGCTAAACCAAGTGACGCGCTTAATAAAGATAATAAGATGCAAATTGTACATGGGGACACAATGATTTGGCAATAATATCAACCATTGCCTGTTTATCACCCGCGCGCTAGACTGTCTCATCAATTGATAACTATTATTTTTTCGCGGAGCTGTGGATGCCCGTTTCTGTCAAAAATTCCAAACTCATTTACGATGCGCTTAAAGCGTGCGACGTGAAAATCATGTCGGCACTGCCTGAAACATGGCTCGTCCACCTGATCCGCATGGCCGATGACGACCCGGACATGACCCTCGTCCGCATCGCCAAAGAAGAAGAAGCAATCGGCATTTCGGCGGGCGCACATCTGGCGGGCGTCTCATCAGCATTACTCATGCAAAATCACGGCTTTTTAGCGGCGATCAACCCGATTGTGTCATTGGCGCTGCTCTACAAAATTCCGCTGCTGATGCTGATCAGCTATCGCGGGCATATGGGCGAAAAAGACCCCTGGCAAACACAGGGCGGCATGGTCACAGAGCCGATTTTGCACGCGCTGAATATCCCAACCTGGCATCTGACCGATCACACCGATGTTCAGCGGCGGCTCAGGGACGCGCAAACACTCGCGCACGCCTCATTACACCCGGTAGCGGTTTTAATGTCACGCGAACTCATGTGGGAGGATTAGCGATGTTACGTGCTGATGCCCTGCAAACGATCTATCCCGAACTGGAACAACACATCGTCGTGACGATCATGGGCGCGGTGGCCGCCGAACTGTACATGCTCGGCCATCGCCACAACTTTTTCTATCTTGAACACGCGATGGGACTGGCTTCGTCGATGGGGCTGGGGATCGCGCTTGCCATGCCCGATCATAAAGTCATTGTGATCGACGGCGACGGTTCATTATTGATGAACCTGGGCACTCTCAGTACGATGGCACGCTACAAGCCGGGCAATCTGCTGCATATTGTGTTCGATAACGAAAGCCTGCTCTCCGTTGGTGGCTTTCCAACTGCCACTGCCACCGGGACTGATCTGGCCGGGATCGCGCGATCATCCGGTGTGCCGTGCGTCATAGAAGCCAGTACACCGGAAAGTCTGAAAGCAGGAGTCAGCGAAGCACTGGCAAACAGCACGCTCACCACAATCATCTCCAAAGTAGACGCGATTGGCCCCAAATCCTTTCACATGGATTTACCGCTTCTGGAAAACCGTTTTCAATTTATGCGCTATTTGCAGGCCTTACGCCAACAGACTAATGTCTAGAAAGCAGCTTTTTGAATGAGCGATACTTCTGCCAATTTATTGAGCCAACTGCTTGACGCGATCAGTTCCGGTGCTTTGAAGATCATCGATCTGACTTCCCCGTTGGGGCCGGAAACGCCCGTGATCGATTTGCCACCGATGTTCGCGCCATCGCCGGGTGTGACTCTGACCGAGATTTCGCGCTACGACAGCCGCGGCCCCGGTTGGTACTGGAACATAATCAACATGGGTGAACACACGGGTACGCACTTCGACGCGCCGATTCACTGGGTTACAGGTAAGGATTTGCCCAATAACGCGACGGACACAATTCTGCCGCACAAATTTATCGGCCCCGCCTGCGTAATTGATGTGACAGCCGAAGTTCAGCAGTTCCCCGACTTTTTGCTGACGCCGGAACGAGTCGAAGCGTGGGAAGGCAAGTACGGGCGCATCCCGCCGGGGGCATGGGTGCTGATGCGAACGGGCTGGAGTCGTCGCCAGAGCCGCGACGAATTTCTAAATGTTCAAGCCGATGGGCCGCACACGCCGGGATTTCATCGCGCCTGTTCGGAATTTCTGGCGAATGAGCGCGATGTTTTAGGAGTCGGTGTGGAGACCGTCGGCACGGATGCGGGACAGGCGGGCGGCTTTGAACCACCCTTCCCCAATCACACGTTTATGCACGGCGCGGGCAGATTCGGCATTACCAGTCTGATTAACCTGGAATTGCTGCCACCAACTGGCGCGCTTGTCATCGCCGCGCCGCTCAAAATCGTCAACGGATCAGGTAGTCCGCTGCGTGTGATTGCCATTTCGCCGTAATTAGACCAGCAAATCCCGATTCTTTTTCAGCGCCACCAGTATCGCTTCTACATCCTCAAGTGTGTTATAGAAGTGCGGTGAAATACGCAGGTTGTTATCGCGGCTCGATGTGATGATATTTTGCGCCGCCAGCCGATTAACCAGTTGATGTACATCATTCGACTTGACCGTGATCAGCGCGCCATGTTGTTTTGGTTGCACAGGCGTTATAACGTTGAACCCGGCACGCATTGCACCCTCGATTAAGGCACTGGTCAATTCGCGGACGTGTGCTTCAATCGCTTCAACCCCAAGCGTCTGAACCATTCCAACTCCGGCCAGTGCCGCGTAAATATTTGGGATCGGTGGCGTGCCCGACTCGAAACGACGTGCGGTAGGCGATGGCTGATTGCGTGTTGGATCCATCGCAAAGATATTCTCCTGCGAAAACCAGCCCATCGCGGTGGGTTGAATATGCGGAATCAGATCGGCGCGCGCATACAAAAACGCCAACCCCGCCGATGACAACAAATATTTGAGGACGCCAGCCACCAGAAAATCAACGCCAAGCGCCTGAACATCCAGCGGCGTCGTGCCAATCGACTGGTAAGCATCCAGCAACACCAACGCGCCGCGCCGATGTGCCAGATGAACAATCGCCGGGATGTCCATCTTCGTCCCGTTACGGAAACACACATGCGATAGTGACACGATCAACGTTTGTTCGTCAATCAGTTTATCGAACGTTTCCAGCGGGATGATATTGCCCGTTGCCGGAGCGTGGACGACTTTCGCGCCGCGTGATTCCTGCGCGTGCCATACCTGCCCGACGGTGGGAAACTCGAAGGCGGTGCTTACGATCTTGTTGCGCTTGCCGTCAAAACGCAATCCACTGGCTAACGCACTCACCCCCGCCGAAACTGAGGTCATCACGGCTACTTCATCGGGCGTCGCGTTGACCAGATCAGCGAAGGCCTTGCGAACCGTCTCCGCTCGCTCGACCCAGTATTCCCAAGGTGCGCCCTGCTCATCCCAATCGCATAGATACGACTCATAGGCGCGGCGCACATCATCGGAGAGCGCCCCCTGTGAGCAGCTATTGATATACACCTGTCGCCCAAAAATCTTGAAGCGTTCCCGAATCGACTGGACATCCAGCTTTTGCATGTGGTTTCCCTATAATTCAGATGGATTTGCTTTGCGGTAATACGAAGCGAGAATCTGTTCCATCACATGGGTGGTTCGGATGGCCGAGCTGCCGGTACTTGGGCAATGATCTTTACCGTTGAGTTCGTCAACGATGCTTTGAATAAGTGGCTGTTGAATGTGCGCCGGGTTCTCGATGGCAAATTTCTGAATGCCCTGGGCGGTGGTCAGGACAATCGGTTCTGCATCAAACGTAGAGAATTCCAGCTTGCCCTGTGTACCAATAATCTCTGTTACATCGCGTTCCTGAAAACTTGTGAAGCACCACTGACCAACCCCTTGAATGCCCGACTCGAACTCGAAGCAGGCAGACACGCTGTCTTCGGCTGCGTAATAACCACCATTATTGGTTGCAATGCCAGATGCCAACTGGATCGGACCCAAAACATAATCGAGAAAATCCAGCGTATGGCAGCCCACATCAACGAACAACCCGCCGCCCGATTGTTCAGGTTGTACACGCCAGGGCAAATTGTCTGCTGCCAATTGCACCGGGGGAGGTCGATACAATCGCACTGTTACGCACTGGACATTGCCAATCGCGCCGGAATCGATCAACGCTTTGATCTTCAAAAAACGTGGTAGTCGGCGGCGGTAGTAGGCAACAAACAGCGGCGTATCTGAGACGCGACACGCCTCAATCATCGCCTGACACTCGGCAACATTAAGCGCCATCGGCTTTTCTACATAGACCGGCTTGCCCGCCGCTGCACAACGCAGCGTATAGTCCTTATGCGCGTAAGGTGGTGTTGCGATATAGACCGCGTCAACGTCGGGATCGTTAATCAACGCATCAACGTCACTGTACCATTTCGGCACGTTATGGCGCTGAGCATAGTCCTGAGCCAGTTCGCCATTGCGGCGCATGACCGCAACCAATGCTGAATCGGTTGCCTTTTGAAAACCGGGGCCACTCTTCACTTCAGTGACATCACCCGCGCCGATCATACCCCATCGGATTGTTGTCATTATCGCCCCAAATATGCTTTTCGCATCTGATCGTTGTTGAGCAGCGCCTCGGCTTTATCGGCCAGCACGACGCGCCCGGTTTGCAGCACATAACCCCGATCCGCGTTGGTGAGCGCCATATTCGCGTTCTGTTCCACGACAAAGATCGTCGTGCCCTGTCGGTGAATGTCCTGAATCAGATCGAAGGTGTTTTCTACCAGCAGTGGCGAAAGCCCCATCGACGGTTCATCCATCAGCAGCAGCTTTGGCCGCGACATGAGCGCCCGTGCTAGTGCCAGCATTTGTTGTTCGCCGCCGCTCAGTGTGCCGCCGCGCTGATGCAGTCGTTCTTTCAGACGCGGAAACAGGCTCAGCACGCGCTCCATATCATCGCGCACGGCGGCAGCATCGTTGCGAAGGTAGCTGCCCATCTCCAGATTTTCAAGCACACTCATCCCGCCGAAGATGCGCCTGTTTTCCGGGACGGCGGCCATACCATGCTGAATACGATAACTGGTCGGCTTGTCGTTGATCACTTCACCGTTGAAGATGACCTGACCGCTCTCTGGCCGCACGATTCCGAGGATCGTTTTGAGCGTGGTCGATTTGCCGCACGCATTTCCACCCAGCAGACACACCATTTCGCCGGGATAAACTTCCAAATTCACATTTTGCAGAATGTGAATCGGCCCGTAGTAGGTGTTAACGTCAATCAGTTGAAGAATTGGTTGACGGGGGTCTTGCCGATTTGCTATTGCCATGTTTGCGCCCTAAATATGCCTCAATCACTCGTTCGTTGCTGACCACATCCTGGTACGATCCTTCTGCGATCTTTTCGCCATAATCCAGCGCGATCACTTTGTCGGAGACACCTTCGATCACCTGCATGTCGTGTTCGATGATCAGGATCGTGTAGTTGCCGCGCGTTCGCAGTTCGCCGATCAGGTCGGTCAGTTCCAGCGTTTCGTTCGGGTTCATTCCGGCGGCGGGTTCATCGAGCAGGAGCAGTTTCGGATTCGTCGCCATCGCCCGCGCGATCTCCAGCCGTCGGCGGTTCGCATACGACAGACTATAGGCCGGTTGATCGAACCGATAGCCTTGCAGCCGCTCCCCAAAAAATGCCAGCTTTTCCTCGGCCAGTTGGCGAATGCGCGCTTCCTCAGCCCGATAAAACGGCGTTCGCAAGACGATCTGCCACAACTGCGCCTGCGTATGCGAATAAGCGGCGGCCATCACGTTCTCGATCACCGACATATTCAGGAACAACCGCAGCGATTGAAAGGTACGCGCGATCCCTCGTTCGGTGATCTGGTGCGGCGTCAGTTTGACCAGTTCACGGTCTTCAAATAGAATACGTCCATCATCCGGGCGATACAAGCCCGTGATCAGGTTGAGCACCGTCGTTTTGCCCGCCCCGTTTGGCCCGATCAGGCTGACAATCTGCCCCGGCTCAACCGAAAACGACAAATCCCTGACGACTTGCAGCCCACCGAAATGCTTGGACACATGATCAATTTGTAATAGCGGCGGCATCAGGCGATTTCCACGCGGCGCTGGCCGAACAAGCCTTGCGGGCGATAATTCATCAGGATCACCAGCATCGCGCCGGTAAGCAGCAAATTGGTGGTGCTTGGCTCTTTGGAAAGGCGCGTCTCCCACACGAAGGCCAGCAAATAAAGCGTCACGATCAATGGAAAGATACGCGCGTTTTTGGGTACCTGCGTCAACAAAACGAGCAGGATCACTACCGCGAAAAAGGCCAGATTGCCCAGATTCGTCGCCAGCGGCACGTTCAACGGGATAGGCAGCCAGTGTTGTACCAAATTGCTGATGAGCGATAATTTCTCGTCGGGCACAAGCAGTGCATCCGGCGCGAGTCCGGCAAACACGGCATGAATGATTACGCCGCCTACGGCTAAAGCCGCCAGGATGGGCACCAGTCGCCAACGGGGGCGGATCAAAATCGTCAATAGTGCCAGTGTTCCACCGTAAAACGCGATTTGCGCCAGTTCCATCCCGGCGATCTGTGTGCCGGGGCGCAGCACTTCCGGCAAGGCCGTGATCACGAACGCGCCGAGCACCATCCCGTACAGGCTGCCCACACCGCCCAACACAACCATCGCGTACAGGGTGATGAGCAGTGTCACGTCAAAGTTCCCTGGAAAGACCGACTGCTGCCACGCCGCGAAGATCGCGCCCATGATGCCTGCGATCCCCGCGCCAATAGCGAAGCCCAGTAAGCGCAGCCGATTCGTCGGTATGCCCATCGCCTCAGCCGCCAGCGAATCCTCACGGATCGCGCGCCACGCACGGCCTAAGCGCGATTGATTTAGGCGATACACAAAGATCAGGACGATCACCAGACTTGCCAGCAGCACGTAATAGTAGGCCGTGACGCTGCTGGCTGAAAGCCCGAACACATGCAGCCGATCCAGGTCGGGAATGCCGTTTGGCCCACCTGTCAGATTGATCACCTGATCGGAGCCGGGGAACTGCACGCGATTCATGGCGGTTGTCAACTGAACGAAAACTTGCCCGAAGCCAAGCGTCACTATTGCCAGATAATCGCCCGACAGTCGCAGCGAGGGCAGACCCAGCAAAATACCCATTCCGGCAGCAAGCAACCCCATTAGCGGCACACTAATCAATGTGGGCACATGAATATTGAACTGCGCCGAGGAGAGCAGTGCGTAGCCGTAGCCACCCATGCCAAAGAACGCGACATAGCCCAGGTCAAGCAGGCCGACAAAGCCCACCACGATATTCAGGCCAAGTGCCAGCACCGAGTACAGGCAAATGAGGCCAGCTACCCGAAGCACATAATCGTTAGCGGTGAGCAGCGGCAGGGCTAGCGGCAGCGCGATCAGTAAACCGATCTGCACCAGACGCGGCAGTTCTCGCAAACGCCTGATGAATAGCTGTAGCCGGGTCTCATCGCGTCGTCGCGTACCGACTTGTGATACCCATTCGTCCTGCCCAAACTTATCAACGCTCATGGGCTACACCTTTTGCGGGGCGCGCGTGCCCAATAAGCCGCTTGGCTTGATGAGCAGCACCAACACCAGCACGACAAACGCGATCACGTCTTTATAGGTCGAAGAAATGAATCCGACAGCCAGTGTCTCGACCATGCCGAGCACCAACCCGCCGAGCATCGCGCCGGGAATATTGCCGATCCCGCCCAGCACGGCGGCGGTGAAGCCTTTCAAGCCTGCTGTGAAGCCCATGAAGTGCCAGACCTGGTTGAAAACCAGCCCGACCAGCACACCTGCCGTTCCAGCCAGCGCCGAACCGATGAAAAACGTCAGCAGGATCACCCGATCAACGTCCACGCCCATCATCGCCGCCGCTTCCCGGTCAATCGAGACGGCACGCATCGCGCGGCCAAGCCGGGTACGCTGCACCAGCCAGGTCAGGCCAATCATCAGCAGCACGGCTACCGCGATCACCAGAATGCGCGTCGCGGATAGCTGAGCGACGCCAAAATCGAGTCTCCATGACGATGGGATGAGCAGTTCAGTTCGATACGTGCGATACTTAGCCGATTGCGTCAGTAAAATTGCGTTTTGTAAAAAAAATGAGACGCCAAGTCCGCTGATCAACGGGGCGATACGGGGCGCGTTTCGCAATCGACGATAGGCTATCCACTCGATGCCGACACCCAGCAAACCTGTGCCAAGCATGGCGATCAGCAACATCACCGCAATCACCAACGCTGCCGGGATGAGCGGGGTACTTACTGGTACCAGCACACTGAACACACCGTAGCCGATGAACGCGCCGACCATGTACACATCGCCATGTGCGAAGTTGAGCAGACCGAGGACACCATAAACCATTGAATAGCCAAGCGCAATCAGGGCATAGACCGCGCCGAGTGTCAGACCATTCACCAATTGTTGAGGAAGTTGAGCAAGGAATAATTGCATGGTCGCCGATGGCTCGTGCGGGGGCGATAGTTTGCCCCCGCTTCACTAAAAGATATTTATTTCGCGGCGGTAGCGGCCATTGTCGCAGACATCGTGGCCGACATTGTGGCAGCCATAGTCGCTGACATCGTACCTGCCATTGGGGGTTCAGACGCACCCGGCACGAGGACGAAGTTATCACCCTTGACCTGGAACATATAGAACGATGCGCCGATCACATCGCCCTTAGCGTCGAACTTGATGGGAATACCTAGCACGCTGGTCTTCTCATCGGTCTTGGCGACTTCGGCCAGCACAGTGGCGCGCGTCACGCTGCCCGCCTTCGAGGCACGGCCAACCGCTTCCAACAGGACCATCGTGGCGGCATAGGACGGCCCGCCAAATGAGCCGAAGCTGCCGTACTGCTTTTCATAAGCGGCGACAATTTCCTTCGAGCTGGCGACACCATGAATATCCGGCGCGAAGAAGGAGACGTAAACCCCTTCGGTGGTGCCCGCAGCGGCCTTGATAAAGTCATCCGGCGAGAACAAACCGTCGGCACCCATCAGCTTGGCTGTAAGTCCCTGTTCCTTCATTTGCCGAGCGATGCCTACTGCCTGGCTGGCAAGCTGGAAGGGGGTGAACACGACGTCGGCTCCAGTGCC
>JBBSEU010000104.1:0-17839 GCA_038239365.1 Aggregatilineales bacterium
CCTGCCTTCAAGTCGGTCAGAGCATCAACCTTGTTGCCCGCGTCCTTACCAAACTTCTTGAAGATGGCATTCGCCGGATCGATGGTTGTCTGATCGTTGCCACCCGCGCTGGCCTGACCATTACTCGCCACCGGAACGACAAACTGCTGATGCACGTCTTTGGGAGTCGATTTCGCGGCAATATCGCGGAAGTTAGTGACATAATTTGCCACGTCGTCCACTTCGTCAGCGCGCAGCGGCCCGCCGTAAGCCTGACCCCAGGTCGGCATTGCTTGCGGCCAGTACAGGCTGCTCACCGGACGGCCAGCAGCCACCGCGTTCGCAACGTACTGTTTGAGCGTGCCGCCCCAGCCGACTTCCTTCAAGCGCGTTGCGCGGTTCGCGTCCCAGCCCTGATCTTGTAGCGTTTGCAGGTCTTTTTTGGCCTGTTCCATCTGAGTCGTCAGGGTCTGGACGGATTGCTGCATTTGCGGCATGGCGTCTTGCGTGCGCTTAATCGCCGTTTGCAGTTTGGATAGCTGGTCTTGCAGCGCCGCTTTTTTGGTTGCGTCCGTTTCAGCCGCGATCTGCTGAGTCAGCGCGTCAAGCTGTTTTTGACTATCGGCCATGCCAGCCATTTGCTGATTAGTCGAGTCGATCTGTTTTTGCAGGTCATTGATCTTCGCCTGCGCGTCCTGTGCCGGGTTCTTATCGAGGAACAGCATCGGGTTCACCAGACCGGGCGCTTTGCCCGTGATGCCCTTGCCATCCGTGCCGTGACAGGTCGCGCAGTTGTTCAGGAAGATCGCCGCCCCGTTCTCGATGGATCGTCCGTTATACTGATCGGTGAACACGCTCATGCGGCCCGGCTCATTGATAGCAATCCAGCCCACCAACAGCATGATCCCGACAAAGAACGTGATTCCGAGCAGCACCCGGTTCTGAATTGCAATTGGCATTGCTTATAGTGCCCCTATTCTGCGTTATGGTATTCAGAAGCGCGGTTGATAAAGACCGTCTTGCCCGATGAAGTCACCTGCGGCATGGTCAGTTTTTCCATGACAGGCAGGCCATTTGCATCAGCCATCGGCGTGCCATCCGGGTTCTTCTTCTGTGCGTCGATGGTGATCAGTTTGAGTTTGGGCGTGCCATCCGCGTTGTGAATGACTGCTTTGCTGGCGTCAAGTTCTGCCACATTCCACAGAATCTTGATGTCGAGTCGCTTCAAATCGTTGACGTTGGCGGCGTCCTTCTGATTTTCAGTGATGGTCAGCACGCCAATCGCGCCCGGTAGTTCAGCCTGACCTTCATCGACCATCTTCTTGTATTCGGTCATGACCGTTCGCAGTTCGCCGTCAGTGGGCACAGCGGAGCAGGTCACATCACCGCTGAAGGTATCGGGCAGCGGCGCGGTCAAGGCCGGTTGTGCCTGTTCCTTGAGCGTCAGGACGTGCTGCTTATTCAGATCGTCGGTGCAGTACATGCCCGGTTTCATCTGCTCGTAGGGAATTGCGCGGAGCGGACCAACACCTTCGACGGGTGCCAGTGTTTGGCCGATTTCCTGGTCAACTGCCGTGTTGACGCCATACTTGGGTGTACCCATGTACGTCAGGAACAACATCGACGTGATGAACAGCAGCGACAGGCTCAACGCGAATTTGCGATGAGCGTAGCGGCGGCTTGGCGTAATGTCCAGATATGCCCACACGAAGTACAGGCCGAGCAGGATCGTCGGGATGACGATGCCCATCAGCACCTTATCGCCCAGCTTCAACATCCCTTGCAGCCACAGGAAGTACCAGGGCGCAGTGGTGTGCAGCGGCGTGACGCCCGGATTGGCATGGTGTTCCAGCGGGGCGTGGAAGAACCAGACGCACACCACAACCATGATGAACGAGGCCGCGCCGAACCACATCAATTCGCTGGTCAGAATATCGGGCGTGAAGTAGACCCGCTTTTCCATCGGGATACGCTTGGCGGTGTCCTGGCCGATTTCTTCGGAACGCGGCGGCAGGCTTGCACCGTGCAGCACCACTTTATAATAGTGGACGCCGATGAAGATAGCCGTCAGCATGGGCAGCATGAAGACGTGCGCCAGATAGAAACGCAGCAGACCGCCCGCGCCAATGTCGGGCGCACCGCGCAGGATCAGGTTGACGTTCGTCCCCACGATTTCAGGCGGCGCAGCTTCGGCCATGCTGGTACCAATCGTGACTGCCCAGAAGGCCAGTTGATCCCAGGGCAGCAGGTAGCCCGTAAAGCTCAGAAACAATGTGAACAGCAGCAGGATCATCCCGGTAAACCAGGTGAACTGGCGCGGCTTCTTGTATGAACCCGTCACATACGTGCGGATCATGTGCAGCGCCACGAACAAGACCATGCCTTCTGCGCCCAAACGGTGTACGTCGCGCATGAATTGGCCGAGCGGAACGTTGCTCAGGATGTTGAGCATGTTCGTATAGGCTGCTTCGGGCGACGGCGTGTAAAAGAGCATCAGGAACAAGCCCGTGATGATCTCGATGAAGAAGAAATAGGTCGAAAGCCAGCCCAGACGGAAAGTTGGGTATAACCCCGTCATGGCCTGGTGGTAGTAGGATGGCCGCATGTGCATCCAGAACGCATCGGCGTGTGGCGTCAGGCGCGGGTTCGGGCGGCGGCTGGGGGCTTCGCCGCGCAGCGCCTCACGAATATCCTGAATGTTTAGACCGGCAGTAAAACGTTCAACCGACTCGTCCACCAACTCGAGTACGGCTTTGCGAACGCCTTTCTCCTTGATGTCATCAAGGAACGAAGGAACTGGCAATACCGACATGGCACTCTCCTGTATAAATCCGTATCACCCGTGTTATCCGTGCGTCTGACCCTTGATTTTCTTGCCCGTGTCCACCGAAATCAAGCGGGCATTGGCAATTGACACCGGGCCGCCGTTCGCGTCGCTGGTTTTGGTCGAGCCGTCATTGTAGGTCACGGTAATCGCAAAGCGATCCAGGTTGCGCGGTGCGGGGCCTTCAATGTAGTTACCCTTGTTGGTGAACTTACTACCATGACACGGGCACTCGAAGCGCGTGTTGGTTGGCACCCACTTGAACAGGCAGCCCAGATGCGTGCAAACCATGCTCAAGGCGCGGAAGCCGTCATCGGTGTTGCTCATCCAGAACTTGCCCGCCGAGTTGGGCGCGGGCGCGGTGGTGGTGCTGGCGGTGGGCATCGCCGCCGGATCGAGCGTGAACAAACCGCCGAACTCACCAGCGCGGAAACGTGGCAGTGTAAACCATATGATCGCGCCGCTCGATTCGGCGAGCAGCAGGGCGAGGCTTGCACCCCAGATATAATATAGGAACTCACGGCGCGAGACGCCTTGAGCTTGAACGTCGGGAGTTGCGGCAGGTGTGGCGCTCTTGGTCTGCGCCGATACCGCTTTCCCACGAGGGGCGGTGGTCGTCGTCATCTATCCTCCTGTCGGCAGTGCGTGCCGAAACAGTTTGCGTGCGGTTGCTGAGGGTTAACCATAATCGTATAAGAAGGCATGTTTTAAGCGCAAAAATCCCATAAAAGCGCGTATGTACAATTTATCACAATTTTGCTTGAGTGTCAAAGAAGATCGTGGCGGCGATTGCTGTTGGTCAGGGCAAACCTATCCAAAGGCTTGCCTACTCGGATTTTAACTCTGCATAATTTATTTTGCATTTTCATTCAGTCTATATTTTGTTTGCTAGCGACGCTCATACACCTGCATCACCTGCTTTGCAGGTGAAACACAGCAGCTAATATGCTGCAGAGATGCGTTTACCTTGTAAGGCGTTTTGCTGGCGTCTCTTTTGCTTTTATGTTTCCACTGAAAAAAACAAAAGGAAGTGATCATGTACGTTGAAGATATAGATCAACTCGACACTTTGACCGATGACCAACTCTGGGAAGTGGCCGCCGATACGCGTGTTACCGCCGACATTCGACATGAAGCGATTGGTCGCTGGCTGTTCCCCGAAAACACCAACCCGGACGCCGATCCCGATGATCTGGATGGCGGGAGGCTGGCCGAACTCAAACGCCGTGCAACGCCGCTCGATGATGATGAGATCGAAGAAGATGACGTAGAAGAACTGTACCAGACCGCTCCCTATTTTGATGGTAAGGGACGTCTCTTACTTGAACACGACGGTGTGCAATATCTGATCGATAGCATCGACGACGAAGGCGCTTACGATCTGGTTCACGATGAGGAATCGCTCGATGAGCTACGCGACGATGAGCAGGCCGGTTTTTAATCCTCGACGATAAAATCGAACAAGACGAAGGCCAGCACCAAAAATATCAGGTCGAAAGAGCCGAGCAGCGCCAGCCAGATCGCCCAATCATCCAATGGCCGTCCGTCCAGAATATCGCCCGTAGCGTGTACCGCTGCCGCTACAATGGGCAGTGCGACGGGCAGAATCAAAATGGGCAGCGTCGTTTCACGCCCGTTAGCCTGTACCGCGATACTGCCTAGCAGCGTCCCAATAATTGCAAAGCCAATTGTGCCCAACAAGAGTACCAATGTCAGGTCTGGCGAGAGCAGCCACAAGTTAAATAATAGGCTGAGCAGCGCCTCGGCCAGCAGCGCCACGATCAACGTAAACAGCCATGTACTGATCAGTTTGCCATAGAACAGCGCGGCGCGCGGGATTGGTGCCAGCAGCATCGCTTCCAGCCCACCGCTTTCCTGTTCAGCGGCCAGACTGCGACTTAATCCCAATGTTCCGGCAAACACGACGATCACCCACAGCACCGAAGGCGTCGCTGCGACTCGTGCTTCGGGATGCGCTTCGAGCGTAAAGTAGAAGATCAGCACACATAACAGCGCGAACAAAACCATCGAACTGATGAGTTGCCGACTGCGAAACTCGGCGCGCAGGTCTTTCCAGGTGATGGCGAACAGCGCATTGAAAAAGACCACAAATTGTTTCATGCGGCGTCAAATTGTTGCTTCGGTATAAAGCTGGCCTAGCGTGCTGCTGGTCAGTGTCGCGCTTTCCACTGAACGGGCAATCACGCCGCGCCCCAAAATGACGATCCGCTGGCTGAGCCTGAGTGCATGTTCCAGATCGTGCGAAGTCAGCAGGATCGTTCGTCCGGCAGCGTTCAATTCACCGATCAGGCCATCGAGCATGGCCGCGCCATCGACATCCAAACCAGTATACGGTTCATCGAGCAACAATACGGCGGGTTGATGCAGAATGGCGCGCGCAATTCCCAATCGCTGCTGCATCCCTCGGCTAAATGTCCCAACCCGATCCTTTGCCCGCTTTGTTAGGCCGACTCGCGCTAAAGTCTCCCTAATCCGTTCCTCGTTTGCGCCGTATAAACGGGCAAAGAAGCGCAGGTTTTCCTCAGCCGTCAATTGATCAAATAACAGTGGCAAATGTGCCACAACACCCAACTGCGCGCGTACTGCCGCCGCTTCGCCAGGCAGTGACCAGCCGCCAATGGTCAGCGTGCCCGCGCTGGGACGGCTCAATCCGGCCAATGTTCGCATCAGGGTTGTTTTGCCCGATCCGTTTGGACCAAGTAGTGCCACACATTCGCCGCGCGCCACCGTCAAATTCAAACCGCGCAGCACTGGCCGCACGCCAAACGTTTTGACCAGCCCGCGAACCTTAATCACGCCGCTTTCCCGCGCAGCGCCCGTTGAACGATCACCAGTCCAACAATCCCAACGAGGACGACTCCACCGATCAGCGCCAACACAAAACCCAAATCCAGCCCTTGCGCGGTTTTGGCGGCGGTGCTGCGTGGTGCGCCATCCAATGTATAAATCAGCCGCCCGCCCGCTTTGATCGGCGTGTTGAGCGTGTACTGCATATAGGGACGCTTCGGATCAATCGTCGTGTTCTGTGTGACGCTAAAAGCCGCTCCGCTCACGACGACGCCTGCTTCTGCCGGGAGCGAAACCTGTACCGAATTGGTCAAATATGGGTAATCGCGGTCAATTGGCGCTCCTTTGCTGTACGGAAGCTGATAGCTGAACACGATCTTCTGAACCTGATTCGGGAAAACAGGTTTGGTGTCCTGCACAATTGGGGCATTCAGATCGCCGCCAATCTGAAAACGAGTCGTCGGCGTTGTGTTGAAAGCCACTGCGCGCGCCCCTATCGGCAAAGGCAGACTCACCGAAATGGGCGAACCGTCATTTGCCTTCTGGGTCGAAACGTAAAAGCGATCCCCGCTGTTTTGAATGTCGACAGTTTCCAGCACCTGCATCACATCTTTGGAGACGAAACTGATCAACTGCTGCGTCTGGGCGATCTGTAACTTGGCCGGGTCATTGGTGGCCGCGTACAACGTGATCGGCAAATCGAGGATCGTTGGCACATCTGCCAGAGTAATCGGCGAACTCCCTTGCGTGGTGCCTTCAAACGTCGTGGTTACCACACACAGATCGCCGGGTTGTACACTGACCTGCTCGAACCGATACGAGTCGTTGCTGAGTGCCAGATCGCGCGTGATAATTTCCGTGACATCGGCGGGCGTCGCTTTTGTGAGGCGGAAAACATGCAGCGAAAATGATTGTCCAGCCGGAATGGACACCCCCGCTGTACCACTTTTGACAATCCCGCTGATCGTAATTGCGCTGGGAGTAGCTTGTGTCGTCGGTGTGGCCTGGGCAAGTGCCCTATTTACACCCACCAAACAACCAACAAGGCCAAACCACCAAACAAACGCGCCAA
This sequence comes from Aggregatilineales bacterium, assembly GCA_038239365.1. GTDB lineage: Bacteria > Chloroflexota > Anaerolineae > Aggregatilineales > UBA2796 > JBBRMW01. Next base: position 6,684 of record JBBSEU010000104.1, read on the forward strand.
ATATTTTATCAATAGACTTGACGCGCCTCATCAACTGCCGTTTTGTTGGGCGGCCTGCTTCGGCAAATCGGACTGATAGCGCGAAGGGCACTTCAGTAGCAGTTCATCGGCATAGAAAACGCCATCAGCCCCTAGCTTGCCCGTCATAATGGCCTGTGCCTCATCGCGCAATAAATCGGGCATCGCCTGATTCGCCACCACGACGTTAATTCGTTCGCCCTTTACATCGGTGACGGCAACATGCAGCGCCTTTGCCAAACCGCCTTCCTGCTCCAACTGTGTGGCATCATCGGTGATGTGCGCGACTGTGAAGGTAAGCGTCTTTTGATCGGCATTGTTTTTGATCGTACTGCCAACCACTGCACCCGTAATCTTGACGGTTTTACCAGCCAGATCAGGTCGGGCAAGCAGTGAATGAACCGTGATGAAGTAGCGCCCGCTGTTGGCTGTGCCGCTGACCAGCAAAAAGCCGATCACGCCGATCAATACAGCACTGATCAGCCCAAACTTCAAGCGGCTGCTGATCGACGATGGGGCAACACCGACACTTTCCTTCTCCCAGTTCAATTCGGTCATACGCTTGTTCTCCACCACTCAACGCTTGTGAACGCATACACAATCCAGATTATAGCGCGAATCCGGCAACTTTCGACACAATGTCTATTGCAACTCATCATCCGGGATAAGTTCGTCGTCATCATCACCCGCGCCCGCTGCTCCTGAACCGGACATACGCGGGAAGGCGACGCTTGCTCCCACAATGCCAATTGCCGCCAAACCGATCAGCAAAATCATGATGCCGATTCCGGCGGGCGTGCCACTTTGCGGAGCGGCCTCACCTTCCTGAGCCAGAGCGGGCGTTGCCAGCACGAACAACAAGCCAAGTGCGCCTGATAACACAGTCAATCGCAGCGAACCGATCCGGTTGCGAGTCATTATCACCTCACGAGTACCAAGCATAATAGCCAGAAATTACGCCCAGATTGTGGCGCGTCCACCACGAAACGGCAACTATTCGTTATCATCTGGGCAGGAAAAATCGATACAGAGGATTATGTCAAAACACCCTTTTTTGATCTCACGACGTACCTTGTTGATGTCCATGCTAACCTCTCTGCTTCCGTCCATCCGATTACGGCGAGCGGCTACCACTGCGCCCGATCTATCCAAATATCCACTCATTTTTCAGCGTCCCAATGCCGTTGTGGATGACTCTGCCGCTCAAATTCTGGCAGTGGGTGATGTGTCGATGGCACGCGGAACCGCTGCCGCAATTGCTAGTCAGGGTGACGATTTCGATTGGCCGCTCAGCGACGTATCGGATTGGTTACACGCGGCTGATCTGGCAGTGGGCAATCAGGAAGGCGTAATCGCTGCCAAAGGCGTTGGTATTGAGCGGCCAATGGGCTATCGCCTGCGTGCCGATCCGTTGGCTGCGCCTGCGCTGGCACGTGCGGGATTTGGCCTGATGAGTCTTGCCAACAACCATTCGCGCGATTATGGCCCTGCCGGAATCGCCGCCACAATGCAGGCTTTACATGATGCGGGGATCAAAACCATTGGCACTGGTGAAAACTACAAGGCCGCGCGTCAGGTCGTTATCACGCCACTACGTGGGATCAACGTCGCTTGGATCGCTTACACTCACGTCCCCGATCCGCCCGATTACGGCGTGTACTGGGAAGGAAAAGGCTATGGTCGGGCGCGCGTTGAGGAAGAAAAACTGGCGGAGCAAATCAAAGCCGCGCGCAACGATGCAGACCTGCTCATTGTCCAGTTTCATTGGGGAATCGAATACGAACCGCGCCCCTTCGAGACACAGATTCGCATTGCGCGTGCCGCCGTCGATGCCGGAGCCAGTCTGGTGATCGGTCATCATCCACATGTTATCCAGACGACAGAAATATACAAAGATACGCTGATTCTGTATAGTCTGGGCAATTTCCTATTTGATCAAATCGGGCGCTCTGGGATGGGCGCATGGATTCGCCTGGATAAATCCGGCGTCATTGACGTTCACACGCTCCCACTAGAACCGGGCATTCACCCCGCCTGGAAAGTTTAGCGGGTCAGAGTGCTAGGTGGCGCGGGTTTGCCACAACAGGCCGCGCACAACGATCCCCATACCGATTGAAATGAGCGCCACACCTACCAGGGTTGCACCCAATGGCACCTGATAGGCGGATGCCAGCAGCAAACTGATGCTGACGCCAAGTAACGCCGTGCTGCCCAGCAGTGCCGCCGAGTCACGCCGCACTAACGAGATGAGCAGCCACAACCCGGCCAGCACCGCGATCACGAGCGGCCACCAGACGATCACCTGTCGCGGGAGCGCGCCGCCATTGAGCAATAGCGCAAACACGGTCAGTGCCACCAACGCTACGATCAGGATCAATTGTGACCAGTTCACCCGAATCGCCGGGAAGCGCAGCCGTCGCCGCACGGATACGCGCTGCATCGGCGCATTTTCGGTATTGTTATCCGCGATAATCGACTCAACCGACTCCGCAGGGTTTTCCTCTGGTACTTCAGCGGGTTGTACTGCACGCTGTCGTCTACGAAAGGCCATAGTTCACTTTCATTTCCAAACGGGTGGGCGCTTCTGCACGAATGCGATAAAGCCCTCGAAGCCGTTTTCGCTTTCAAAGATTTCGCGCTGGTATTGCGCTTCACGCGCCATCGACTCGGCGTAAGAATCATCGTGCAGTGCGGCCAGCATCGCCCGTTTGCCCCGTACTAACGCTTGCGGCGACTGTTTGGCGATCTTTTCGGCATAGGCGCGCACATCGGCGTAAAACGTCTCAGTTGGAAAGACCTTGTTAGCCAAGCCAAGCGTGAGTGCCTCCTGAGCCGTGACCGTTTCCCCGGTGAACATCATTTCGAGTGCCTTGCCCAGCCCAACCAGTCGCGGCAGTAGATACGTTCCGCCGCCATCCGGGATGAGGCCAACGCGAATGAATAATTCCGCAAATGCTCCGCGCTCCGAAGCCAGCCGAATATCACAGGACAGCGCCAGATCGCAGCCGATCCCGGCGGCCATGCCATCGACGGCGGCGATCACAGGCCAGGGGCAGGCACGGATCGCTTGCAGTGCCGGGGCATACGCGCCCGTCAGGATACCAAGCGCGTCGGCAGGAGAGGCATTCGATTGCACCGCCGCCATAATATCCGCGCCCGATGAAAACGCGCCACCTGCCCCCGTGATCACAACAGCGCGCACATCGCCGTGTTCATCCAACGCCCTGATCTGATCACCCAGCGCGATCATCGTCTCTGCATCGACGGCATTTTTGATCTTCGGGCGGTTGATGGTCAGCGTCAGGACGCCGTTTTCTTTTTCGACGAGCAATTTATCGGTCAAAACCTGGTCAGTCATTTTTAATCCATCAGCTTCTTGAACAACTCACGGATGGTCAATGTAAAACCGGGCAGCATGTCGCCACCATCCAGCACGCCGTTAATATCCAAAATGCGAATATCCGTTATCGTTTTGTGGTAAACGTCTACCGTTTTCGATTTTGGGTGGATGATCCAAACGAGCTGAGTCCCCGCTTGGAAATATTCGATGATCTTATCGCCGGTCTCGTTGACCGTGTTACTTTCGGACATGATTTCGACGGCCAGATCAGGCGCACCAAGATAGTAGCCGTCCCCTTTTTGACTCCGCGCCTTTTCGATGAACGCCACATCCGGCGCGCGTACCGTATCGGGATCAGTAAAAAGTTTATACCCACCATCGGGGCCAGTAACATCACCCAGATCATTAGCTTCAACGAAAGTTAGCAGCAGATGCACCAACCACATCGCCAACGTTGAATGCCCAATGAAGTTCGGCGACATGTCGATCAGGACTCCTCTGACCAGTTCATAGCGCCGCCCACCGTTATCGTGGCTGGCGATGCGATACAAATCATCTGCCGTGTATAACTTTTCGCCGACTGCCATTTTTACCTCAAGGCTTAACAGATTGCAGTGTCAAGTGTCCAGCCAGATCATCCTGTGACCGCAACTCCAACGTCTCAAATTGAACCTGTACTGAACCCGGCGGCAGATTGAAAAAGTGTTTTTCGACGCCGATCACTTCATTATCTTTGTTTTTCATCAGCAGAACGTCATTATCCAAATCGGTAGAGACGTCTTCCGACGAAGGATTATCGAACCAAACCGTCAGCGAATTGACTGACGGATCGAAAATGATTTTTACTTGGGCCATACTGTTTCACCATTTTTCATTTTATCTGTTGGATAAGCTGTGATCAGGAAGCCATCTCCATTCAGCTTTCGTGCAACCGCACAAACTAATCGCGTTTCATCAGGACGATAAAACAACAACACATTGGCGTCACTTACACTTTGCCGAATTTCATTAGGTTCGGAAAGCGTGGCTCTGACATCTTCAAGGCGTTGTGCCATCACAGGATGTTTATCCACTATCGACTGCCAATAAATTGCTGTACATCGTACCGTAAACACCAACGGTGTAGACACCTCAAAAAGCAAAGAATATTCAGTGTCAGCCATTCAGTGCCATTACGCCCTGATTATACAACTTACTGACCGGATCAAGTGGCAACGTGACGACTCGGCCTTCTTTGGCCGATTGGTAAGCGGCCAATGTCGCCTCAAGTGAGCGCAAACCCGCCGCAGCCGGAGCAATCGGTGGACGTTTGTTTTTCACCGCGTCCAGAAAATCACGCCACAAACCCGTGAACGAGTCCGCGATCTGCTGTGCGTGCGGACGAGCATCAATTGCTTCGCTGGTTTGCCCACTCTCCGTCACCAGATCGATTCGATCCGGGACACCCCAACCACCCGTGCCGTACTTCTGGTAGAACATATATGCGCGCCCGGTGCTGCCACCGACTTCGATCCCGCCCGGCCCAACGCCCCACCCCATGTTGACCAGCACATAGCCGCGTGGCAGCGCGAATTGTACCAGCGCCGTATCCTCAACCGCTTCACCGGGGTAGAGCAGATTATCGGTCATGGCACTGGCTCGCCTGACTTCGCCGCCGAAAATCCACTCGACCAGATAGACGGCGTGAATCATATCCATCAGGACGCCACCGCCCGCCTGTGGACTATGCCGCCAGCCCGGTTGATATTCCGCCGCGCCGGGACGATCCTGCACGCCGAGATAGTTCATAATCCCAACTCGAAAATCACCAATCGCGCCGCTCTCGATCATTTGCCGCAACTTGATATATTCTGGCAAAAACAGGTAGTTATGACACACGCCATAGGTCACACCTGCTGCGTTCGCCGTATCGATCATCGCCTGAGCATCGGCGGGAGTCGTGGCAATCGGCTTTTCGCTCAGGATGTGCTTGCCAGCTTGTGCAGCGGCCACCACAATCGGGCGGCGAAACTGCTGCGGTACTGCCACCAACACAACCTCTACGTCAGGGTGGGTGGCTACGGCCAGTGGATCGGCATAACATGCCGAGTCGGGAAGACCGAACAAATCACGCGCGGCCAGACGACGGCTCTCCGTCACATCGGCCAGCGCGACCACCTGAACATCCGATTTTAGAGCGGCAAGGGCCGGGTGATGGCCGTAGTGAACAACGTTTCCTGCGCCAATGACGCCAACACGCATCATCAAAATCTCCTTAATGATAATCGGATACAGTGCCCTCAACCCCTTCTCCCGAGGGCGAAGGGGAGTAATGTAGGCGTCTGGTCTGGAAGTCCCTCTCCTCCGGGAGAGGGATTTAGGGTGAGGGCACCTTCAACGCCTGTTCCAGCACATCCAGCCCTTCGTAAAGCTGTTCTTCGGGAATCATCAACGGCATCAATAGCCGAATGCAGTTGCTATACATCCCCGCTTTGATCAGGATCAAACCGCGCTTGGCCGCTTCAACGATCACCTGGGCGGCTTTTTCTTTGGCAGGATGCTTTGTCTCGCGGTCATCGACCAGTTCCATCGCCAGCATCGCACCCATGCCGCGTACATCCCCAATGAACGGCAACTCATTCTGCCATTCAAGCATCTGCTCACGGATAATCGCGCCGATCTGTCCAGCACGCTGTGCCAAGTTTTGCTTCTCGATGAAGTCCATTGCCTGTAACGCCGCCGCGCACGCCAATGGATTGCCGCCATACGTCCCACCGAAACCGCCCACATGCACATGATCGATGATCTCAGCGCGCCCGGTGATCGCACTGAGCGGCATCCCGGCGGCGATGGATTTGGCACTGACCAGGATATCGGGGGTCACATCGTATTGTTCGATGGCGAATAACGTGCCGGTGCGCCCGAAGCCCGTTTGCACTTCGTCGATGATCAACACAATGCCGTGTTCCTGGCAGCGTTTGGCAATGTGCTGCATATAGCGAATCGGCGTCGGCACAAAACCACCTTCGCCCTGCACTGGCTCAATAATAACGGCGGCCACTGCCGACGGCTCAACTTGTGCGACCAACGCATGATCGAACGCTGCGATCATCTGATCGATAAACTTGTCTTCACTCAAATCGGCGGGACGTCGGTACAGGTCAGGAAAAGGTAATCGGTAAATATCCGGGGCAAAAGGCCCAAAACCGCGTTTATAGGCATCATATTTGCTTGTAAGGGTCATCGTAAGCAAAGAACGACCATGATACGCCCCCTCAAAGCAGATCACCGCCGGACGACCCGTGTAGGAACGTGCCGTGCGTATCGCGTTTTCTATCGCTTCAGCGCCCGTGCTGGATAAAATAGTCTTATTTGGAGAAGCCTGGTTGGGGACAATTGCATTCAGGCGTTCGCAGACCTGGACGTATAATTCGGTTGTGCCAACGACTTCACACAAATGGATCAGCGTTTCGGCTTGGTGCTGGAGCGTTTCCACAATCCCTTCCTGGGTATGGCCGACAGCCAACGCTCCGATTCCGCCTGCAAAGTCAATCAAGGTGTTTCCATCAACATCGGTGATCAGTGCGCCATGTGCTTTGGCAGCGACAATCGGCGTGGAGCGACTCAGCCCCCGACCAACAGCGGCTTCACGTCGCGCCAAAATCTCACGACTGCGCGGCCCTGGAATCTCGGTACGCAAACGGATCGAATGGGTGGGCGCAAGCGTCTTTTCCGGCCCACATGGATCGAGGCGGGTTGAGGCAGTGGCAGACATAAAAAAATTCCCTCTTTGTTGTTGGCATAGTGTAGCAATGCACACGCTAAAACAAAAAGGGGATAGTATCGTGTCTGACGCCCCCTCTCCGCCTGCGGAGAGGGGGATGGGGGGTGAGGCAAACCTCTTAGGGCATCGGATCGTGATGATGCACCAGATCACCCGTCACCAAAAAGGTCACTCGTTCGCAGATGTTGGCAGAGCGATCCCCGATCCGTTCCAGGTTGTGCGACACCCACAACATCAGAGTCCCACATTCGACGGCTTGCAGATCGTGCTGCATGGCCGCGAGCAATCGTTCATAGGCCAGCTTGTGCAGCCGATCCACTTCGCCATCACGGGCGACTACCGAACGCGCCAGGATTTGATCGTGAGTGACAAAGGCGGTTATCGAATCGGTAAGCATCGCCAGGTCAAGTTGAGCCATTTGCGCGAATTCGGGCGGCATTTCAAGTGTTTGACAATTACCCATTCGCAAAACCAGCCGCGCAATACCTGCCGCATGATCACCCATACGTTCCAGGTTCGTCACAATGCTCACTGTCGCAACAATGGCACGCATATCGCTAGCATTCGGTTGTTGAAGCGCCAGCAGCTGATAAGCCTGCTCCTCAATCTCGAAGCGATGTGCGTTGATCTGGGCATCCGCACGGTCAATCAAGCGCGCTACATCCAGATCGTGTTTTTGCAGGGCAGTGATACTCAGGGTGATGGACTGAGCCACCAATTCGCTAAGTTGTTGTACGCGCTCACGCAGCGAACACAGTTGACGGTCAAAAACGGAACGGGTTGTGATCATCATTGACTCCTTAGCGGCTGACACCGAGGCGCTATCTTTAAGAACTATTTAACAATTTTAACATATTCTTAAAGAATGAGAAGTGTCAAGGGTGTTACAGTTAGCTCACAGGGCGGTAACGGGTACTGGAAATGCAGAATAGCCGTTCGGGATGTAAGCTATAATCGTAAAAGCAGATCAAAACAGCATTATGTCACTACCAAATACACAAATGCAGAGTATGCCAGAAGGTTTGATACGAATGCAGCAGTTGCTTGAACTTAACAATTTGCTGCATAGCAGTCCGTCCACCTTTTCGGATGTTTTACCAACAGTTGCCCAACGCCTGACTGACCATACCGCCGATTGGTGCTTGATCTCCCAGGTGCGCGGGGAGACATTCGCAGTCGAAGCGATTGGTCATGCCGACACGACGCAGCGTGAGCAGTTGCAACAGTATATTAAGTCGCGTCAGCCCGCGCCGGATGTAAAATGGTTGCAGGATTGGAACGATCCGCTTGCGACATCGCTAACCGGCCTGAACAAGATAACGACGATCCCGATCCAGGGGCAAAACGGTGTGTTGGGCTACCTTTCCGTTGGCCTCACTGACCCCGCCGCCGTACTTGAACCCGATGCGATGCTCCTTTTGCAAAACACGGCCTCAGCACTCGCCGGACGCATAGAACGTCATACCCTCAAAGAGCAGATGAGTGGCCTCGGCAACACAATTTATTCGGAACGGGGGCATCTGCAAACGATCCTGCAATCGGTTCCGGTTGGCATTGTCATTGTTGACGCCAAAACACGAGACACGCTTCTGATCAATCACGAAATGGAACGGTTGCGGGGCGACTCGTCGTATGAACTTCATTTGGCTGATGATAGCCAGGCCGCTGATCCATTAACGCGCGCGCTGGCGGGTGAAACGACGCGGAATACGGAACTGACCGTTGTTCGGGAGAATGGCACGCGCCTTCCGATCATGGCCGGAGCAGTGCCGCTGCGCGATCCGACGGGCGCAATTGAGGGCGCGATCCTGATCTGGCAGGACATCGCCAACCTGAGAGATGCTCAAAATACCCGCGAACTGCTGCTTTCGGCGGCTTCACATGAGCTTCGCACGCCATTAACATCGCTGCTCGGTTTCATTCAGCTTTTGGAGACGCGCCCCGACGCACAGGCAGACCGCCGCGCCAAATGGCTGGCTTATGTGGGTGAGAAAGCGCGTTTCGTGGCGCAATTGGTGGAAGAATTGATCAACCTGTCGCGCGCACAATCCGGCTGGCTGCGCCTTGAATCGGAAAAGACGGATATGCGCGAATTGACCGAGACGGCGTTGGCTGAGGCACATTCCGCCGACTCGCAACATGAATACAGCCTCACTGCGCCCGCCGAACCAATCACCGCTTTTGTGGATCGGCACAAGGTTTTGGAAATTCTGCAAAATTTGCTGATCAATGCAGCTACTTATTCACCGCCCGATACGCGCATCGAGGTTTCGTTGGAGCGCGATGAACAGCGATTCCGCATCAAAGTGCGCGATTATGGCATAGGCATTTCGTCGGAAGATCAACAGCATATCTTCCTGCCCTTCTATCGTGCCGAAGCCGCTTACAAATATACGGGTACAGGTCTGGGTCTGTCCATCGTCAACAGCTTTACCAATCTGCATCGCGGACGAATCTGGGTAGAAAGCACTGGCAACACTGGTGAGGGTTCCCTGTTCATCTTGGAATTACCTTATTCCTGATGAGGTTTTGTGCCCCAGTGAACGGCCATCGTCCCAAACATGAACGATCTGTAACTCACATCTACGAATCCGGCGGCGCGCATCAGATCGGCCAGTGCATCGGGAGTCTTAAAGCCCATCGTCGAACTTGGCAGGTAGGTATAGGCGTCGCGCTGACCGGTTAACAGTGTGCCAAGCGTCGGAATGACCAGTTTCAAGTAGGCCACAATAAAGGGGCGCAGCAGGTTTCGCGGCGGTGGCGAAGTATCCAGCGAAACGACGCGCCCGCCCGGTTTTAGGACACGGCGTTGTTCGCTTAGGGCACGCGCAATATCGATCACGTTGCGAAGCAAATAGCCGTGTGTCACCGCATCGAAAGACGCCGACGGGAAGGGCAGATTTAGCGCATCGGCGGTAACCCAGCGAACCCGTTTTCCGAGTGGGCGGTGCTGCCCAACGTGCATCATCGCCGGGGCAAAGTCTGCACCGATGGACAGTCGAACGTTTCCCTGTGTTAGCATCTCGAAGGCAATATCGCCTGTGCCCGTCGCAATGTCCAGCGCCGTACCCCCGTGAGGCACAGCAGCAGCCTGTACAACAAACTGTCGCCAGGCGCGATCCTGTCCGGCAGTCATCAGGCGATTCATCAGATCATAACGAGGCGCGATCCGCTGGAAAACATCCTGTACGGCTTCGGAGCGTGCCTGTCCGCTCAGTTCAGCGACGGGCAATTTGTGATTATCGTGTGGTGTGTTCTGCATCACCCGATTGTAGCGGAAAGCCGCCGATTCTGGCACTCGATTTGCCAAAACTTTTTCCGGTAACGCGCGTAATGAAGCATATCAATCAAATTTGTCTCTAAGGGGAGGGGAAAGATGAGCTACACGACTCGTACACGTCCGCTTGGTATCACGATCATTGCGATGTTGATGGGCTTGTTTGCCATTTTGGGCTTATGTGGCAGCCTGACCGCATTGGGTGCTTCACCGCTTGCTATTTTCAGCGATGGGGGTTTGGGCGCGGTCTTTTCAACAGGATTTGGCGGAATCATCGGCTTGATTCTGTCGATTGCTAACCTGGTTTTGGCGGTTGGCCTCTGGACATTGCAACCCTGGGCATTCTGGACAACGGTCGTTGTGGAAGTATTGAGTCTGTTCAATGCGGGCTATTTCTGGGTTGGGCGTTTTGGCGTGCCGCGTATGGGCTGCGGCATTCACTTGATTCCGCTGCTGGTGCTGCTCTATATGTTCCTGGATGGCAATGTGCGCCGCGCCTTCCGTACTTGATTCGGAGATTAGTACATAAAAGTTGCCATGCTGTTTGTTCAAGCTGTATTGAGCGTCTGACCGATTCGTGCGATAATCATCCGTTCTGAATAAGACAGGACGACGATCTTTATGCACCTCAAACAGGCGCTGGATGTTCAGCGCGGCGATCTGATCGCGTTCACGGGCGCGGGCGGCAAGACAACGGCTTTGTTCCGGCTGGGTGCGGAACTGGCCGCCGATGGTTGGCGCGTGATCGGCACGACAAC
>JBBSEU010000105.1:0-17551 GCA_038239365.1 Aggregatilineales bacterium
AAGCGATTGCATGGCGGCATCGCCATCAAACCAGGCCACATCCCATTGTGGGTTGGCACCTTCGGCACTGATTTTAGCCAGCAGCGGGCCGGTGCTGTCATCAACCAGATTGACTGCAATACCCGTCTTTTCCGTGAAAATCTTGGCAATGTCGGTATCGTAACCAATTGCGGCATAGAGCGTGAAACCCGTTGCCTTATCGCAAGTGGGTGCGGCGGCCATGGTGCCCGCCATCGTCGAAGCCATCGTTGCTGACATGGTGGCGGCCATCGTCGCGGCTGATTGAGTAGCAGCCATCGTTGCGGACATAGTGGCAGCCTGTGTCGCTTGCGCGGCACTAATCTGACGCACATTGCTCGACAGAGCAACTTGACCGACTACCAGAAAAATGGCGAGCAGCGCAAAGGCGCGCACACGGCGGGAGGTGTGATTGATCATCATAAAAGCCCCTCTTTTTCAAACTAGCAAAACCGTGTGGACATTAGATCGCAGATGTTAAGAAAGAAGGGCAGTTATGCTAACGGCGCTTAACGTGAAGCGCCGCTGAAGGTAAGCATCAAATCGCTAAGGCGCGCGGTGCAGTCGGGCAGTGGGCAACTGCTGCTGTCGATGCCGCTCGAAAGGTGACACTTCTACCAGAACCCCCTGCCTTTAGGCATCGGGGAGTAATCACTTCGTCCCTTTGATCCAACCCAGCACGCGAATCTGACCGCCCAATCGACCTGTCAAGTTGCGCGACCCGTAGCCACTGGCCTCTGCGATGTACAGATCATAACGACCATCGCTGCCGCTGGTACTTTTGGTAATTCCGGTGAAGGCGATGTATCTACCGTCAGGTGACCAGGCTGGATCGCAAACGCTGGGTGAAGACGGCGCATTGAGCAGCAGCTTGAGCGTTGGATCGGCAATGATTATGCCAAACGGACACTGCCCATTGTGGCCGCCAATCACCACCTTCTGACCATCCGGCGACCAGGCCGCCGCGAACGAATAGCGCGGAAAGTTCAACTGATCGAGCTTGGCGATCTGCGCGCCGTTTTCATCGCGCAAGATGAGTCGCGTGGTGGATTCGACTTCCTGATACAGCACCAAATGTCCATCCGGCGACCACGCATCGCGCAGCGATAGCTTGGGGTTGTTTGGATCGGTAGTTGTTACCTGACGCGGTGGCCCGCCGCGCAGATCGACCCACCATAAATCCGAGGCTGTGTTCCCGCCGGTGGTGAAGGCGATTCGGGCGGGCGTAATCCAATGTGGCGCTCCGGTCACAACCTGATCGCCAAGCTGCCGAATCGTTTTGCTGGCGGCATCCAGAATGAACAGGTTGCCACCTTCGGGCGCTTTGCCTTCTGGCGTGTAACAGGTATTTGGTTCACCGGGCGTCCACGATGGACACTGTACCCGATCCGAAACGAAAGCCAGATATGCGCCGTCCGGCGACCAGACCGGCCACAGATCAAAAGCGCCGCTCTTGCTCAGGTTATTGAAGCTGGAACTATCGGGCGCGACTCCAAACAGATCAATGTCGTAGGGTGTAGTCAGCGCGACAGTAATCTGTGAACTATCCGGTGCCCAGATCGGTTCGGTTTGAAAGCCGCGTGGGTTGAGATCGCTCATGTCGAACAGTCGCGTCGTCGTTTTGCCTTCAATATCGAGCAGATACAGGCCGGGCGCGTCGCCTTCGGCCAAAAAGTAGGCCATGTACGCGCCATTGGGCGACCAGAAAATACGCCGTTCAGTGGTGGCAGGCAAATCGATCACCTTGAGTCGAGTCGCGCCATCGGGCGAAACCAGATAGACCGTTTCCAAATCGCTGGCCGCGACAGGTGTACCGGGCGTGCCAAGCGGTTTGGCATCGCTGATGTTCACGAATGACAGCCATGTTTTGCCGACGGCGTCGCTGACTGGTTTCGGAATATCGACGCGCTTGAAATGATCACCCACAAATCCGGTGGTTGCCCAGGGGGTCAGGGTAGGCGGTTCGGTGGGCGTGATCGTCGGCGTGGCGCTGGGCAGCATGGTCAGCGTCGGCGATAAAGTGAGTGTCGGCGTCGGCGCAAGGGTGGCGGTGCGGGCTAATGTAGGGGTTAATGTCGGTACGGTTGGCGATGGCGTCAGTGTGGTGGTAGGTGTCGGCGTCGGTGAGGGCGGCGCGGCAAAATTGCAGGCGGTGAGGAGGCTGAGAAGACAAGCGTGAAAAATTAACCTCACTCTAAATCTCTCTCCGCAAGCAGAGAGAGACTTCAAGACGATGCCCCCTCTCTGTAAACGGAGAGGCGGTTGGATGGTGAGGTTAATTCGATCCCTAATCACGAGTGCTGTCCCGACGTCTGCAAAATGTAGTAGGAGCCGCGCTTTTCGCCCCGTTTCTCGAATACATGTTTCGTGACCAGATCAGACAAGTCACGGCGCAGCGTTTCCGAATGAACATCCGGGAACATCTCTTGCAAGTCTTTGTTAGTGATGCGGGCGTGCGTTTGCATGAAGGCAGTAGCGGCTTGCTGACGTGGATTCATTTCGATTTGAGAAAATGCGCTAACCACATCCCGCAATGTGGAGATGGCCTGATTGCGGAGTGTAACGCGGAAGCCGCCCGATGTTTCATGGAACTCCGGTGCAGGGAGTTGATTCGCGTTCATCAGCGACAGAATGCGATCAATGCCGTAGCCTAACCGCTCAATAAAGCCCAGATCGGAAAGCACCTGCACGATGATTGAGTTGCGGGAAAAGCGTTCCTCTGCAATGTTCGCTAATGTGACCGGCCCCGCCAGTTTGCCGGGGCTGGTCACTTCCAGGCGATCTGAAAACACGAACAGGCGGATACCGTCGCCCGCGATGCTGTAGTCTCGATGGGCGACGGCGTTCACCACCACTTCGCGGGCGGCTTCCATCGGGTATTCGTACTGTTCGGCGCGCGCCATTGTCGCCCCAATCTGCACGCCTTTCCGCAGATGATCGATCAGGAACGTTTCGGCACGGCGAATTTGTTCAGGGAGCGTGCCGCTAATATCTGCACGAGTAAACACATCGCCCATTTCCGATCCGGCAAAACGAACCGCCGTAATATGCGCGCCCCGCACAAAACGTGTTGGGTCTTTGCCAAAGAGTAGTATTCCGGCATTAGTCGGTCTGGGTTCGATTAGATCACCACGTTGAGCGATGCAACCGCGCCTCAGCATCAAATCGCGCGCCGAACCGATGTTGCTACCGAGTCGTGCAGCGTAAGAGTCAATCGCTGTCCAGTCCAGATCATCCAGCGTCGCGCCTGTTGCGATCTGATCTTCGTAGCTGAGTTCACCGCGCTCCATCAGCAATTGACGTAGTTCACGCGGAGGCAGTGGGGCGTTATCATCTCCGGCACGAGTCAGATAGCGGCCATCCAGCGCATAGACGTGCGGCAGTCCCGCCGGGACGGTCACAACAACCGCCGAGTTGCCATCAACGGCGGCGGTTTGCGGCATGGGCAGCACCAACGGCGGATCAGAGGCCAACGCTGCTTGCAGAACGCGATCAATCAAGACACCCGCGCGCGCTCTTGGACTGGTGGGCAGCACCAATGTACCGCCCCGATGATTCGCCATCGCTACCAGTGTTTCGGCAAGCGCCTCAATGGATGCGTTCAGATCAACCCTCGCTCATCTGCGCGCTGATCCCGGCACTCAGCGGCCCGATGGCGGGCGGTTGAGCAGGAGCGGCTTTTGGTTTGCTGCGCGGCTTGGGTTTCGCTTTTTCAATGATCGCCGCCGGGGTAAGCGCATGTTCCAGCACTTCATCCATTGTTGTGACCGGGTACATTTTCAGTTGACGCAGCGATTGTTTTGGAATCTCAACCAGGTCTTTCTCGTTTTGCTTCGGGTAGATGATCACCTTCAGCCCGGCACGATGCGCGGCTAACACCTTTTCCTTGATGCCGCCAACAGGCAGCACCCGCCCGCGCAAGGTGACTTCACCCGTCATAGCGACATGGCTGTACACTTTGCGCCCGGTGAGCGCCGAGATAAGCGCCGTCGCCAGCGTGATCCCGGCGGAAGGTCCGTCTTTGGGGACGCCACCTTCGGGCAAATGAACATGAATGTCCTGCTTTTCGAAGATGCTGTCCTTGATGCCCAACTGCTTCGATTTGCTGCGAATGTAGCTGAGTGCCGCCTGTGCCGATTCCTGCATCACTTCGCCAAGCTGCCCGGTCAGCGTCATGCCACCTTTGCCGGGCATGAGCGATACTTCAATCGAGATGATGTCGCCGCCCCCTTCGCTCCACGCCAAGCCCGTCGCAATGCCAACCTGATCGGTTTCTTCGGCTTTGCTGGGCAGATATTGCGGCGGGCCGAGAAAACGGAAGAGCAAATCCGGTGTGACCCGCTTGCTGTATGGCTTATCCGAGGCCACCTGACGCGCGATTTTGCGACAGACATTGGCGATCTCGCGCTCCAAGTTGCGAACGCCCGCCTCATAGGTGTATTCGCGGATCAGCGTTTGCAGCGATTTATCATCGAAGCGAATACCCTTGTCCACCAAACCATGCTGCTTCAACTGGCGCGTCAGCAGGAATTGATGGGCAATCGAGACTTTTTCTTCCTCGGTATAGCCGGGGAACTCGATCACCTCTAACCGATCCAGCAGCGCCGCCGGAATCGGATCAAGGGCATTCGCCGTCGTTACGAACATGACCTTTGATAGATCGTAGGGCACATCCAGATAGTGATCGGCGTAGTCGTTGTTCTGTTCAGGATCGAGCACTTCGAGCAGCGCCGCCGCCGGATCGCCGCGAAAATCCTGCCCCAACTTGTCGATCTCATCCAGCATGAAGACCGGATTGATCGTCCCGGCGCGGCGCATCGTCTGAATAATACGACCTGGCAGTGCGCCGATGTAGGTACGGCGATGGCCGCGAATTTCGGCCTCATCGCGCACACCGCCCAAACTGACCCGCACGAATTCGCGGCCAAGTGCATCGGCAATGCTGCGCCCTAGTGACGTTTTCCCCGTTCCGGGTGGCCCGACAAAGCACAGAATCGGGGTTTTCATTTCGTCTGGCGCAAGTTTGCGGACGGCAATATGCTCCAAAATGCGGTCTTTGGCTTTGGGCAGCCCAAAATGTTCAGAGGCCAGCACCTCGGCGGCGTGATCAATATCGAGATTATCTTCGCTCTCCTTTGACCAGGGCAGATCGACCAGCCAATCCAGATAGGAGCGAATAATACCAACTTCGGGTGCCATTTGCGGCATGAGCAACAGCCGCCCCAATTCCTTGAGTGCCTTCGCGTGAACTTCTTCGGGCATTTCGGCCTGATCAATTTGTTCGCGCAGTTCGGCCAATTCCTGTTGAAACAGATCACTTTCGCCCAATTCAGTTTGGATAACGCGCATCTGTTCACGCAGGAACATTTCACGCTGGCCGCGGTCCACTTCCTGCTGCACCTGCGATTGAATCTGCTCTTCCAATTCGAGGACATCCAGTTCGCGGCCTAGCAAAACGCTGATACGATGCAGCCGTTCCGTCGGATCAACCATTTCCAGAATCGACTGGCGTTCTTCAAGACTCAGATCAAGCGTTGAGGCGATCAAGTCAGCCAACCAACCCGGCTCCTCAATATTCATCGCATAGATGTATGATTCTTCGGGCAGGTTGCGGTTCAGGCTAACGCATTTTTCATAGAGCGCCAAAACCGCGCGCATCAACGCCTCAGTTTCGCGCGTCTTGCTGGTATCTTCGTGAACCGGGCGCGCTTTCACCCGGAAATAGGGTTCTGTCGCGGTGAATTCCACGATCTCGACCCGTCGCCGCCCCTGCGCCAATACGCT
Organism: Aggregatilineales bacterium; assembly: GCA_038239365.1. Lineage (GTDB taxonomy): Bacteria > Chloroflexota > Anaerolineae > Aggregatilineales > UBA2796 > JBBRMW01. The sequence goes on from JBBSEU010000105.1 coordinate 5,803, forward strand.
GGTTGTACCGTCTGGCATCCGCATCGGGCGACCCATCGCCATTTCCGTACCGAACACATACAGATCATCAGGTTGTGGATCGGGCAAACTCGAATCCATCTGAACCACGCCGATCACCGTTTCGGCACGGTTTTGCGCGGCAGTAATCGCGGCCATTGAACGATCTCGCCCGACAAACAGCGGTGAGACCATATTCGGATACAACACCAGATCGCGCAGCGGGACAAGGACAGCTTCGATCAGCCCTTCGTCGTTGACTTCCGCATCATGTACATTGTAAAAATCAGTCACGCCATGTCCCAGCATCGGTTATCCTTGCGCCGCACTTTGCAGCGCCTGTACAGTTTCGTTATCGAGGTAAGCGGCACGCAGCGGTTGCAACCCTAATATATCGCGCATTTCTCCGACAATCGAGAGCGACCCGGTGACGGCGATGTGTCCGTGTGTGCCTGCCAGTTCGCGCGCCCGTGCCAGTGCGTGTTCCGCCGCCGGGATCGCTTCAATATGCCCGCTAAAGCCCATCGCGTGCGCTTTGTCGGCCAGTTCTTCGGTATCGAAGGCACGCGGGTTGAGCGCCTTCATCAAAATCAGGTTTTCGGTGATCGGCAGCAGTGCCCGGAACATGCCGTCCAGGTCTTTATCGGTGAATGCGCCGAAAATCAATGTCCATTTTTGATTCGGAAAGACTGTTGTGAGGGCTTCGACTAAGCGTGTTGCGGACTCGGCGTTGTGCGCCACATCCAGGATCATCCAGGGATCGCGCTGTACGATCTCCAACCGTCCCGGCCAATTCACGCTGCGAAGCCCGGCATGGATCGCTTCGTCGCTGATCGAAAAACCCGCCGCACGCACATGATCGAGCGTGGCGAGGGCAACCGTCGCGTTGATCACCTGATGCTGACCGATCAACGGAATCCAGAATGCGTTTGCCTCACCCCCCAGCCTCCTCTCCACAGGTAGAGAGGAGGAGTCGGAAAGAGGGAAAATCAGCTTGCGCGCCTGGAAGGATTGACCGTTCACATCGGTCACTCCGGGAATCACCTGCCAATCACGCCCGACGAGTGTCAGTGGCGAACCGCGCATGGCTGCTGTGCGTTCTAATACTTCCAGTGCTTCGGCGTGCTGTGGCGCGCTGACCACTGGCGCACCTGGCTTGATGATTCCGGCCTTCTCGAAGGCGATCTCCATCAGTGTATTACCGAGCAGGTGTATGTGATCGTAGCTCAGACTGGTGATCGTCGTAACAAGCGGGTGCTGGACAACGTTCGTAGCATCGAGCCGCCCGCCCAAACCGACTTCGATTACGGCCAGATCAACAGATTCCTGAGCAAAATATTCAAAAGCAATCGCTGTCGTCACCTCGAACCAGGTGAGGCCGGGCATCGACTCAACCACTGCTTTGATCTGCTCAATGAGCGCGGCCAGCTTCTCATGCGGGATCATCTCGCCATTGATGCGGAATCGTTCGCGGAAATCCTGCAAATGCGGCGATGAATACAAGCCTACCTTGAGTCCGGCAGCTTGCAGGACGTTGGCAGTCATGGCGCTGACCGAACCTTTGCCTTTTGTCCCGGTCACATGAATGATCGAGTAGTGTTCCTGGGGGTCGCCAAGAGCAGCCATCAATGCACGCGGACGTTCCAGACTGACAACATCGGGCGTGTAACGCGCCGGGCGCTGGAGTTCGTAGTTGATCAAACTATACAGGTAATCAATCGCTTCGTCGTAACGCAATGCCATCCCTATCCCACCATACGATAAAAAGCGAAGTGTAATTATATCACTTTTCCCCCTTTTCCGCGTATCGACTTTTCAAGCAAATTCGAGATACACTGTGCTTAAATACAATGCCAGGACGATTAACTGATGCGCGCGATTCTACTTCCCCAACACGGCCCTGCTGAAAACCTGACCTACGTTACTGACCATCCGATTCCAGAACCGAAGCCAGGGGAAGTTCGAGTGCGTGTGCGTGCTGCCGCTTTGAATCGGTTGGATATTTGGGTACGCAACGGTTGGCCGGGCATTAAACTACCGCTGCCGCACATTTTGGGAGCAGATGCCGCCGGGGATATTGACGCATTGGGCGAAGGCGTCAGCGGCTGGTCAGTGGGAGACCGCGTCGTGATCGATGCGACGCTGAGTTGTGGCCTTTGTGAGGCGTGCCGCGCCGGGCATGAAAACTTGTGTGAAGTGGGCGGCATCAAAGGTGAAACCAGTACAGGCACCTATGCCGAATACATCACCGTTTCGGCGCGCAATTTGCTGCGCTTGCCAGAAGGCGTCGAATATGCAACGGCTGCCGCTGCTTCGCTCGTTTATCTGACTGCCTGGCACAGCTTGATCACGAAGGCGGATTTGCGACCAGGACAGACGGTATTGATCGTCGGCGCGGGCGGCGGGGTAAACAGTGCCAGCATTCAAATTGCTAAACTTACTGGCGCGACGGTCTATGTCGTTGGATCGAGTGCGGCCAAACTCGACGAGGCGCGCAAACTTGGCGCAGATTACCTGATTGACCGGGGCGCTGAAGATTGGGCAAAAGCCATCTATAAACTGACCGAAAAACGCGGCGTTGATATTGTTGTGGACAATGTCGGCAAAGATACACTTTTCGGATCGATCCGTTCCGTGAAACGTGGCGGCAAAATCCTGATCGTGGGCAACACCAGCGGCCCAATCACGGAAATTGATCTGCGTTACCTGTTCAGCAAGCACATTACAATTATAGGTAGCACCATGTCGCCACACAACGACTTCGTGAACGTGATGCGGCTGGTCTTTGCAGGCAAACTGGGTCCGGTGATCGGCGCACGTTTTCCATTGGAAAAAGCCGCTGATGCTCAGCGAGCATTGGAGTCGGGCGAGGTGTACGGGAAAATCGTGCTGGATGTCTAGAAAATGACTGAGTACGTTTATCAAGATGTTTTTGGCGACGAGATTGTTTTGACCAGCGAGATTCGAGACACTATTCTCCTCTTAAAACATCCCGAAGTTGTTGATTTTATTGATAGGCTGAACCTTGTTTTGCAACAACCCGATCAAATTCGGCGGAGTGTGTGGGATGAAAGAGTCGTCCTCTACTCGATGAACAAGTATTGGGCGGAAAATGGTTGGTTGTGGCTGTAAAACGTGTTGATCGCAACTTTATTTCGACAATCTACGCAACAGATCGTATCAAGTCTGGAGATGTGATATGGACAAAGTGATGCAGTTACTCTACGATGCTAAAAGTGATGTATTGTATTTATCGGTAGGTGTGCCGCGCCGTGCAATTTCCCAGGAAATGGGTGACGATATTTTGTTGCGTGTAGACCCTGATACCGAAGAAGTCGTGGGGCTTACTATCCTGAATCTCTCTACCCGTTTTGGAGTGGGACAGCTACCAGAATCGCTCCCCATTGAGATCGATTTACATAAGCTGTCATCGTGACTCTCAAACGCCGTGCTGATCCGCTTCGATTTATCGCCGTGCGGCTGGCCGTGCCCGAACTGGAAAATGTCGTGCGCGAACCGGGCATTGGTGAGGCGTGCCGTGTGACAGTTCAGTACCATGATGGTCGTCATCCCGATCAGCTTGCCACGCTCACGTTTCGACAGTCAGGCGGTGGGGCAGCACTGGCTGTGCATTATCGGCGTGCAAATGACAAGCCGCTTGTCCTGAATCCGACGATCAGCGTTGAGCGTTTCCGAACGTTTGCGGCGGCCTTGCGCGCGTTGAATTTCGATAAGCTGGATGATCCGCCGGATATTCCCTGGTATGGCGCGGACTTGTGGCTGATTGAGCGTGCATCAGGATCATTCCATCACGATCTGGTGATCGCTCCTGAAAAAGCCAGCGGCGTTTATGCTCAGATTGTGGCGTTGGTGCGTGAACAACTGCGCGAGTCAGTCCGAGCGATCAATAGTTAAGGGGCAAATTTCAAGTGGCAAACACCGAAACCGAAGTCAAGATTCGTGTGAGCGATTTACAGCCAATCGAGGCGGCGCTCAAGACGGCGGGTGCAACGCTCAAAGCGGAGCGCGTCTATGAGCGCAATGTGCGTTACGAAAATGCCGAGAACACGTTGACCAATACCGGGCGCGTCGTGCGCTTGCGACAGGATACGCGCGTTCGCCTGACCTACAAAGAACCGAGCAGTCAATCAACGGCTAATGTAACTACTCGCACGGAACTCGAAGTCACCGTCAGCGATTACGACACGATGGATTTGATCCTTCAAAAATTAGGCTATCATTCGGCATGGTTGTATGAAAAATATCGCACAACCTACGAACTTGGGGATGCCGAAATTGTACTGGATGAGATGCCCTATGGCTCATTCATTGAGGTTGAAGGTGACGCCGAGTCAATTGAGAAGGTATTGCAGGCGATCCATTTGGGCGATGCGAAACGACTGATCGGCAGTTACAGCGATTGGTTTTTCCGCATCAAGACGGCACTTGGCCTCAGCTTCAACGATTTGACGTTCGATAATTTCCGTGAGGTAAGTGTTCCAGAGACGCTATTCGAGTAGTGAGCTAGCGGAGTGTGTGCAATGGCTGTCCAGTTCAATAAGCTGACTCGTGATGAGTTTTACGTGATTGCCGACTTGCCCGAAAACAGTGAAAAAATCTTGGAACTCATCAACGGAGAGGTTGTCGAAAAAATGGTGAGTTATGTACCGGCCACTATTGCCATTAACATCGCTACCGAGATAAAAATTTTTGTGAGGCAGGGTAATTTAGGCGGCGTTACGGGTGCGGATGGCTGCTATGATATGCCCAACGGGGATATGCTGTGCCCGGATGTAGCCTTCATCGCCAAAGAACGATTACCGGAAGTTCCGCAGCGTGAAGCACCCATACCACCTGATCTGGCAGTTGAAGTCAAATCGCCAACGGATACGTACATTGGGACACGCGATAAAGCCAAAGCCTATTTGAGCTTCGGCGTGCGAATGGTCTGGCTGGTGTTCCCTGAAAAGCAGTTTATCGAAGTATATGCACCTGGCAAAGACATCGAGCTATTGACGATCAATGAGATGATCAGTGGTGGCGATGTGCTGCCCGGTTTTACCCTGGCGGTTAAGGATGTTTTCGGCGGTTGAAAGATTGAGCATTCAGACAACCCTATTCGACAGTGAGCTAGCGGAGTGTGCAATGGCTGTCCAGTTCAATAAGCTGACTCGTGATGAGTTTTACGCGATTGCCGACTTATCCGAAAACAGTGAAAAAATCCTGGAACTCATCAACGGAGAGGTTGTCGAAAAAATGGTGAGTCATGTACCTGCTAAAATAGCCACCTTTATATCGACAAAGCTCAACAACTTCGTTCTTGAGCGAAAATTGGGCGATGGTACCGGTGCAGATGGCTGCTACGACATGCCCAACGGGGATATGCTGTGCCCGGATGTAGCCTTCATCGCCAAAGAACGATTACCGGAAGTTCCGCAGCGTGAAGCACCCGTACCACCTGATCTGGCAGTTGAAGTCAAATCGCCAACGGATACGTACATCGGCACACGCGATAAAGCGAAAGCCTATCTGAGTTTCGGCGTGCGAATGGTCTGGCTGGTGTTCCCTGAAAAGCAGTTCGTCGAAGTATATGCACCTGGCAAAGACATCGAGCTATTGACGATCAATGAGGTGATCAGTGGCGGTGATGTACTGCCCGGTTTTATGCTGGCGGTTAAGGATGTTTTCGGTGCTTGACGATTGAGTGAGGTGTATGATGATCACGATTCTGGTTGAGGAAAAATCAGTGGAAGCGCAAATTCTGGGGCAACTCCAGCAATTAGATGGTTCGCAAAAACAGCAGGTGTTGGATTATATACATGGCATTTCCCACGCTGCCAAACCTGTAGGTATAACAGGGCCTGAGTTCAAAGAACTCATAGAATCGCTGAATTTTGCCCCGGAAGACTTACAGGAAATACAAGCCGCCATTGAAGAATACGAGGAAGTGGTAGACCCAGATGACATCCCAAGTGCCGATAATTGGTAAATTGTTAGATACCAATGCGGTGATTGCATTTATAAACCAGAGCGCCCCCATAAATGCAATCACGTCCCCTAACATAATTATTTACATTGCAAGCATTACTCTCGGCGAACTTCGTTTTGGTGCCTATAAATCCAGCCAGGTGAACAGCAACCTGGCGCGTGTGGATAAATTTGCCGATGGTAGAATAGTATTGGCTTGTGATGCACTTACCGCTGATTATTATGCGAAGATCAGAAACCAATTGCGTATCAAAGGGCGGCCTATTCCACAGAATGATGCCTGGATCGCAGCACTTGCAATGCAGCATAGCTTGATATTGGTAACGCGCGATCAGCATTTTGAACCCATAGACGCTTTGCGACTGGAAAAGTGGTAGCGACGTATGACCGATCCTAAACAGCACTGGCAGGAAACGACACTGGCCGTCAGCCTGAAAAAAGCACCCGAACGTGCCGATCATTTTGAGACCTCATCAGGGATTCCGTTAGCGCCGCTCTACACGCCCGATCCGATTTCGCCTGAATACCTGGAAAATATCGGCTTCCCCGGTGAGTTTCCGTTCACGCGCGGCGTGCAGCCGAACATGTATCGCAGTCGTTTCTGGACGATGCGCCAGTATGCCGGATATGCCAGTGCCCAGGAGTCGAACGCGCGCTATCGTTTTCTGCTTTCGCAAGGGCAGAGCGGGTTGTCGGTTGCTTTCGATTTGCCGACTCAGATCGGCTATGACGCCGATGATCCGATGGCGCTTGGCGAAGTGGGCAAGGTGGGCGTCAGTATTTGCAGCCTGGACGATATGGCGCAGTTGTTTGAGGGCATCCCGCTTGATCAGGTCAGCACGTCGATGACCATCAACGCGCCCGCTGCAATTCTGTTGGCGATGTATATTGCTGTCGCCAAACGCCAGGGCAGCGATCCGACGGTGCTGCGCGGTACGGTGCAGAACGATATTTTGAAGGAATACATCGCGCGCGGCACGTATATCTTTCCACCTTCGGCCAGTATGCGCCTGATCACGGATATTTTCGGCTATTGCAAGACCTATGTGCCGCGCTGGAACACGATCAGCATCAGCGGCTATCACATTCGGGAAGCGGGCAGCACAGCAGCGCAGGAAATCGCCTTCACGTTGGCAAATGGGATCGCGTATGTGCAGGCGGCACTCGATGCAGGGCTGGCTGTCGATGATTTTGCGCCGCAATTATCGTTTTTCTTCAATGTGCATAACCAGTTTTTGGAAGAGATCGCCAAATTCCGGGCGGCACGGCGCTTGTGGGCGCATATTATGCGCGAGCGGTTCAGCGCAAAAAATGCCGAATCGCTCAAGCTGAAATTCCACACCCAGACGGGAGGCAGCACGCTTACCGCTCAACAACCCGTGAACAACGTCGCGCGGGTGGCGATGCAAGCCCTAGCTGCCGTGTTGGGCGGTACGCAAAGTTTGCACACCAACAGCATGGACGAAGCACTGGCCTTACCTTCGCAGACAGCAGCACAAGTTGCGCTCCGCACGCAGCAGATCATCGCCTACGAGTCAGGTGTGGCTGATGCAGTTGATCCGCTGGCAGGCAGCTATTTGATCGAATCGCTGACCGATTCATTAGAAGCGCGCGCCCGCGAACTGATCGAACACATTGATGGGTTGGGCGGTGCGTTGGCAGCCATTGAGTCGGGCTACGTGCAAGGGCAAATTCAGGATGCCGCCTTTGCCTATCAACAAGCGATTGAAAAGGGCGAACAGATTGTGGTGGGCGTCAACAAGTTCGCCGCCGAAGAATCGACACCGATTGAACTGCTGCGCGTCGATCCAGCGATGGAGCAGGCACAGCGCACTCGACTTGCCGAACTGCGCGCCCGCCGTGACTCCATTAAAATTTCCGAAGCGTTAAGTCGCATTGGAAGCGCGGCACGCGGCACGGAGTCTCTGATGCCGTTGTTCATCGATGCGGTGGAGCATGATGTAACATTGGGTGAGATATGCCAGGTGCTGCGAACCGTTTTTGGCGAATACCGCCCACAAACCGTTATCTGACCTGATGATTGGAGCAAAGAGGCTATGCCATACACCGTAGAATGGGCAGTCGAACCGATTATCCGCCTCTCTCGATTCAGTGGCGTTGTGACTGCGGATGAGGTCGAGTCGTGGATACGCAATGAAATGGTTGTGACTGCTGCCCAGATGCCAAATATTGTTCATACGATTGTCGATATGACTGAAATGGAGCGTATCACTGCCTCTATCATGAAAATGCCGATCACTTTCCAGAGTTTGCAGCAACCAAACCTGGGTTGGTTTGCGATCATCGGCACAACGCCGCTCGTCAGTTTTTGGCTGCAAATGCTGAATCGCATGGCCGGACTGCGCTTCAGGTTATTTTTGGACGTTGAAGAAGCAACCGAATTTCTGAAGACAGTGCATCGCCTCGCACAGGAAAGCAGCTCTGGCTGAACCCCGCTTGACAGGGATAGTTCTATGGCGTACTATTTACCCAAGAAGCGTGAGGTTGGTTTGAAGTCGTTCCATTCCGAGTCTGATCCACATCCGAATATCCGGGATGTTTTTAAGCGCGCCTTTGGTGACGAGTCGTTTGACGAGTCACCAATGCGTTTGTTTGCCCATGTGCATAAAACTTATAACATTCTGAACACGGTCAATGAAGATTTTCTGCGCCCGTATAACCTGACCAGTGCCAAGTTCCGCATTCTGATGTGGCTGCTGGCCTGCGATAAGATTGGTTATAACGACGGGCTGTTGCCCTCGCAATTGAGCCGCTTTCAAGGGGTTAGCCCAAATACCACTACGTCACTGCTGCACGGGTTGGAAGAACAAAAGCTGGTTCACCGTGTCAAGCACCCGACTGATAACCGCAAACACATCATCACCATTACCGATGAAGGCCGCAAAGTGATCGATGAAGTTGGCCCACGTTATATGGAATTCACGCGACGGTTGTCCGAGGGACTGAGTACCGAGGAAAATCAGATTCTGGTGACGCTGCTCAATAAATTGTCGCACGGGATATTAGATGTCTGTGAGATGCCCCAGGATAAAACCCCTGTCCCCTGAGTCGGCGAAAACCATCAGTTGGAAACGCATTTGAATAGGTTAGAACGATAAAACTACCTTAACGTCTGATTATTGGTTGTTTTACGCTGGTTTAATGGATGGCGCATACATTCACACACGTTCGACCAGATCATTGACTCTCAAGGGGGCATGAACGATTGAGAGTGACCTGAAATGTGTGTCGTTCGTTTCTCCACCGGGGTGCCTGATCAATCCCAACTGATCCCTCTTCAAGCTCATTCACCCGGCTTTTGGCACTCGCTCAACTATATCCGCTCGTCATCCATCTGAAAAACCTAATGTGTCGCTTAGGAGGTTATGTGCGCTTATTTTCCTCATCGGTCAACAGTGACAACAAGACTTCGGCTAAACCCGCACGGCGCGTCAGCGTTATGCTGATACTACTCGGCCTGCTTTTTATCGGCACCGTAACCGGTGTCGCGGCGCAAGCCCTCATCAAGCTGATCGGCAAGCAAGCCGATGGCTCGATCATCGTCCCCTCCAACCAGATTCTGCGTCCGGCGGGCAATACCACCGTTATTGGTGAGCGCCCCGTCGATATGGCGATGCGTCCTGACGGCAAGCAGATCGCCGTCACGACCATGCGTCTGACGTACCTGCTCGATACCGCAACCGGCAAAGTGACGCACAGCTTTGACCGTGCGTCGCGTAACTTCGCCGGGTTGAGCTACAGCCCGGACGGCAAGTTTGTGTATTATGCCAAGAGCTACGACCATAACGTGACGATTGCGGCTATCGGCGACGATGGCAAGGCGAACGTCGTTGGGTCGGTTGATACCGGCGATGACAGCTTCCCCGCCGGGTTGTCCGTCAGCCCCGACGGCAAGTCGGTCTATGTCGCGCTGTTCGGCACGAGCAGCATGGGCATCATCGACGTTGGCAGCAAAAAGATGACTAAGGCGATGCCCGTTGGCGGTTCACCGTTCGGCGCGTATGTGTCGCCCGATGGCAAGATGGTATACAGCAGCAACTGGAGCGGGTCGCGCCCGATCACCAGCAGCGCGCTTGACCCGCATTACCCATCGAACAAGGTCAACCCGGTAACGGGCGCAACCTTCCAGGGTACGCTGTCGGTTTACGACGTTGCCAAAGACCAGATGCTGCCCGAAATTGAAGTTGGTCTGCACCCAACGGCCATCACTTTCGATAAGAACAGCACGCGCCTGTATGTGGCGAACGCCAACGATGACACAATTTCGGTTATCGACCTGACGCCGACCCACGCCGCGAACCCGGAACTGGAACGCATTCTGGTGCGCCCCGGCACGGGAATGCCGTTTGGCTCCATGCCCAACGGTCTGACGCTCAACGCCAAGGGCGATACGCTGTACATCGCCAACGGCGGAAACAACGCGATTGCGGTAGTCGCATTGGGCGATCTGGCAAAGGCCCCTGCCGATCCCAAAGTTGCGCCCACCGGGACGACCAAGAGTACGCTCACCGGCTTTATCCCAACTGAGTGGTATCCAATTGGCGTCGCGCTCAGCCCCGATAACAGCCAGATTTACGTCGCCAACAACAAGGGCGAAGGCTCCATCAACAACCTGCCCGGCTATGATGCACGCAGCGTCTACAATGTGACCGGCAGCGTGTCGCTGATCCCCATGCCGACCAAAGACCAACTGGCGAGCTTCACCTCGCAGGTGGATGCGAACAGCAGCTACACGGCCAAACAAGCCGAAGCCCTGCTGCCCGCACGCACGGGTATCCCGGTGGTCGCCGTCCCGGAACGTGTCGGTGAGCAGTCTGTCTTCAAACATGTGATCTATGTCATCAAGGAAAACCGCACCTACGACCAGGTACTCGGTGATCTGGGACAGGGCAACGGCGATTCGAAATTGACACAGTTCCCGCGCAAAGTAACCCCCAACCATCACGCGCTGGCCGAACGCTTCGGCACGCTGGATAACTTTTACACCTCGACGATCAACAGCGCCGACGGCCACCAATGGACGAATGAGGCCGTCGCCAACGTCTTCACTGAGCGCGTGTTCGGCATCTACCCGACGGGTACGTATGGCGATGGTTCACTCAACCTGCCGACGGACACACTCTACAGCAATGTGGTAGCGCATGGCCTGACGCTGCGGAACTACGGCGAACAAGCCGATACCACCGTCAGCGAGAAGCAAGCCGACGGATCGTACAAGAAGCTAGACAGCTACAAGTGGGCGGATGTATACGCCAACTGGAAGGCCAAGGGCGACAAGTACAAGTTCGCTGGCAACTCGATTATGCCCCCGCTGCAACGCAACCAGCATCCGGGTTTCCCGGGCTTTGACATGAACATCCCCGATCAGGTTCGTGCCGACATCTGGCAGGCCGAATTCGGTGAGTATGTCAAAAACAGCAATCTGCCACAGCTTTCGGTGATCTGGTTGACCAATGACCACACCTCCGGGACCAGCCCCGGCTATCCGAACCCATCGTCGATGGTTGCCGACAACGACTTGGCACTGGGTCGCGTCGTGGACAGCGTCAGCCACAGCGCCTACTGGAAAGACACCGTGATCTTCGTCGTCGAGGATGACGCCCAAGACGGCACCGATCACGTCGACGGGCACCGCACCATCGCCTACGCGATCAGCGCCTACAGCAAGAAGGGCGTCAACAGCGTCATGTACACCCAGCCAAGCATGGTTCGCACCATGGAGCAAATTCTGGGTCTGCCGCCG
>JBBSEU010000106.1:0-17537 GCA_038239365.1 Aggregatilineales bacterium
ATGTAGTTAAAGAACGGCTTGGGGAAAACACCGATAATGATCGCAGCGATGACGACGACAATCAACGCGGTCAACTCGTTCCAGCGCAGCGGCGGATACGGGTTGGCGTCGTGGTCGCCTTCGTGTCCATGCGCGGCTTCGGGCGCTTTGTATTCGCCCATGAAGACCTTGTTCCACATATACAGTAGATACACCGCTGCGAGGATCACGCCAATCGCCGCAAAGACTGCGAAGAGCGAATTCGCGAGGGCGGGTGAATTGAACGCACCCAGCAAAATCGTGAATTCGCCGACAAATCCGTTCAGGCCGGGTAAGCCCATGCTGGACATGACGATTACGAGGCTCAGGCCGGAGAAGAGCGGCATCACCTTCCAGATACCGCCGAAAGCGTCAATCGCTTTGGTGTGGCGGCGCTCGTAGAGCATCCCGACCAGCAAGAACAAACCGCCCGTGCTGATCCCATGATTGACCATTTGCAGGATGCCGCCCGTCATGCCCGCCTGCGTCAGTGAGAAAATGCCGAGGACGACGAAACCGAGGTGGCTAATCGAAGAATAGGCGACCAGTTTCTTCACATCGGTTTGGGCGTAGCTGACCCATGCGCCGTAGATAATCCCGATCACGGCCAGCACTCCAATAAACGGCGCGAACGTGACTGCCGCTTGCGGGAACAATGGCACGCAGAAGCGGATCAAACCGTAAGTGCCCAGCTTGAGTAAGACGCCCGCCAGAATGACCGAACCTGCTGTTGGTGCTTGAACGTGTGCATCGGGCAGCCACGAATGGAGCGGCCACACCGGAACTTTAATCGCAAAGGCGATGAAGAAGCCCAGAAACAGCAGCCCCTCAACCAGCGCACTTGGATACGCGCCTTGTGGCGTCGCGGCGGCGGCCTGAACCTTCAACAGAATATCGTGAACGTTGAACGTACCGAAGTGGTTGCCCATCCACAAAATCGCCAGCAGCATCAAGAGGCTGCCCGCCATCGTGTACAGGAAGAACTTGACGGCGGCGTAGATGCGGTTTTCCGCGCCCCAGATGCCGACCAAAAAGTACATCGGCACCAGCGACACTTCCCAGAAGATGTAAAACAGGAACAGGTCTTGTGCCATGAAAACGCCCAGCATGGCGAATTCAAGCACCATCATGAACATGTAGTACAGCCGCACACGCTCTTTGATCGAGTACAGTGAGAACAGAATCGCCAGCGGCATGATGAACGTCGTCAACAGGATCAGCAGAATGCTTAACCCGTCAACGGCCACGTAATAGCTGATCTTGAAATTGCCGAAGTTGAGCCACTCGACAAGGTGTTCATGCTGCAATCCGCCAATGCGCGAATCGAAGCCGGAGAGCAAGACCAGCGATGCGCCGAACGTCAGGATCGAAAAGACGAGTGCCACCCACTTGATCTGGTGTTCGCGCGCCTTCGGCCAGAACACCAGCGGGATCAAGCCGACAATCGGCATGAATAGAACAGACGTAACCAACAAATCATTTTTCATGGATGCTTATTGCCCCCCAGCCATGAGACGGAGTAATGGGAACAGGATGATGAACAAAACGATCAGCACGCCAACCAGCATGGTAAACGTATAGGTACGAACATAGCCCGTTTGCAGACCGCGCAGCCGCGCTGCGACTCGACTGATCAGGCCGCCAAAACCGAGGAAGCCGCGATCAATCACGCTTCGATCAACCGGCCCGCTGAGCAGCGCAGCCACGCCATCAAAGCCTCTCCAGATCAGCTTTTCGTGAACGTAATCGTGCCAGAACTTCCAATCGAGGACGTTGGCAAGCCACTGCGATGCACGGTTATACGGTTGCTCGATGATCGCGCTGTAGATCGCGTCGGTGTAACCCTTCGCGTTGGCAATGCCGAATGCCTGTCGCATTTCGGGGCGGGCTTGCAGCGGATCGCGTCCCTTCTTGGTGAGCGGATTGTTGCGTCCATAGACTCGTTCGGCCAGCAAGATCGCGCCAACAGCGACGGCTAGTGCCGTGATCGCCAGCGGGAAGTTGAACGCGCCGCCTGTGACGAAGCGAACGCTGTGTTCCAGCCACACGGTCAGGCCTTCGTTGATCATGCCCAACCGCTGAATGACAAACGGCTCCACCAGGTTCAGCATTCCGCCGAACACGGAGAGGATCGCCAGGATGATCAACGGAAGGGTCATCAAAGGCACTGACTCCGGCACATTTTCAGCGGCGGCAGTGCGCGGCTTACCCAAAAATACATAGCGGATTTGACGCCACATATAGAAGGCCGTGAAGAACGCGGCCACGATCAGCAGTGCCAGCGCGATAAAGCCTTCGATTCGGCCATCATTGAATCCCGCACGGAACGCCGAAGCCAGAATATCATCTTTCGACCAGAAGCCCGCGAACGGGAAAATACCCGACAGTGCAAGCGTCCCGATCAAGTACGTCCAGAAAGTGATGGGCATCTTGTGCCGTAAGCCGCCCATATTTCGCATATCTTGCGCGTCAAAAAGTGTACCATGCAGCGGCGCTTCGGGGATGGGCGTGTTAGTTGCACCATGCGTGGCGTGTTCTTCATGAACGGGTGTGTTAGTCGAGCCGTGTGCGCCAACATCATCGTGTGCGTGAACTTCGACAGCATATACAACTCCGCCATGCACGCCAACGTCTTCATGGGCATCATGCGCGGCGTGTGCTTCGCCGTGAGCATCCAATGTGCCATGTGCGCCCACATCGCCGTGCGCTTCATCGTGACCGAGATGTTCGACGTGATGATGGCCGTGTTCCATGCCATGAATGACCGAACCGGAACCGAGGAACAACAACGCCTTGAAGAATGCGTGCGTGATCAGGTGGAAATAGGCCGCCGAGAAAGCACCCAGCCCCACCGCCGCCACCATGAAGCCCAACTGACTGACCGTCGAGTAGGCCAGCACTTTTTTGATGTCCCACTGACCGAGCGCCACGAACCCGGCAAAGACCGCCGTACATGCACCAACAATCGTCATCAGGCCGGATGAGAACGGCGAATAGTGGAAAAAGACATTGCAGCGTGTCGCCAGATAAATACCTGCCGTAACCATCGTCGCGGCGTGGATGAGCGCCGAAACGGGCGTCGGACCGGCCATTGCGTCGGGCAACCAGACGAACAGCGGGATTTGTGCGCTCTTACCCGTCACACCGATCAGGATGAACAGCGTGATCAGCGTCAGGATCGTTTCGAGCGGCAGTTCGGTTGAGCCGAAACGGACTTTGTGACCACCTTCTTTTAACCACTGTTCGGTTTGCCCGAAAATGCCCAACTGCACGACACCCGTTGTTTTGGTCTCGCCTGTCGGTTTGGTTTCGGCGGTGTGCGTTTCACCCGTCGTAGGAGTCTTGCCTTCTGTCGCGGTCTGCACGACAGCGGCATGTTCCTCACCCTCGGCGCGGACGGGTTCGCCCGGCTTGTAGTAATCGAGCGTGCCGAACGTCCAGAAGGTCAGGAAGATCGCCAGCAGGAAGCCGAAGTCGCCCACACGGTTAACGATGAACGCTTTCCGTGCCGCGTTGCTGTTTCTCCAGCCCTCACCGCGTGCCTTATCGAACCAGAAGCCGATCAGCAGGAACGAACACAGCCCCACGCCTTCCCAGCCGACGAAGGTCATCAGCAGGTTATTGCCCGTGACCAGGATCAACATGAAGGCGAGGAACAGGTTCAGGTACACGAAGAAGCGCGGGAAGCGCGGATCGCCGTGCATGTAGCCAATCGCGTAGACATGGATCAGCGTGCCGACGCCCGTAATCACCAGCATCATCGTGACGCTGAGCGTATCGACGCGGAACTGCCAGGGGATTTCGAGCGCCGCCGATGGAATGCTGATCCAGCCAGTGAGGATCGGCGGGTTAACGACCACCGCTTCGTAGCCACTGCGTGCCAACATGAGCATCAACAGCGCAGCAATCCCAAAGGCACCAGCCGCCGCGAGCGTACCAATCGCGCCTGAGCCTCGTTCGCCGAGTCGTTTGCCCCAGACCAGATTGATCAGCATCCCGGCCAGCGGGATAAAGACCACTAAGGGAACAATGGATGCGTAATTTTCCATATTAAGCCTTATCCCTGCATCGAGTGTAGTTCATCGATGTCGATACTCTTTTTCGCTTTGAAGATGGCAACAATCAGCGCCAACCCAACCGCGACTTCAGCCGCCGCGACGGTCATCACGAAAAAGACGAAAACGTGTCCTTGCACTTCGCCCCACTGCCGCGAAAAGGCGACCAGCGCCAAATTCGCCGCGTTGAGCATCAGTTCAACGGACATAAAGATCATGATCGCGTTGCGCCGTACCAAAACCCCCAACACGCCAATCACGAATAAAACGGCGCTCAGCACAACGAAATATTCAACGGGAATAGTCGATGGTTGCATAGGATTCTCTACTCTTTTGACTCCACGATAGGCGGAAACAAATCAGCAACGCGAATTTGCAAACCGGGCAGTACGTCGCCGCCATCGAGTGTACCCTCGTGCGGTACTGTGAAAGGTTCTTTTCCGGTTTGGTAGACGATCACACGCGGCTTTTTCAAATGAATGATCCAGAGCAGCGATGTTCCTGCTGACATGAATAGCTCGATCTTCTTTTCCAGCTTAGCTTTGCGATCAGTGGGTGAAACCACTTCAACGGCAAGGTCAGGCGCAAATGGCAGGAATTTGCGCCGATCCGTGATGAGTACAAGTTTAGCTTTGCTGATGTAAGCCGCATCTGGCGCACGCATCGTGATATTTGATAGCTTAAACCCGGTTTCTGCGCCCACAACGACGCCCATTGGATGGGTGCGGATAAAATGATTGAGTTCAAAAGCAATTTGGGCGGTTACGTAGCCATGATCAAAAACTGTTGGCGACACTTTGACGACCACTCCCTCGATGAGTTCATAAGGCCGATCCATGTAGGTTTGCTCGAACTCATCAACCGTCATCAGTCGTTCTTGAGTGGTCATCAGCCGCTTTCTTTTCCCGATTAATCCGCTGCCGAGTCGGGAGCCGGTTCAGGCTTCACAGCCAGCGCATTGGGTGCAGCCGCCCGGTTGAAGTGCTTGATATTGCCACTAACCACGCGCCGTGTGCGATCCCGCTTGACAACTTCTTCACGGGTCAGGATGATCGCGCCAACCATTGCCGCTAACAGTAGCAGCGATACCAACTCGAAGGGCAGCAGATAGGAACTGAACAGCTGCTCCCCGATGTTTTGCGGTCCGCCGAACGGCCACGCCGTGCGATCTGTCAGTCGAATCAGGGTCGGTGACGGGGTCGTTGAGCCGGGAGTGAGTGCAGGCGTCAGAATGAACAACTGATGCGTATTGGCGCTGACGCGCTCATCGGGCAGTGCCAGCACCCGCTGACCGCCCAAATCCCAGGCGAACTCGTAACGGCCAGAGGGCAGTACCGCCACTTTTGAAACGTCGCCATATTTGAGACCGGGGGCGGCGATCTTCACATCTTTCGCGTCTGAGGGATTCAGTGATAGCAAATTGGCGCTGGCGTCACCGGGGAAAGCATTCACGGCGGTGTAGCGGAATGTGTTTTCGGCGGCCAGCGTGGTCAAGTCTTCGGGCACGACGATCAATCGATCTGCCGTCGCCACCAGCGTTGTTACTGTATCTGCCGCCAGCTTGAGCGGGATCGCCTGTACCGGTGAGTCCTTTGTCGGGTCAACGGGGCTGCCGTCAGGCTTAGCCGTGAACACGAGCGCGTTATAGCTGCCCACCTTCACATCCTTATAATCGGTATGCTGCTCATACGCAACGCCGCTCACCAGTTTGTCGTTGTTCAGGTACACGTCAATGGGCGGTACGTTTGCGCCCGCATGAACGACGCGCACTTGCGGCGCATGTGGCACTGGTTTGAGCGCGCCAACATTGCCCCGTACAACGGCTACGAACGCAGTGATGAGAAACAAGGTCACGAGTGCCACGCCCGCTGCTGGCAGCCAACGATAGGTGGTCGGCGTTTCACTCAGCTTTTCTGCACCGAGCAGCATGATCACGAACATGAATAAGACCATGATCGCGCCCGCATAGACAGTGATCTGCACCATTGCCAGGAACGGCGCATTGAGAACCAGATAGAAAAACGCCAGGCAGATCATGTTGATGACCAGGAACAACGCGCTGTGAACGGCATTCCGGCTAACCAACATAAAAGCCGCTGCGAAGATAGCTACCGCAGCGACAAGCAGGAAAATGATTAACTCAAGCGACATAAAAACCGTCCCGTGAACGGAGAAGCCGGGTTCGTTAGTTGTTTGTGCAGTTTATCGCAAGTCAAACAAGGATACAAGAGAAAAGCCAAGTCAAAATGTACGCTCAGGCGCTTAAAGTTATCGAAAAGTTAGTTGGCCTAACAAAGGCTATATCTCAAACCTATCACGAAATGTGGCAAAAGAGTTGCGTTTCGCCAAATATGCGCCAAAATGTGAGCTGATGTGAGACTGATTGCTCATCAGTCTAAGGCGATGTGGGATTGCTTGACAAGTCGCTAGACGCTGTGCTACAGTACGGCGCAAGAGGGACAGCAAAATTCTCCCATGACGCCGGAAAAACCGTCCGACTTGCGAGCCGTCCCGCAGGGCATGGGCGCGATCTTTATGCTTACTTGAGGAGACAGGGCGTTGGCAAAATCACGAACAGAACAATTAGTTGAACGTTTGCGCGACTTGCAGGTTAGCGCGCCAGACGTTGAAGCGGCTGCCATTGTGAGCGTCGATGGTCTGACGATGGCTTCGTCGATGCCCGCCAACATCGAAGAAGATCGCGTGTCAGCCATGTCGGCAGCCATGCTTTCGCTGGGTGAACGCATCGCCAGCGAATTGGGACGCGGTGGTCTGGATCAGGTGTACGTCAAAGGACAGCACGGCTACGTTATCCTGATGTCGGTTGGAGATGAGGCTGTTCTAACAGTGCTTGCGCGTGAGCAGGCAAAACTTGGCCTGATATTCCTGGATATGGGCCGCGCCGTAAAGGAACTCGCCCGGCTAGTTTAAGCCGGTTTCGCTGACATTGCTTCGAGTGATACAACAGCCTTAGGGAGGATTGCGTGTCGCCAGAGAAAAGCGGCCTGTACTACCCAAATAAGATTGCCCGCATCTACATCATGGCGATGGAAGATGTGATGGGCAAAAACGGCCTGAATGCCATCCTGAACCTGGCCGGGCTTCAGAGCTATATCGACAACTACCCCAACGACAACCTCGAACGCCAATTCGACTTTGCCGATTTCACGGCGCTCAATGCGGCGCTCGAAGATATGTATGGCCCGCGTGGTGGGCGTGGTCTGGCCTTACGTGCCGGGCGCGCTTGTTTCAGCCAGGGGCTTAAAAACTTTGGCGCGCTGGCAGGCGTCGGCGACCTGGCCTTCAAGGTGCTGCCCCTGGGCGCAAAGCTCAAGATGGGCTTGCCCGCGATGGCGACGATCTTCTCCAACTTCAGCGACCAGATCAGCGAAGTGGCCGAACACGATGACCACTACACCTATACGATCAAACGCTGCCCGGTGTGCTATGGTCGCACTGCCGATAAACCAGTGTGCCATGCCGCTGTCGGGCTGTTGCAAGAAGGTCTGCGCTGGGTGAGCGGCGGCCACGAATTCCGCGTCGTGGAGACGGAATGCCATGCCAAAGGTGACCCGGACTGCGTATTTGTCGTCTATAAAGAACCCATTGGTTGATCATTTTGATCAACACTGGGTTGACCTGAAACGCTGAAAACAGAATCGCGGGGGACACAGTGACAGATAAGGCTCAGATTCTCATCGTTGAAGACGATCTTGATCTGTCGGAGATGCTCAACGCTTATTTCCGCGTACAAGGTTACGACGTGCTCACGGCAGCCTGGGGCGAAGACGCTGTCAAAATGAGTCGTGAGCAAACGCCCGATCTGGTCGTCCTGGATATTCGCCTGCCCGATATTGATGGCTACGAAGTCTGCCGCCGCCTGCGAACCAACCGCCGCACCCAGGACGTTCCGGTGATCTTCCTGACCGAAAAACGGGATCGTGTCGATAAGCTGGCCGGGCTGGAATTGGGCGTGGTGGATTACATCACCAAGCCATTTGACATTCAGGAATTGCGGCTGCGCGTGCGAAATTCGCTGCGCCGTGCCGATCAGCAGATTCTCGTCAATCCGGTAACGAATTTGCCGGAAGGTCCGCTGGTTGATGAACGCCTCAAAGAGCTGATCCAAAAAGGCGGAAGTTGGGCGCTGCTCTACGTTGGAATTCAGGGCTTGGATGCCTTCCGTGATATGTACGGTTTCGTCGCCTCGGATGATGTGCTGCGCGGCGTGGCGCTGATGATGAACAATGCGATCCGGGAACTGGGCGCAGAATCGGACAGCATCGGTCATATTGGCCCCTCCACGTTTATGATCGCCACCTCACTTGATCATATCAATATCATTCGGGAGCGCATCGAAGGCCGTGTCAAGCGTTCGATGGATTTGTTCCACCCCTCAAAAGACCCCGACGAAGCACAGGCCATGACGGCCAGTCGTTTGCAGCTTGTCACCGGGCAGCTAGCCAGCACCGATGGCAACTTCGATGACGTGCCAGGCCTGAAAACGGCGCTCGAAAACACCGCAAAGGTTCAGGAATAACGAAAATTCAGCAACGGCAAGCTAGTATTTCTACAACATAGCGTTGGGGTCTAGCGGTCAGGCAAGCATGACTCGAATTTATATGCCCAGATTCAGTGTAATCTTGTCACGCTGGAGAAATAATGATGACTTTTGAGCAATTGCTGGTTGTTGTATCAGGGACGCTTTCTGGCCTTGTGGCAGGTGTATACTATTGCTTCAATGTGGCAATTGTCCCGGCATTGAATAGCATCGCCGGGACACAGCACATCGCCGCGATGCAAGCCATCAATAACAAGATCAAGAATCCGATATTCTTCCTCAGCTTCTTTGGGCCAGCTCTTTTGCTACCCCTGACCGCATTTTTATACCGGAATAGAGTGCAATTTTACCTGCTGATCGCGGCAGCAGCGCTACACATTATCGGGTCAATCGGTATCACCATTGTCGGAAATATTCCGCTGAACGAACGACTCGACAAACTCGACACCCGTATTATTTCCGAGTCGGAAGCTGAGCAGATACGGCGCGCGTTTCAGGGTGCCGGATCGCCCTGGATGCGTTTTCACGCTGTACGCGCTATTTGCGCCGTTATAGCGACAGGGCTGATCTTCGTGGCGTGTCTGATCCCTATCTAAAACCAAAAGCCTATTCTGCGCTATACTACTCCGTCACTTGACCCTGACGTTAACGGAACGGAGCAACCACAACATGGGCTTGATGACGGGCAAAACCGCCCTCATTTTTGGCGTCGCCAATAAAAATTCGATTGCCTGGGGAATCACTGAGGCGCTGCATCGTGAAGGCGCAACGATTGGCTTGAGCTATGCGGGTGAAATCCTTAAAAAGCGCGTCATGCCTTTAGCCGAATCGATTGGGGTTGACTTCGTTGATCAGTGCGACGTGCGGAACGACGCCGAACTGGACGCCACCTTTGCGCGTGCCAAAGAACGTTTCGGCAAGATCGATGTGTTGATTCATGCGGTTGCGTTTGCCGACGCCAAAGACCTGTCCGGCCTGTTCGTAACCACCTCACGCGATGGCTTCCACTTGTCAATGGATATCAGCGTGTACAGCCTGATTGCGATGGCCGCGCGCGTACAAGACCTGATGCCCGACGGCGGCAGCATTTTGACGCTCACCTACTACGGTTCGGAAAAGGTCATGCCGCGCTATAACGTGATGGGTGTCGCCAAAGCCGCACTGGAAGCCAGTGTGCGTTATCTGGCTGCTGACCTGGGTGCGAAAGGTATTCGCGTCAATGCCATTTCCGCCGGGCCAATCAAGACGCTTGCAGCGGCAGGCATCAGCGGTTTCCGCACAATGCTCAAATTCGCGGAACAGGCCGCGCCGCTCGGACGATTAGTCACTCAGGACGATGTTGGCAACTCGGCACTGTGGTTGTGCAGCGATCTGAGTTCAGCAGTCACGGGCGAAATCGTTTATGTGGATGCGGGTTATCACATTATGGGACTGCCCATGAACAACGAAATGATGAGCGAAACTAAGGCTGAATAATCAGCAAAAGGATTGCCGATGGCCGTAGAGTCACCTGAAACAACGGACACACCCAATACCGATGCCGCCGTAGAAGCTGCAACGGGCGCTACTACCGTGATACCGGAGACAAGCACCACATCCGCCCCGGCAACAGTGGTGGTGCAGCCGCTTCACCCAATGCCCTATCATTTCCCGGAACTTCGCCAGGATGAGCCGAAAACCGCCGTAGTGGTTGTGCCTGCGCCGACTCCGGTTGCTGCACCCGCGCTGCCAGTTGACCCGCACAGCGTCCATGACGCTACAAAGGGTTATCAACCGGAGCGTGATGTGTGCGTGCGCTGCGGATCGAGCAATCTGGCGCGCGGCTACGTGGTGGACTATGGCGAAAAGTTCCGGCAGGTTCATTTTGCGCCCAAACGGATCACCCTCAATCGGTTGAATGGGTTACTAAACCTGATGCCGTTTCGATCCCTTGCCAAGCTGGATGCTGTCGCTTGCCGGGATTGCGGCGCGGTGCTGCTGGTGGTTGACCCTGCCGAACTGCGACGTGCGGAACGACGCCGCGAATAGACCAGGGCGGCGCACACCATGACGAAACAGCGACGGCTGCGCTATGATCCGTATGCCGATTATTACGTCGTGCTTGGCCTCAGTCCGAACGCGAGTCAGGATGAGGTTCAACTTGCCTACCGACAGCGCGCCAAAAAACTGCACCCGGATCGCAACCCGGATGGTCAGGCAACCACTCAGTTTCAACTGCTGAACGAAGCCTATGACGCATTGAGCGATCCAACACAGCGCGCCAACTACGACAGTCTGCGTGCGCGATCAATGGGCGGATCGTTCAGCGCAGGGCGTAGTGCAGCGGCGCATTCGGGCAGTACGACTCGTGCCACGCATTGGCGGCGCGTCATCAGTGAATTGTGGCAGGGGCCGTATCGCTATGTATTCGTAATGCTGGGCATCGTGGCCGTCGCCAATGTCGTTTTCATCTTTGCGACACGCGATAACAACATTGTGCCCAATCTGTCACCTTCGCCCACCTCAATTCCGGCGCTCATTCAAGCCCCTGATGATCTGGTCAACCCGATCAGTCAGTGCGATCCGGGTGCATTAATCATCAGTCCCGCCAATGGCGTAACCGTTTCGGGAGCGTTCGAGGTGATTGGCACTACCAACGGCGCATACCAAGTTGACTGGGCGGCCTTCAACGTCGATTCAACGGGGCGCGCGCAGCTTTTCGAGTGGCATCCGTTGGGCAGCGGCAAAACACCCATCACACGGAATAACCTCGTCACTCGTGCCCAAACGCAAGCAGCCAGCTTACCTGCATCGGGACGTGTACGGCTGCGCCTTGTGGTGGTGCCGGGCGACGATCAACCCGCCCAAACCTGTGAAGAAACGGTCACCTTGAAAACGGCATCATAAAGCTGCGGACGCAACGTGCTACCTATAGAATGCGTAGTGACTCGTCAGGAGTACAGATATATATTATGACAAACAACAGCGGTTTGGATTACCCGGCGATTCAGCAGCGTATCGAAAAACAGTTGCAGAAGGAAAAGCTGCAAATGCAGGTACTTTTCTTTCTGATTAGCCTTGCAATGTATATCGGATTATTGGCGGTTGGGTGGGGCATATTTTTGAGCAATGGCGGGCAACTACCAAGCGCCAATATTCCAGGCGTCGCACGAGCCGCCAACCCGCTTGGCGATGCGATGATGCTGTTGAGTGTGGCCGGGTTTTTGCCGCTGGTGATGCAACTCACGGTACTGATCATGGCTACCCGGCGCGGCGAAAAACAGTTGCGGGAGCGCGTGACCGGGCGCATCATGCAGGCCGAAATGGCGAAGCAAATGGCCGCTGAGCAGGAACTTGCGGAAAAGCCAAAACGCGCGATGCGGCTGACCGATGACGGCGAACTTGAAGAAGTTGATGATCCGTCGCCTGAGCATATTCGACAGACACAGCGCCAAAGTAACGATCACTGAAAAGCCAATTCGGGGTCTGAATCTCCGCGTTTGTCATGGCTGATCGCCTACAACTGTACAACGGATAGTGATCTATGCTGAGGTCAGGAGATTATCTCATGCAAGATCAAGAAACGTCGTTTGACGAAAAACCAAAACGCATCCCGAATGTAGAATTCCCCGAAAAGCGTAAGGGGTTGCCCCGCCCATTTGGGATCGACATTTGGACTGTGCTGCTTGTCCTCATATTGACGGCAGTCATTGTGCTTTTGGTACTGGCCTGGCTTGGCCCCGCTGTTAGCAATGTATATACCAATGTGATCATTGATATTTAGGGTGTAACCAATGAAGCACAAACGCAAAAACCAAATGGCTTCGACACGGCAGCGGCTAACCTATGTCCTCAAGGTGATAACTGCTGCTGCCATCCTATCGACAATCATCATCCTGCTCGCTCTGCGCTTCGTGATTATTCCTTTTGCAGCCTGCCCGCTGGACAAAATGCCGCCGGAGTTACGCGCCTATAACGCCTACATGAACCCCGCCTGCCCCACCTCCAAATACTATCACCCTTGATGATTAAAGCGGTTGACAGACATTCGCGTTAACCGTATACTCCGCTTTGTCTAATTATTCGCTAATCGCGTTCACTTAAACGCTATTATCCCGACGCTTTCAGGAGGCAGGTTTATGCAAGGCACCGGCAGCTTCCGGCTCATTGTCCGCCGAGGCCCGCAGCCCAACCAGATTTATGAGCTGAACAAAGATGTCATCACGCTAGGCCGCGACATTACGAACGACATCGTGATCAATGACCCGGAAGTGAGTCGTCATCACATGCGCCTGACGCGCGGCGGCGGTGGCTACACGATTGAAGACCTGGGATCAACCAATGGTACGTTCATCAACGGCCAGCGGTTGACCGGGGCACGTCCGCTTTCGGGTAGTGATATGGTTGGGCTGGGTGAAACGGTTACGCTGGGCTACGAATCAACGCTTTCGCCTGTTGTTTCGGCAGACCCGGCAGTGCCCTCGGCGGGCACGATGATCGCGCCTGCACCGCAAAACCCATATGCCGCACAACAGGCGGGCGGGCAGCAGTCACCACAGAATCCATACGCACCACCCCCGCCACCCCCGCCACAATACCAGATGCCACAGGATCAACCGGCTGGCAGCAGCACAGCGCGCTTTGTATTTCTGGGCTGCGGCTGTTTGATCATATTGTGTATCGTTCTGGCGATCATTGCTGTACTCGTGATCGATAGTCAGAATTTGTGGTGCAAGCTGCCGATCCTCAAGAACGTTGTCAATATCCTTGCGCCCTGCCCTGTAAGCCCCTAAATGCCCGTCCTGAGTGGCATCTATTTCGCACCCACCGGCTTGATCGATGATCCGCCGGTGGTTTTGATTCATGGCGCGTATGGCAGCCATCTGGATTGGCCTGCTGCGCTGCGTCGTATGAAGGGCGCGCGCGTGCTGGCACTCGACTTGCCGGGGCATGGCAAATCGGCCAAACCGGGACGGAATACGATCAGCGATTACGCGGGTGATGTGCTGCGTTTTCTGGATGCGCTGCATGTTGAGTGCGCCCTGTTTGTTGGTCACAGCATGGGCGGTGCAATCGCTCAAATGCTGGCGCTTGATTTTACAGAACGTGTGACGGGGCTGGTTTTGATCGGGACTGCAGCGCGACTGCTCGTTAATCCCGCTATCCTGGCAAACCTGCTAACCGATACGGATGGCATTGCGCGGAAGATTGCGCGGTGGGTCTGGTCGCTTAACGCGCCACCGGAAGCGATCCAGCACACTTACGCGCAAATCATGGCACTCGATCCGCTTATTACGTTAGGCGATTTTCAGGCGTGCAGCACTTTCGACGTGATGAATCGCGTGCGTACAATCCATGTACCGACCCTGATTATTGTGGGTGCTGAAGATCGAATGGTACCGTACAACGAGAGTGGCAATCTGGCCGCACAGATTAAGGGCGCGCAGTACGTGAGAACTCCGAACACCGGACACATGGTCACGTTGGAAGCCAGTGCCGCAGTTGCAGCGGCTATCGATCAGTGGAGAACGGAACATGCTCAAAAGAACGGGTAACTGGCTTCTACGGCGGGGGGCACAAGCCGCCATCGAAACGGCGGGTGAGGTGGTGCCGCGTGTGACCAGCGAAGTTTACCGTCGCGTGTTCGAGGTGAACCCGCCAATAACGGTCTATGTTCACGCCAACACCAGTCGTGTCACGGTGCGGCGCAAAGCAGGTCATCAGGTGCAGTTGGACGCCAATTTGCGGGCGTCGTTTGGCTGGCAGCTTGTCGCGGAACAGGACGACGCGGGCGTGTATATTGTTGCCAAACGCAAGCCAGTGGTGGGCGCGCTGTCCAGCGCCGAATTTACGATCACCGTTCCGCCCGATGCACGGCTGCTGGTTGAACTCAGGCCGGGCGCGCTGCTGCTTGAAGACGTGGACGGTACACTGGACATTCCTCCCATAAACCTGACCCGCTTTCTGCTATAATTCGACCCAAAGACTCGCAAAAATTGTACGAAAACATTGGGAACTGGCGAACGCTGAAAAAGCACGCGCCGGGAAAGCCTCTACGACGAACTGATGGACTCGAACACACTCTCTACCGTTTTGACTGTCGGCGCGCTGATTATCGGCCTGATCCTGATCTTGACGCTGATTCGTACCCTGGTGCGGCTTGGTGATGAGATTGCCATCGTAGCGATCTTTATTCAGGCCGTTGGTGATTTATTGGGCGGATCGCGGATTGCACTGCTCGGTTGTGCCGTAATCGGGCTGATCTGCCTGGGATGTTCGGCGGCGGCGGTGCTGAGTGTGATCGCACTCTCGACATGTGGGACGGCGAACCCGGTGCAGTTATGCCGATTGGTGGGACGCTAACAACCCGATAAGCGCAATCAGCAACATTTCGTCCTGCGACTCGAAAACGGTACGCGGATCGAACAGCACTTTTCCGTCGGTGATCCGGGCAATTATGGGTGGCGCAGATTCACGTAATTGTGCTATGAAAACATCGGGGTGTGGTACATCCAGTGCAAGCGCGTAGGTTGGCAGTGTTTCGCCGGGCAAACTGCCGCCACCAATAGTTGAGCGTGCCTCGATCACGCTGCCACCGACTCGATTCGCCCATCGTTCGGCGCGGGCACGCATCGAATTGAGCGGCATGGCGATCATCCGCCAAACGGGGATATGTGTCAGGGCTTCTCCGTAACGATAGTGCTCCAGCGTGGCGGTGAGCGCAGCCAGACACAACTTATCGATTCGTACCGCACGCGCCAACGGATGTTTTTTGATTACCTCAATGACCGCGCGTCGCCCAACGATGATCCCGGCTTGCGGGCCACCCAACAATTTATCACCACTGAAGGCTACCACATCGAAGCCCACTGCCAGTGATTCCTGAACGGTTGGCTCGTGTTCCAGGCCGAAGGGTATAGTATCGAGTAGTGCGCCGCTGCCCAAGTCATCGACTGCCAGTAAACCATGTTGATGGGCTAACCCGGCGATCTCCGCCAACGTCGGCTGTTCAGTAAAACCGATCATCTTGAAATTGGAACTGTGAACGCGCATCAGGAGCGCCGTTTGTGGCGTAATCGCCTGCTCAAAATCACTGATCCGCGTGCGATTCGTAGTGCCCACTTCCACCAGTCGCGCACCGCTTTGCGCCATCACGTCGGGGATGCGAAAACCACCGCCGATTTCGACAAGCTGCCCGCGTGAAAGGATCACTTCACGATGCTGCGCTGTTGCAATTAGGGTCAGGAGTGTGGCCGCCGCATTATTGTTGACGACGGTAGCCGCTTCTGCACCAGTGATCGCTGTGAGCAGGTCTTCGATGTGCCGTTCGCGTTTACCGCGTGTGCCTGCCTCTAAATCATACTCAAGGGTGCTGTACCCATCCGCCACGTCATTCATGGCTTGTAGTGCGGCCTCGGAAAGCGGCGCACGCCCCAAATTCGTATGAAGGATTACCCCCGTCGCGTTGATCACGCGGCGCGGCTGGCGTTCCGTTTCCAGGATCGTTTTGATGCGGGTCAACAGATCGTCGGGAGTGGGGGGCGATTCACCCCGCTGAAGATGATCACGCGCTTCGTTCAGCACCTGCCGGACGGCCTGAACCGTGCGGCCATGCCCAAATACTGCTGCCAATTCAGGCGCAGCTTGAAGCAGTGTATCGACGCCTGGAAGCTGTCGCAAAGTGTTGTTCAAATCGGCCAAAGCGTTCAGGGCGAGTCTTGCGGGCGTTCACGCAAGCGCAGGAATATTTCGATTACGATCATACTGAGTGCCAGAAAAAAACCTGTAGCCAGACTGAGTGTACGGGTCATCTGCAACCAGGTCACAATCACGATGAACAGACCCACCCACATACTTTCGCGCAGCATCACCCCGCCCGAAACCAGATAGCGCGTGGTGAAACGTCGGTTCAGAATCCAGGCGAAGGGCAGCGCCGTCCCGGTAGCCGAGATGTAGAGCAGGATGAAAAATAACCAGCGCGGAAAGGCCAGCGGATTCACCGTCGTGACCAGTTGATAGAGCAGCGCCCAACCGCCGCCCGCCATCACGCCCGCCGCGATAAGTACGCCGTTCTGATCGGCGATCAGGTGTTTACGAGAAGGTCGATTGGATGCCATAATCACAAATTATATCGTACAACACTTACAATGTTGATCTGATGATTGTTGCAGCGCGCAAAAATTGATGAATGATCGACACTTCATTAATGCGAAGTCTCCAAAGTGATGTTAAACTGATTCATTGGAATACGGTTTGGAGTCTAATCGCTTGAGCTGGTTTCAGGAAATCGCTCAAAACCCGCATGTGGATGTGGCGCTGCTCGTCGATGAACAAGGTAATCTCACGGCCACTTCCAACCCGAATGGGGAAAATACTCGTCATCTGGCGTCGATGATCAAGGCTGCCGAAGTATTGGCGCGCGGCCTTTCGGCGGAACTGGGACGTGGCGAAATGCACACGCTGCAACTGAGTACACGTACCGGACATCTGCTGGTGATGCCTGCCGGAAGCGCCCATTACCTGATCGTTCTGACCAGCAAATCCGCGCCGCTTGAATTGATCCTGACTTATATGCAGCGCGTGATCGAACGCATTCCTGATGATCCAGTGCCCGCTCGATCTGATGAATGGGATGTGGCATCGATCATTGACGCGGTAACCGAATGGCTGCACAACGGTGGTGATCCCACCTGAACTATGACCTCAAACGAAGCGATCAAACAACTGCAACAGGCACGCACCGCGACTTTGAACGCCATCGAGACGATCAATAACCTGATCGTCGAACATGAGTATCAGGATATGGCGGCGCTTGTCTCACAGGCCGCCGATTCGCTGATTGAGGCAGCGATGCTGCTGCTTAAATCGCAGGACGTGAATGCACTGGCGGCGATGGAGCGCGCCGATGATTTCATCGAACGCGC
>JBBSEU010000107.1:0-17160 GCA_038239365.1 Aggregatilineales bacterium
GGGGAATGTAACGCATCGGTTTCTCCGTTTCCGGTTCAGCTTCAGTAACTTAACCTTAACGGCTTTCTGCTGCGTTTTCAATCCCCCTTTCTACTGGTGTCGGGTGGCTAGAAAGAGATTAGCGGCTTTTATGGGAGCGTAGAGGTTGTAATGAGTGAATTATCATCTGAAAAGCTCTCCATGACCGATGCAGAGGTGCTGTTCTATCCAGATTTTTTCAGTTCCGAAGACAGTGCGGCCTACTTTGAGGAACTCTCCAAGAATATCAATTGGAAACAGGAAAGTGCCCGATTTCCAGGTGGATTGGTGCCACTGCCCCGCTTAACAGCCTGGTACGGCGATGAAGGCAAAATTTACCGTTATTCCGGGATCAAGGTTCACCCGGAAGCGTGGACGCCGCTGCTTCTTGCAATTAAAAAGCGTGTAGAAACTGCTGCCGAACTCAACTTTAACAGCGTCTTGCTGAACTTTTATCGAAATCAAAATGACAGTGTTTCGTGGCATAGTGACGATGAACCGGAACTAGGCGAAAACCCGGTGATCGCGTCAGTGACATTTGGTGCGATGCGGGCTTTTCAATTTAAGCACAAGACAATCCCTGATCTTCGCGCAAAAGTCGATCTCACACCGGGTAGTTTGCTCTTGATGTGTGGAACAACCCAACATTATTGGAAACACCAGGTGCCCAAAAGCAAAAAGGCGCATGACGCACGCATCAACCTGACGTTCCGTGTTATCAAGGGCTAACCTTTATTTCCCAAGAATTATCCCAACTTTGCACGCTCCGTTTGCTAGCATAGGGCTGCGTTGGTGTGCTATACTGCCCCGTAATTCATCGTTCCTCGCGGACTCGGAAACAGCAGCAATAATCAGACTATGAAACATTTCATTGACCTCGCAGACTGGTCAGGCGCAGAACTCAGCGATTTACTGAAACTGGCAACGCACCTCAAACTCGAATGGCGGACAGGCGGTAATCGCCCGGTGCTGGCCGGGAAAGTACTGGCGATGGTCTTTCAAAAGCCGTCACTGCGAACGCGCGTCAGTTTCGATGTGGGGATGCAGCATTTGGGCGGCCATGCCGTGTATATCAGTCCGCAAGAGATCGGTTTGGGCGAACGTGAAAGTATCCCGGATGTGGCGCGCGTGTTGAGCGGCTTCACGCAGGCGATTATGGCGCGCGTATTTGCTCACGATCATTTGCTGCAACTTGCACAATGGAGCCGCGTACCCGTGATCAATGGACTGAGCGATCAAAGCCACCCCTGCCAGACGTTGGCCGATCTGCTGACGATTGATGAACATTTCGGGCGTTTGAACGGTATCAAAATAGCCTATATCGGCGATACCAACAACGTCACTCGTTCATTAGCAGTTGGCGCGGCCAGAGCGGGCATGAAGTTGTCAATTGCCAGCCCCGCCGGGTACGCCCCGGATCAGGCTTTATTGGCAGAAGCCGATCAACTCGGTTTGGATTTATTAGTGACGCAAGACCCGGCAGAAGCGGTTCACGACGCCGATGTGATCTATACTGATACGTGGATCAGCATGGGACAGGAAGCCGAAGCCGAAGCGCGCCGCAAAGTGTTTCCGCCCTATCAGGTGAACGCCGCATTACTGCGCTGTGCGCCCGATCATGCGATTGTGATGCACGATCTGCCCGCCCATCGCGGCGAGGAACTGACCGATGAAGTGGCTGATGGACTGCAATCGGTGATTTTTCAACAGGCGGAAAATCGTTTACATGCTCAAAAAGCTATTCTTGTTAAAGTAATGACGGACTGAGAGGTTCTCATGGCGGGTAATCGTCAGATTTACGAACAGGCGATGAGTGCCGGGCACAGCGCCGCCTGGGATCAGGAATGGAACGCGGCGATCAGCGCCTATGCCCGCGCGATTCAGGAAATCCCCGAAGACCCGCCCGCGCATAACAGCCTGGGACTGGCACTATTGCAGGCACGTCGCTACGAAGACTCGCTCAAGGTTTACACGCGCGCCCACCAGCTTGCGCCCGACGATCCTGTACCATTAGAAAAAAGCGCCGATGTACTGGAACGCCTCGGACGGTTGAAAGATGCAGCGCAGCAGTATGTCAATGTGGCGGATATTTACCTTGTGCAGCGCGACCTGGAAAAGGCGATTGGCAACTGGGAGCGGGCGACCCGCCTGACACCCGGCCTGATGCAGATTCACTTTCGGTTGGCGCAAAGCTACGAACGCACCGGGCAAAGGAAAAACGCCGTGCGTGAATACCTGACGCTGGCCTTCAATTTTCGTGCCAACAATGACACCCCGAAGGCGCTGCAAGCCGTCGAACGTGCCTTGCGACTCGATCCGCTCAACCCGCAAGCTCTGAACACTAAACAGGCACTTGAATCGGGTTCAACGGTTGTCGTTCCACAGGAATTTGAGCAGCAAGCCCCGGAACAACGCCGGGATGGTTTCGAGGCGAAAGATGGCCGCGAGTCGGTTGGCGACTCGGATCCGCGCGGGCCATTGGGTGAAGTGACCGAAATGGCGCTGGCTGACCTGGCCGAAACCGTTTTGAACGGCGATCTGAATATGACTTCCAGTGCCGCCATTCAGGCCATTGAGTTGCAAAAGATTGAAGAACATCAGGCCGCGATTGACGCCTACAAAAAAGCCGAGTCCGGCGGGATGCGAAACAGCGCGCTTTCAATGTGCCAGGGATCGGAATACATCGCGCTCCAACAATGGCAGGAAGCGATCCCTTATCTGGAAAAAGCCAGGTCTGCACCGGAATATGCATCAGGCGCGGCACACGGGTTAGGGCAGGCTTATCATGCGCTGGGCAAGCAGCGTCAATCAGCGGAGCAATTGATCGATGCCCTGCGATTGATCGACACCAGTCTGGCGATGGGTTCTGAGGAAGCCAGTCAGTTAGAAGCGGTGTACACCTCGCTGCGCGGCGGCCTGAACGTACTGGAAGAAGGCGATCTGGTCAAGATGAACGCGCGTTTCAATAAGTGGCTGACTGGCCCCGATTGGAAGCGCCGTGTGGCCGAAACGCGCCGTCAACTGATGGAAACGTTGAGCAGCGAAGGCGCGGCAGCCCTGCACGAACTGGTCACAGAAGGCGGCGATCAGATTACGGATATGGTGTCCACCATTGATCGCTATATGCGCCAAAAACTCTTGGTGCTGGCGATGGATGAAGCCTTCCATGCGATTGAAATTGCGCCCACCTATCTACCCGTTCATTTGCGCGTTGCCCAAATCCTGATGGAAGAAGGCCACATTCAGCCCGCGATCACCAAATACAACATGATTGCCAACAGCTTTTTGGCGCGCAACGAAACAGGCCGCGCCGCCGAAATCCTAAACGAAGTGATCGCCATCGCGCCAACCGATACCGGACTGCGTACCAGTCTGATCGAACTGCTCGAAAAAGAACAGCGTTGGGATGAAGTACTCGATCAGTACATCAATCTGGCGGATGCTTACTATCAATTGGCTGATCTGGAACAGGCGCGCGCCACTTACCAGGAAGCGATGCGGCTGGCACAACGGGTCAGCGCCGAATCGAAACGGCGGGCAGAGATCATGCACCGTATGGCGGATATTGATCTGAGTCGCCTCGATCTGCGTCAGGCGCTGCGAACCTATGAGCAGATTCGGAGCATCGAACCCACTGATGAACGCGCCCGCCGCTCGCTGATCGATCTGAATTATCGGCTCAATAACGCGCCCGAAGCGATCAAAGAACTGGATGGCTTGCTGCGTATCTTCGCGCAGCAGCGGCGTGGCGATCAGATCGTGGGCATCCTTGAAGAACTGGTGACACGAATGCCCAACGATATGGCGCTCCGTTCGCGGCTGGCTGCCGTCTATCGACAAATCAAGCGTGTTCAGGATGCGATTGCCCAGTTGGATGCCTTGGGCGAATTACAACTTGAAGCCGGACTGTATCAGGACGCCTGCGCGACGATCAAGCAAATTGTGGTGCTTGGCCCGAACGATATTGAACAATACAAGAACCTGCTTACGCAGCTAGGTTGCTAAAAACCGTAGAAAGCTATCGCTCGCAATATCGCCCGCTCTGCAATTGCTGACCGCTGATAGCTCATGGCTAAAGGCGAATGATGTGTAGCGAACTCTGCTGGACGTTCCAAACCAGTTTCAACTGGACATCCCTGCTCGATATTCTGGTCGTGGCGCTCATCTTTTTCGCGGCCAGCTTATTGCTGCGTGGCACTCAGGCCGTCCCGCTGCTGCGCGGTATGGTGATCGTTTTTCTGATCGCGGGCGTGATCGCGCTGCTGTTCCCGTTGGTGGCCTTTCGGTGGCTGCTCGGTAACATCGTCACCGCCGCTGCCGTCGCTATCCCGGTGATCTTTCAGCCGGAACTGCGCCGCGCATTGGAGAGAGTCGGGCGGGCGGCGCAGTTGTTCAATGGCCGCAACAACGTGGTGGATGTTCGATCTCAGATCATCGACGCGATTTGTGCAGCGGCAGCCCGTCTTGCCGAACGGCGGCAAGGGGCGTTAGTCGTTTTGGAGCGCGAAACCGGCTTGCAGGAATATATTGATACGGGCGTCGTCATGGAAGCCGAAGTCAGCCCACAACTTTTGCTAACGATCTTCTGGGTCAAGACGGAACTGCACGATGGTGCGGTAATCATTCGTAATGGCAAGATCGCGGCGGCGGCGTGTGTCTTGCCGCTCTCATCGGGGCGCAACCTGACAGATCGCAAAATGGGCACTCGCCACCGCGCCGGACTGGGGATCAGTGAAGTGAGCGATGCGGTATGCGTGATCGTTTCCGAAGAAACCGGGCAAATCGCCGTCACGAATGGCGGGCGCATGATCCGACGCCTGGATGCGACGCGCCTCAAAACGATCCTGCAAGCCTTTTACGGTGAAGAAAAGACGCTCTCGACGCCCTGGGGAAATGTCCTGCAACGAGTGCGCGGCTGGCGTGCCGGGTTGCGAAAGGCAAGCTGATGGCGACGAATACTTCCGGCAACCCGCCGCGCCCTTCGCCCTGGCGCTTCATCCTTGATAACACGGCCTGGCTGCTCGGTTCGCTGCTGCTGGCGGTATTCGTCTGGTTCGCCGCCGTCAATCAACAGAATCCGGTGGAGCAGCAGCGTTTTCGAGATCGCATCCCGATTCAAGTCCTCAAAGACGAAACGCTGTTGATCGTCAACCAGCCGCCGCCCGCTCAGGTGGTGGTTCGTGCGCCGCGTACTGTCTGGGATATTTTGGACGCGAACGACATCACGATCACGGCGGATTTGCGTGGTAAGCCCGCCGGGAAATATGTCGTTTCGCTCGTACCGTCGCTGTCACCCTCTCGGCAGGGCGTCGTCAGTGAAGTGCAGCCCAGCCAGGTGACGATTGAACTAGCCAAGCGCAGCGAACAGGTTTTCAACATCACGATTGAACCGATTCAGCAGCCGCCCGTTGGTTTCTTCGTGGATAGCACCACACCCAGCGAAACGACGGCGCGGGTCAGCGGCTCAGAAGCGCAGGTCAAACAGGTGGTGGCGGTTCTGGCGCGCGTCAATCTGGCCGATC
This sequence comes from Aggregatilineales bacterium, assembly GCA_038239365.1. GTDB lineage: Bacteria > Chloroflexota > Anaerolineae > Aggregatilineales > UBA2796 > JBBRMW01. The sequence continues at coordinate 5,541 of JBBSEU010000107.1, forward strand.
AGGATAAATCCGTCACGCGCACAATCCCGCTTGAGGCGGTGGACGCCGAGAAAAAACCCGTCCCGGATGTGTCGATCATCCCACAGCAGATCACAACGACGATAGCCATCAAGCCGCGCCCTGGCGTCACGGTGATGAAGGTGAGCGCCGTATTGCAGACCAATACGCTGCCGCAAGGTTATCTGCTGACTAACTACGAGGCATCGCCCGCTACCGTTGCTGTGCGTGGCGATCCGGCGACGATTGCCGCGATGAATGGCCGCGTCAATACCGATCCGCTGGATTTGACGGCCAAAACCGCGCCGTTCACCCAGGCGGTGAAGCTGGCACTGCCGCCGGGCGTTTCGCTCACCGATCCGGTAGATGTGTCGGTCAATGTGCAGATCGAAGCGATCACCGTCACGCGCGAATTTCCGAATATCCCGGTCATCACACAGGGACTTGATCCAGCGGATTTCTCGATCACACTGCAACCCAAAGAAGTGAATGTGATCGTGAAAGGGCCGCAGCAGGCCGTCAATGCCTTGCAAGCCAACGAGATCACGGTCATCGCGCCGCTGGCTGGGTTGGGCGGCGGCACACATACTGTCACGTTGCAGGCGTCAGTTGCCCATGCCGGGTTGCAGAACAGCAATTTAAGCATCCCAAATCCACAAGCCCAGGTGACGATTGTGGCTTTGCGCCCGACGCTGACGCCTACCGCGACTCGTATCCCAACACAAACGCCTGTCGCAACGGCCAGCGCGACGCCGTGAGTAAAATCAGCCCTCAGCCCCTTCTCCCAAGGGCGAAGGGGAGTCGGAAGGTGTCCTACGCCTCTGGCTGCTGCTACAGCCACCGTCTGACAATCGCCTCAAGCGTGCCATCTTTGCTCATGGCGTCGATGGCCTCACTGATCGCTTCTGCCAGCTTTCCAGTGCCCAATCGCACCGCCACGACATACGGATCGGGTTGAACGGGCGTCGGACTGATCACCAAATCGGTGTGCGTTCGCAAATAGAGCCGCGCCGAAATTGAATCAACAATCGCCGCATCGCTCTTATCGCTCCGAACCGCATCTAACGCCGCATCCGGATTCGGATAGGGTAATTTGTCGAGTCGATGTAAGCGCCGCTGCCAACGCCCGACCAGTGTATCGGCGGCAGTACCATACTCGACGGAGACGGTTCGCCCTTCCAGATCCATCATTTGCGCGAACTGACCCGCCCGCGAAACAATGACGATCCCCGCGTCAAAATAGCCTTGCGTGTACATCACATCGCCCAACTGCATCGGGTCTACCGAGAGCGCCGAAATGATAGCATCTACCGTACCAACTTTGAGCGCATCGTACAGGCCATCGTAGCCCAGTTCGCGGATTTGGGCGCGCACACCCAACCGCGCCGCAATCGCGTTCGCCACATCTACATCAAGCCCAATCGGTTTCCCGCTGCGTCCATCCGCAAAAGGGGGGTAGCTGGTGTCCATACCGATCACCAGTACCCCCTTTTCGCGGATATGTTCAAGCGTTTCGTCAGGTGGATGTGCGCGCCACCAATGACGCAGCAGCACCGCTACCAACAGCAGACATAATGCCGAACCGACCAGCCGTCGAATCAACCAAAGCGCCCGGAAATGTAGTCCTCAGTGCGCTTATCTTTCGGACGGGTGAAGATTTCGCTGGTCTGGCTGTATTCGACCAAACGGCCAACGCGCTTTTCATCGGCCAGCATGAACGCCGTCTTTTCGGAACAGCGCGCGGCTTGCTGCATGTTGTGCGTGACCATGATGAGCGTGTACTTCTCGACCAATTGTTGCAACAGTTCTTCGATCTTGAGCGTGGCAATCGGGTCAAGCGCCGAACACGGCTCATCGAGCAGCAATACTTCCGGCTCAACAGCTAACGCGCGGGCGATGCACAACCGCTGCTGCTGACCACCTGATAACGACGCGCCGGACTGCTTGAGTTTGTCCTTGACTTCGTCCCAGAGCGCCGCCTGACGCAAGCTGTTCTCGACAATTGCGCCGTAATCGACGCCGCGATGAGTGCCCGCATTCAGCTTAAGACCCGCGATCACATTGTCGAAGATCGACATGGTGGGGAATGGGTTCGGCTTCTGGAAGACCATCCCGATTCGGCGGCGCAAACGTACCGGGTCAGCGTCCGGCGAATAAATATTTTCGCCCTCCAGGATCACTTCTCCTTCGGCGCGGGCGTTGCGGATAACTTCGTGCATCCGGTTCAGGCAGCGAATCAAGGTCGATTTACCGCAGCCCGATGGCCCGATCAGCGCCGTGATCTTGTTCGGTTCAAATTCGATGGTCACATCGCCAACGGCCAGCGACGAGCCATAGTAGGCGCTCAGATGGTTAACGGTCAAGCGTGCCGCCGTGCGTTCATGCGTGGCGTGTGCTTCGTGCGTGGCGACTTTTGGTACGGCGCTAAGCGTCATAGCGGTTTCTCCCGGTGACATAACGAACAGCGATGCTAAACAGGGCGATCACGATCACCAGCACCATTGTACCTGCCCAGGCTTTGGGGATCAGGTCAGGCTGGCCTGTCGTGGCGTACTTATAAATGCGGATGGGCAGCGCATCCATCGGTTGAAGCAGATCGGTAGAGATGAACTGCTGGCCGAGGATCGTCAGCAAGACCGGGGCGGTTTCGCCAGCAGCGCGCGCCAGGGAGAGCATGATGCCCGTCGTGATACCGCCCGCGACAGTAGGCAGAACGATTTGCAGGATGACGCGCCACTTGGGCATCCCCAACGCTAACCCGGCTTCACGCAGCGAGTCGGGTACGAGGCGCAAAATCTGCTCGACGCTGCGGGCGATGATCGGCACCATGACGATTATCAGGGCAAACGAACCCGCTAAGCCCGCAAAATGCGGAAATATTTTGATCAGTGCTAAGTTACCGATAAAGGCGGCCAGCACGAACAACCCGACCACTACCGACGGCAATCCGGCTAACAGGTCAATCGTGAAGTTCAGTGTATTAACCAGAAAACCAGTGCCGTATTCGGAGAGATAAATTGCTGCACCTACCCCCAGCGGAACGGCGATGATACCCGCCACGATCAAGATTTCAATCGTGCCGAGGATGGCCTGTGCCACACCGCCGCCCGTTGTGCCATCCAGATTTGATTCCGGCGGCTTGATGAAGAAATCCAGATTGAAGGTGAGATGGCCGTCAACGACGGGGAACAAGGTCGAAATGCCGTTAATGAAAATATAGGCCAGGATGATGAACAAAACTGAAACGGAAACCGCCGTCAGGAAAAACATCAACCCGGACGCAATCGTATTCGTCAGTTGGCGGCGGGCATAGCGCGTTTTTTCGGCGCTGATCAGTGCCGTCCTGTCCAGTTGAGGAACCAGTGGTTGTGCTTGTGCCATGATTTATGACCTCGTATTCTTAGCGCCCGTGCGGCTGACCAGGAAACGGGAGAACAGGTTAATCACCGACGAAACGATCAGCAGCACCAAACCAAGCTGCACCACCGCGCTACCATAGGTGCGGGCGGCCTGCGCTTCGTTGAATTGTGAGGCGATGGCGCTGGCAAGAGTCGAAGTTGATTGAAACAGGGAGCCAGTCAGCTTGTCCGGCGAAGCGTTACCAATGGTCATCGTGACGGCCATCGTTTCACCAATCGCGCGCGCCAATCCAAGCATTGCGCCACCAACAATACCCGTCCGGGCATACGGAATAATGGCGATCCGTATCGCTTCCCACTTGGTAGCACCCAACGCGATCATACCTTCTTTTTGCAGGCGCGGCACCTGTCGTACCACTTCACGCGAAACGGCCAGGATCGTCGGCAGGATCATGATCGCCAGGATCACGCTGGATGTGAAAATATCCAGACCATACAGCGGACCCCGGAACAAACCGCCCAAAATCGGGATCGGCCCGACAACTGCTTTCAAGGCCGGATCAACCGTTGTTCGCAAAACGTCTTTAAGGACGAGGAAACCCCACACGCCATAGGCCACACTGGGGATGGCAACCAGCAGTTCGACGGTGAAGGAAATAATGTCACCAATGCGGCGCGGCACATATTCGGAGACAAAGATCGCAGAGCCAATGGCAAATGGCGTTGCCAGCAAAAGCGCCAAAATTGAAGTGACCACCGTCCCATAAATGTAGGGGAGAGCGCCAAAAATTTCGTTGACCGGGTCCCAGGTTCCTTTGGTGAAGAAATCCAGACCGAAACGGCCAATCGTATCCTGCGACTTGATGACCAGTACGGCGATAATACTGACCAGAATCAAAATAATCAGCACCGCACAGGCCTGCACGATCAGGCTGAAGATTCTATCGCCCTGCTGCACCTGACTTGACGAACGTGACGCGCTCATGCGCTGCTCCTATGATAAATCATCAAAATGAAAGCTGCTCTGAGGAAAGAGTTTCCAAACAAGTGCCCCACTCGTCACCCGCTCCGAAGGAAGCTGGTTTCGGGTGAGGCAAACACTTACGATCATCGACTCACTACGGCTTCAACGCTGCGTCAAAGCCATAACGCCAACTTACTTGGCGGCGGTAGCGGCCATTGTTGCCGACATCGTGGCAGCCATCGTACCTGCCATTGTTGCCGACATCGTACCTGCCATCATTGCGCCAGGGGTCGCAATCGAGGACGGCAGCGCAGGTTGACCATTTACGGTGATCGACAGAATCTTGGCTTCACCACGCTTGATGATGTCGAGTGGCAGCGGCGCGTAGCCCAGCTTGGTGCTGAACGCCTGGCCGTCGTGCAGTTCCCACCACATCAGGCGGGTGAGGGCGGTGGCTTTGGCGGCGTCAGTCTGCGTCTTGTAGATCAACTGCCAGGTGTAGCCGGAGATCGGGTACGAAGCATCACCTTCGGCATCGACGATCTTCACACGCAGATCGTCGGGGGTTGTGCTGGCAAAGGCCGCAGCCGCAGCCGTCACGCTGTCCAGGTTCGGGACAACGAACTTACCAGCCTTGTTCTTGACATTACCATAGCCGAGTTTGTTGCTCAGCGCATAAATCAGTTCGACGTAACCGATGGCGTAAGGGGTCTGTGAGACGACACCCGCAACACCGGGATTGCCCTGACCACCCAAACCTACCGGCCAGTTGACGCTGTTACCGAACTTCGGACCCGCCGCCCAATCTTTGTTCACAGCCGCCAGATAGCTAGTGAAAATGTTGGTCGTGCCGGAGCTATCGGCACGGTGAACAACGATGATGTCCTGGTTGACGGCCTTGAGGCTAGCGTTATCGGCCACCAGAGCCGGGTCGTTCCACTTGGTGATCTTACCCAGGTAGATGCCTGCAATTGTATCGGCGGTGAATTGCAGCGGAGTTTTTACTTCGGGAATGTTATAGGTAACGACAACCGCACCCAATGACATCGGGATGTGCAGAATTTCGCCGCCTTTAGCAGCCTTCAGTTGATCGTCGGTCATCGGACCGTCGGTTGCACCGAAGTCTACCGTCTGGCCGCTGATGGCGTTGATACCACCACCGCTGCCGACACCCTGATAGTTCACTTCGACGCCAGTTACCTTCTTGTATTCCTGGAACCAGGCATTGTACAGCACCTGGGGGAAGGTCGCGCCTGCACCGGTCAGCTTTTGGGCTTCGCTGGCGAGGGGGGCATTGACCAGACCACTACCCGGAATCGGGGCGGCAGCCGTTGCCGCTACTGTTACCGCGGCGGTGGCGGCTTTGGTGGCTTGGGCGGCGTTGACGGACTGAGCCATACCACCGAACGCAACGAGCGCGATCAGGACGGCCACCAGGGCGAATAATGCGAATGACTTTTGCTTCTGCATACTGAGTTCTCCTCCAAACGTGATCGAAACCATCCCCCACGCAATCTGTGTGCGCGGGTCGGACTGGCTGGGATTATTGACAGGCAACTTCAACAAATGATTAAGCAATTACTAAATGAAGTTTAAGAGAATGTTACGGCTTGTGGAAAAAAAACGCTCTGTCGTTGATCAGGCGTCGTTATTGGGCAGAGGTTGTTTAAGGCCAGCCGTTTGCAGACGGTTGATTACGGCGCTGTTGGCGATAGACGCCAGGACACCGCCCGTCAGCAGCAGCCACGCCGCCGGAAATGCCGTGCTGAGTAAAATAATCGGGAGTAGACCAAGCCATAACCCAATGGTGAACAATGGGTTACGCATCACCATCACCAGGGCAAGCCGCATCGCGCCCAAGAGCGTTGGCGTTTCCATCTCATAATACAGCACCCACATATAAAGCTGAATCGTGAACCAGTAGAAAAGCACAAGCAACCATATAGCACGCAGCGGAATAAAAATTAGTTCCGGGCGTGTGCCGTAGTCCAACAAATTATTCAGATTGATGCCGACGATCAGAAAGTTGAGGACAAAAAGCATCAGCCCGTGCCGCCAATGCTCCTTGAATCCAGACCAGACAGCAGACATATTAGCCGATGGGCTATGATACGAGTCGTAACTCATTTTGACCAGACCTGCCCACGCCGCCGGAGCGGTCACAATAGGCAGTGATAAAATGATCCACAGGAGGTTACTCCATATATAGTAGTAACCGCGTCGGTTCAGATGCCGAATACCTCTCCACAGCGCAGTAAATCCGGCCAGCATCGTCGGTTTGCTAGCCCTTTAGGCCGGAATAGCTGACGCCTTCGACAAAATAACGCTGAAAACCGAAGAAAATGAGGACCATTGGCAGGGTCGTTAGCACCGAACTCGCCAGGAAAATGTGCCAGTTGAAGTCCTGACCGCTCGATCCGCGAATTTGCGACAGGCCCAGTGGAAGTGTCCACAGGTCTTTGTTGCCCTGAGCGATGAGCAGTACATCCATGAAGTTGTTCCACTGCCCCTGAAAGCTAAAGATCGCCAGTGCTGTCAGCGCCGGAGTCGCCATCGGCAGCACGACTCGGAAGAAAATAGTCGTGCGGCTCGCGCCATCCACTTCTGCCGCTTCCTCAATTTCAGCGGGCACGCCCTCGAAGAACTGTTTCAGCAGGAATACACCAAAAGCGTCCACCATCAGTGGGATAATTAAACCATGCCATTGGCCGAGCATTCCCAACTGTTTGAGCAGGATGAAGCGTGGGATCAGCAGCACCACCCCTGGAATCATCAGGGTTCCAAGAATGATCAGGAAAATGATGTTTCTGCCGGGAAACCTGAGCCGTGCCAGCGCATAACCGGCCATCGAGTCGAGGACAAGCCGCAGCAATGTAATTGATATGGCAAAGATAAAGGTGTTGAAAGTCCATCTGGGGAAATCGAGCGCAAGAACACCCCGATAACCTTCAGTTGTTGAGTTAAAGGTGAGACCGTTGCTAAACTGCGTCGCCGAAATGGCTGCGCCGTTGGTCTGGCTGCACGTCACGTCGAACGGCGGTGTAGGCAAAACCGCCAGCGGGTAACTCACGATGACGGCTTTGCATTTGAATGAATTAATGACCGTGTACACAAACGGCAAAATTTCGATCAGCGCAAAAATAATCAAAAAAGCGATTGCGACAATGCCGATAATACGTCGGGTGGGGTTGTTCGGCGCTGAACTGGTAGTGACGGCGATTTGACTGGTACTTGCTGCGGTACTTGCTGTCATAGTGATTTGCCCGCTCCCTAATTATTGGCCGTGTCGTTTGTAATACGACGCTGAATTTGGGTCAAGATAAAAATAATGATAAACAAAACAATCGCGGCAGCCGTTGAAAGACCCATCAGATTGTCTTTGTAACCCGCTGTATAAACATAATAGGCAATCGTAGTCGTGCTTGATGCGCCGCTCGAAATCACGTAGACCTGATCAAAGACCTGAAATGTGCCGATTAGTCCTAGTGTTATCACAAAGAAGGTCGTTGGACGCAGCAGCGGAACGGTAATGCGCCGGAAAGTTGTCCAACCTGTCGCGCCGTCTACCTGTGCCGCTTCATAGACCGAACTCGGAATATTCTGCAACGCCGATAGATAGATGATCATCAACGTGCCGATGGTTGTCCAAGTGTTCAGCAGCATGATCGTAAACATGGTCACGCTCGGCCCTTTGAGCCAATCCCAGAGCGGCATCCCGGCCACTTCGGTACTCGCCCAACCGCCAACGGTTTGCTGATTAATGCCAAAGATACCGAGGACGCCGTGCAACAATCCATTATCATTTCGCAGCCAGTTGACCGAATCATATGCGGGCAGGATAGCGTGAATGGTCGCATTGATCAACCCGCTCTGATTGAACATCCACAAAAAGATGATCGAAATGACAACAGAGGAAGTAATCGACGGAAAGTAAAACGCGGTGCGGAAGAAACCCTTCCCGCGCAGCCAACGCTGATTAACAATACTGGCAAGAACGAGCGCCAGCAATGTTTGAGTCGGCACCACACCGATCACAAAATAAACGGTATTGCGAATGGCTTCAAAAAACACTTTTTGACGCAATGTGCCGCTAAACAAAAGCGTCTGGTAGTTCTTTAAACCGATAACATCGAATGCGCCAGCTTGCGACAATGGCTTGATGCCATCCCAGTTTGTCAGGCTAAGGAATGTCGCAAAGAGCATCGGAATAATTAGAAATACAACCATGATGATCAAGGCTGGTGCAATAAAAGCGTAGCCTGTCAAATACTGCGCGAAATTTTTCCGAGGAACATTGGGCGTGCGGAGCACGATGGGGGGCGAAGTTGCGGTCATCTACTTTTTGCCTCTCAAAATAAGGACAACACCACCGAACAACAAATCGCTAATTGATGTGACTGGACGCAATTGCGTCCAGTCACAGAGGATTATTCGCTTATTGGGCGATACTGGCTACTTCTTTTCGGCTGCCAGTTCGGTTATGACCTTAGAAATATCCGTATAGGCCGCATCAGGCGTTTTCTTACCATCGAGCAATGCCTGTAAGGTCTTGTTCAACTCATCACGGTAAAGCTGATAGCCCGCCGGAGTAATTGGCGCGACGGCGAAGCTGCCGCTGGTTGGGTATGCCCCAACCGTCTTCCAATCGAACCCGGTCTTGTCCGAACGCTTTTCCCACGAATTGTTGAAGAGATCAGCACCACTCGAACGTGACGGCATCGGGCCGAAGCCGGTTTCAGCAACCATCTTGGCACCGGCGTCACTGGTCAGGAAGTTCACCAGTTTCCAGGCTTCAGTCGCGTGTTTGGTGTTCGCACCAACTGCCAGGCAAACGGTGAAGGTGAGGGTACCCTTCTGCTTGCCCATTGGCAGTGGCGCTGCACCCCACTTGATGTCCGGAAAGTTATTGAGCATATAAGAGATGATCCAGTTGCCTTCAAGCGTCATTGCGCCCTTCTTCTGTCCAAAGGCTTCACCCGGCCAGCCCGCGCCAACATCGGTGGACGACTTAGCACCAGCAGTGTGCAAATCCTGGAAGAACTTGAAGGCCGCAGTGGCCGCATCTTTGTCCAGCGTAAAGTTACCTTTGTCATCATAGAGCTTGCCGCCCGCCTGAACGTACAGACTGTACCAGCGATCAAGATCGGCGTTGAAGATCAGGCCGGCCATATCCTTGCTGGAGAGCTTCTTGGTGGCGTTCAGCAGGTCGTCCCATGTCCACTTATCGGTTGGGTAAGCGACACCGGCCTTATCAAAGGCATCTTTGTTGTATTCCAGTGCCAGGACTGAGAAATCTTTGGCCGGGCAATAGAACTTGCCATTATAGACAAAGGTATCGTGAAGCGAAGGATAAAGCCCTTCGACATTGGTCAGATTGTCTTTGGACGGAACGGCCAACACGCCCGCCTTCGCATATTCAGCCAGTTTCGATTGACCGACATAAAAGACATCCGGGTAATCATTTGAGGCAAACGCCTGCTGAAGCTGCGTATCATATTCCGGGGGGGCAGTGACTTCAACGGTAATGTCTGGATTCGCTTTCTGGAAAGCATCAACCTGAGCTTGAACGGCCTTTGTTTCCTCAGGCGATGCGGCGATCCAATACTTGAGCTTCACGGCGTCCGCAAAGACACCCTGTGTGGCGGTCAAGCTGACCGCAATAACCATGAAAAAAACGGCGACACTTAGAACTTTCTTATACATCTTTTCATCTCCCTGCGAACTAACAGAAACGATAGACGCCCTAGCGAGTAGGGGTACTGACGCGGGCAAAACCATTTACAGAACGGTCTTCAGCCCGATAGTACATACGTAAAATTTAGGAACCGTCACCAACGCGGTTGGCAACACCTACAAAAACTGTACCTAAAATTTGCTTTCCCAAAAATCAAAAATTTACAATAGCCAAGCCCGAACTTAAACGTTTAACTAAATCGAATTGTAAAGAGCTTTGTGCAAATTGTCAAGCATTTGGCACTCAGTTATTGAGGTGCAGTCAAATTGGTTTTAAGAGGACTTCGCGTAAAGAGAATTGGGCGTGGCTAGGATAGATTGTGCCAAACCGTTCCGCGCCCGTTCCCCATCTTCCAATCGGCAGCGGCACTAAGCGCGGCGGTGACGAATTCTTTGGCAAGATGTACCGCCGTTGGCATGTCCTGACCTTTGGCGATCTCGGCGGCAATCGTGCTGGCAAAAGTGCAGCCTGTGCCGCGTGCATTCCAGACGGGTAACCGCGGCGCACGAAACTCGTAGAATTCGCGGCCATCATACAGCAGATCAACGATTTCATCGCCTGTCGCGGCGTGTCCACCCTTGACCAGCACCCAACGCGATCCCATGTCGTGCAGTATTTGCGCCGCGATATACATATCTCCGGCGGCATCGATGCGGCGGCCTGTCAGCAATGCGACTTCATCCAGATTCGGTGTAATGATCAACGCTTGTGGAAACAAATCCCGGATATAAGCGCGATCTGCTTCACTATCCAGCAAGCGGCGGCCATCGCCCGCGACCATCACCGGATCAACGATCAGGTTAGTCACTTTGTAGTGTTGCATCTTTTCGGCAACCAACGTGATCACTTCGCCTTTGAGCAGCATCCCGGTTTTTACCACATCCGCGCCAATATCGCTTAGTACGCTGTCGATTTGTGCGCCGATCAGTTCGGGCGAAAGGGGTTGAAGCGACTGAATGCCCATCGAGTTCTGCGCCGTGACAGCGGTCAACGCGGACAAACCGTAGACGCCGCGCGCGGCATATGTTTTGAGATCAGCCTGAACGCCCGCCGCCCCACTCGAATCGGATCCGGCGATGGCTAACACACGCGCCGGACGTGGGCTGTCAATCATCGCGTGGTCTCTTGCTTGTGTGCAACCAGCGTCATAAATTCATCGAATAGGCCAAGCGCATCATGCGGGCCGGGCGCGGCTTCAGGGTGATACTGTACGCTGAACATCTGCAACCGATCACAACGCAAGCCTTCGATGCAATCATCGTTCAGGTTAACGCGCGTCACGGTCACATCATCGGGCAATGTGCCCGCCGTCACTGCGAAGCCGTGATTGTGAACGGTGATTGTGACCGCGCCATTTTCAGGATCGATCACAGGTTGATTCATACCACGATGCCCGAATTTCATCTTGTGAGTGCTGCCGCCAAGCGCCAAACCGATCAATTGATGCCCCAAACAAATACCGAACATCGGCACTTGCCCGGACAAATCGCGGATCGCGTCAATGGCATAGGTTACGGCAGCCGGATCGCCCGGCCCGTTGGACAGGAATACGCCGTCGGGTTGATA
>JBBSEU010000108.1:0-17139 GCA_038239365.1 Aggregatilineales bacterium
ATAAGGCTCACAGCTAACTGCCGATTCATTTGCTCCGGCGTCAGTTCTTCAAAGTAGCCCGCATAAAAGTTAGCCGCATTGTTAACCAGTACATCGATGCGACCAAACCGTTCAATAGCGGCTTGCGTTGCTTCCCTTGCATCGGCGGGGCTGGTGACATCCAGCTTAGCGACCAGTAGATCATCCGACTCGCCGATAGCTTTAGCTAAAGTGTCAGTGTTGCGACCTGTGGCGACCACCTTATTCCCGGCGGCAAGTGCGGCTTTGGCGATATTGACGCCCATACCACGACCTGCACCTGTGATAAACCAAACTTTGCTCATGGTTATTTCCTTTACCTTCATTCCTTAATTAGCCCTGATATTGATCGTCGCTGACGTGTTCCATCCAGTCTGCCGCTTTGCCGTTGAGCTGTTCCTGAATGGTGATGTGGGTTACTGCCGTAGTTGGTGCGGCCCCGTGCCAGTGTTTTTCTCCGGCTGGAATCCACACTACATCACCGGGGCGAATTTCCTCAATCGAGCCGCCCCAGCGTTGTACTCGTCCACAGCCAGCCGTCACAATCAGGGTTTGCCCCAGCGGGTGGCTGTGCCATGCAGTTCGCGCACCCGGCTCGAACGTCACACTCGCGCCGCCCACGCGTGCTAGGTCATGTGCATCGAACAGGGGATCAATGCGAACTGTGCCAGTAAACCAATCCGCTGGCCCTTTGCCAGATGGCTGTGAGCCGCTCCGTTTGATTTCCATCGCTTGAATTTCTCCGTTTCCTACACTTTATTGAACAAGATTCCAGCTTGATTGAAACACCAGAGGAGAATTTGTTTTCGTTATAGAGTTCATTATAGAGAAAAGGAAGAACAGGTGATTGTAGAATTATCCAGAATAATTGTATAATTCTATAGAAATAGTCAAGTGTGACGTGAATCGATGCTTATGAACGTGGTCAGTCATCAAGCTGAGTGGGAAGTCCAACGCTTGCAAGCTAGCCGAATGGAACTTGTTGAGCGGATTACCCGGACTGTCTATGAAGATGGAGAAATTCAGCCGCTAAAGGGTCTATATCTGGCTCGTGTGTCTGTGCCTCTAGAGAAATTTCACAGCGTACTTGAACCTTCTTTTTGTGTGATCGCTCAAGGCAGTAAAGAAGTGCTGTTGGGCAACAATCGTTATCAGTATGACCCCTTTCATTATCTACTCACTACGCTCGAATTACCACGAGTGAGCCAAGTTCTGGAAGCGTCCAAGGAGTGCCCCTACCTCAGCCTGCGCTTGGAACTCAATCCTCAGCTTGTTAGCTCGGTCATGGTTGAAGCTGGTCACTATATGCCGCAGCGAAGCCCTGCCGATGTAAGAGCAATGGATGTTAGTCCTTTAGATGCAGACCTGCTGGATGCCATTGTGCGCCTTGTCAGACTGCTGGAGTCGCCCGCTGATGCATCCGTCCTCATGCCCATGATTGCGCGAGAAATTATTTATCGGCTTCTCAGAGGCGATCAGGGCGGCAGGCTTCGTCATCTTACCACGATGGGAGGTTGTACCCCAGCTATCACCAAAGCCGTCCAGCGCATCCGCCAGAACTTCGATCAGTCGCTGAACATTGAGCAGCTTGCACAGGAACTCGGCATGAGTGTTTCGGGGTTCTACTATCATTTCAAGGCGGTCACAGCGATGAGTCCCCTGCAATTCCAGAAGCAGTTGCGGCTTCAGGAAGATCGCCGTTTGATGCTGATCGAAAACCTCGACGCGACAAGTGCTGCCTATCGCGTCGGGTATAACGACGCCTCACACTTCAACCGAGAGTACAAGAGCGTCTTCGGCGTTCCGCCGATGCGTGATGTGCAATAGTTACGCGATGGCGTCGGTGCTTTCCCGGTCGGATAAGCCACGGTTTGTTGCTGCTGTTCTGCCCGTCGTTTCATCGTGCGAATGTCGGTCAGCGTTGGTGTTAGCTGTCATGTCTGGAACGCTTTGCTGTAGAAGTCGGCGGTGTTATAGGCGAGGCGCAGCCACAATACACGATTTGCATTACTAACCCATTAAACATCGCCTATGCCCTTCCATGTCGCAAATCATGTGAAACTGCCTTTTTGCCTGTGCGCCGACCATGCTTTATTAGAGGTGGTTGTCGTGTCGAAGGGCCAAAGAAGGAAGGGTGGTACGTTTTCAGGCTTTTGTATCGCAATAAGGCGGCTGCGAGGCTGAACTCCTACTGCTCACTAGCATTCTTTGACTCGGTCAGCAGTTCCACCAGCACTTGTTGAAATTCGAGCGCTTTGCCCCGTTCGAATGACTCCTCGAAGACTTCTAGCGGAAGTTCACTTTGCAACCGAGTACGAAGGCGCTCAGCTTCATCGTCGTGCATCTTGATTGCGCCGCGCTGTTGGAAATAAAGTACAAGAAGTTCAACCGCCCTTTCTTTTCTGCCTTGCGCTTCCACAACAGTGATTATGCCGAACAGCGTGCAGATGTTTCCCAAAGTTGACCATCGCTCTCGCCAAAAATCTTGAGCCTTTTCCGATAACAACACTCTGCTTCAGGGAAATCTCTCAATGCCGCTGCAACATTGCCGAGATGGCCGTAACTCACCGCAATCGTCCAGGGCTGACCGGTCTCTTTGAAATAACGCAGCCCTTGCTCAAAACGCCTTCTAGCTTCGAGATAACTTCCACACTCATACTCTACTGTCCCCAACAACAGGCTGAAGAAAGACGCTATTAACCAGGACTCGCCGAGCCGCTCGGCAATTGCCAACCCTTTTTCTCCCGTCTGCGCTGCTTGCTTATATTGTTTCTGGAGTCGTGCGTATTGCCCTGCCCAGTATAAGAACATTGCCACATGCCATTGGTCGCCGCTGCCCCTGGCAATCTTCAAGCCCGCTTGAGCCACTTGCCGCAACTCCACATATTGATCTTGAGTTAGGGTCAAATAAGTGCTGGCACGAAGCAGGCTTGTAAACGCCAGTAATATTTCTTGTGGAGCATTCCGATCTTGCAAAATGGCGCGACTTTCTTCCGCGAGCCGGTTTCCTTTCTCCGGGAAGCCCAGGCTCACAGCAAACCATCCCTAGTGGGCCAGTAGTTGGCCCACTATAATCTGAGTTTCAGGGTCAGGAGCATCTGACCGTAGCGCTTTTGCAGTCTGCCCGGCAAGATCTGCGGCTTCTTGATAGCGTCCACGCAAATCCAAGAAATGGAAGAGTCCCGCTGCGGACCTGTGAAGTTGTGCCACTTTGCGATGGTAGATCATATAGGTCCAGGCAGCACAAACGTTAGCAATTTCGACTTCGACTTCAATGAGCGCCACGCTTTGCTGAGCCGACTTTAAGCGGCCTCTTTGGAAATCCATGAACTCGGCGTAATACACACAATGGAGATTTAGGGCTGTATTGCTTGCCTGGGGAAAGTGATTCAGCTTTTCCGCAGCATATTGCCGTAACAGTTCGTGGATGTCGTAGCGACCATTTGCGACATGTTGCAGTAATGACTTATTCACCAATGCCGCAAGGATTTGCAGGGTTGCTCCGGCCACCGCCTGGACTGCCACACGTGTGAAGCCGCCCTGAAACACAGAGAGCTTCATAAAGCAAGCGCGTTCACTGTCCGACAACGTCCTCCACGAATGATCAAATACGGCACGCATCGTAAGGTGGCGTTCGGGCACGTCGTGCATCGTCGTTTCCAGAAAGTCGAAGCCCTGGACGATCTCGCGGCTTATTTCCTCAGGCGAAATCAAAGCGACCCAAGAGGCAGCTAGTAGAATACTGAGCGGCACTCCATCTAGCATCTGGCAGATCCGAATAACATGTATTTGCTCGACCTGTAGATCAAAATCTCCCCATACCTGGCGGGCACGTTGGGCAAAGAGCTGTATTGCGCTGTAGGTCTCGACCACCTGCACCTCGTTGATGCCAGGGAGCGCCATACCCTCAACCCGTCGAACCCATTCATCTTGTAAACTGAGCCCTCCTCGTGAAGCAACAAGGATTTTCAACCTCGGAGCCACCACCAGCAGTTCTAAGATCAAGCTTGCACCAGTCAGAAGGCGTTCGAAGTTGTCCAACACCAACAACAATTTTCTGGCACGAAGATAGTCGAGTAGTTGCTGCTTCGCCTCACTGCCAGGATAGAAAGAGAACCCGACTGCTTCGGCAATCGTTGGAACAATCGCTTCGGGATCGCTGAGCGGTACCAGTGAGACAAAAAAACACCATCGGCAAAGGATGTGACCCTTCGTCTTGCGGCCTCGATAGCCAGCCGAGTTTTGCCGTTGAACTTCATAAAAGCTCCAGCACTGAACCTTCAAATCCTTACCGCAGGGTAAGTGGGGACTGCCAATTGGGGCTTGTGAACAAAGTACGTCTGTTTGTAACGCTAATCGTAGCGCTGTGTGTAGCGAATCGGCCCGGTAACAATGCTTCAATTGGTGATGAGCACCTTTGTTTCCGCCCGATTCTTTCAAACGCTTTTAGTCGAAGGAGAGCATAACGATGCCATACGCTACCAATGACGGAA
This sequence comes from Aggregatilineales bacterium, assembly GCA_038239365.1. Taxonomy (GTDB): domain Bacteria; phylum Chloroflexota; class Anaerolineae; order Aggregatilineales; family UBA2796; genus JBBRMW01. Next base: position 4,512 of record JBBSEU010000108.1, read on the forward strand.
TACGCATGCACTATGAAGTGGAAGGCCATGGGTCACCTTAGTTCTCTGGAACTATTAGAAGCGGAAGCTGGACTGGACACTATCTAGATGTCCACAACAGCACTAATATAAATTGCATCGTTTTTGCTGTTGATATAAACTTAGCCATATACCGGCGTAAGAATATCCTTTCGCTATGTTTCCAGCCTTCAAACAATTTGATCGTCGTAGTTAAGTTCCATAAGGGTCATCAAATGGATAACGCAGTGATTGCCGACATTTTCAAGTTTATGACGCTTCGAGCTCCACAAAACTTTGATCATCAGAAGGATCTCGTCACAATCATTCGGGATAACCGGATTCAGGATACGTACTTGCCTGGGGAAACCCATTCCGTTGAGAATGATGAGACAAAGTTCAGTGGCAGTCCAGTAGCTCGTTTTGTGTTTGATCAAATCAAGACCTACCTGCCAAATGTGACTTCCAACAAAGATGTAGTTGCCCTTAACGACAGTATTGCTGAAGATGTCAAAAATCAATACACAACCAACGAAGGCACTCAACATCTGTGGCTCGATGACTTTGTTTCAGTGATTAAACTGCCCGGCCTGGTTGTAAATTTCTATTAGACGCGCTGGTATCCAACCTAAATATGTGCCCAACTTATTATTAAGATAAGTTACGTGATACCATACATCGCTTCCGGCGGGTTGGTTATTTGCAAAGTGCGGGAATTCAAGCCGCTCTTTAACATCCAGCGAAGCGCCCCAATAAACACTTCCATTTACTTTGGAATTCAGAGTAGGTCCAGAATATGTGGTTAATCCCGGAACCGCGCCTGTCGAACTGACTGCAAGCATCGTGTCTGCTTCAGAAGTACGTCCCGGATAAGCTGCAACAACTTGAATGGGACAAATGGGTGGGGAGGGGCATGTGGAAGAAGCTGGTTGAGAAACACCTGGTATGCCGCCACAACCTCGAATTGGTGACCAATCAGCCCAATAATTTGCCGAAGCATTCTGCGTGATGTTGTGTTGATTAGAACCGTCAGCATTCATTACATAGATTTGAGGGCCGCCGCCGCGTGTAGAAGTGAAAACCATTTTGCTGCCATCAGGTGACCAGGTTGCCTGACCAAAGTTGCTACCTGTTGTGGTTAATGTTTGGATCGAACCCAGGCCAGTAGAAGCACGGAGGTTTACAAAGTAATTATTCGTGTTTGATGTGGAAATAAAGCTGAGTTTGGTTGTATCAGGTGACCAACTCGGCAAGCCATTAAAGAGACCCCGTGCTGTGATAGTGCGAATGTTGTTCCCGTTCGGATCTGCTGTGTAAATTTGATCACGATTGCCAGCACGGACGCTTTAAAAAGCAACTTTATCACCTGTAGGCATAAAATCAGGCCGTATATTGTTTCCGATTCTTGAGCTAATCGCACTGATATTGATTGTGCGTGGGTTGGAACCGTCCACGTTGATCAGTTTGATAGTGACCTTGCCAGCCGAATCAGTCGCAACATAGATAAGCTGATTGCCGTCGGGCTGAGACCATCTTGGCTGCGTATTTCGATTGGTATCCGAAGTCACGCGCCGTTGATTTGCGCCGTTAGCGTCCATCACATAAATCTGTTCAAAACCGTCTCGATTTGAATAGAACGCAATATGTTTTGCATCGGGTGACCAGGCAGGTTGATAGTTGTTATAAGTTGAACAGGTCAACTGCTGTTGGTTCGTGCCATCAATGTTCATGCTATAAATATCGAAGTCGCTTGCACCTGTTCCAGAGCGTGAAACGGCGTACACAATTTTATCGACACCATTTACATTCGGGATCGTGGGGCATGTTCCGGCAGACTGAACGCTCATTGCACCTGTACGAACCGGTGCAGCGAAGGGTTGTCCATTGGCGTCAACGGGAACGCCGTCAGGACCCAAGCTAGTCGATTGTTGTGCCAGCACAGGAATTGGCGTAGCTGATGGGCACGGATTAGCGGCAACTTCATTACGTCCCATGCCCGGCAAAATATGATCGAACTGACCGCCGGGATCGACAGCGGTAGGGGCAGGCGTTCGCGTAGGAAGTGATGTTGAAGTGGGCGGCTCTACGAGGATGCCACACGGCACTTTGAGCGTTGCGGATCGCGCCGATACCGAAGCATCGCTAGCAGTAAAAAGTAAGGATAAACTGATCAGCACAAAGGTGAGTACGAAAATTCAGAATGATCTTATTGTTGCGATATGCTTCATAGCTATAGTGCCTACGTGGTTTTTTTGTATTTTCTATAGTACGATAGCAAGCACAGCAGAAAGCAAAGGGATTTGTGTTAAAGCTTGACTAAATCTATTTGCCGCGCCGCTGCAACGCGATCAGCGAAATGAACTCATACACCAGATTCGCGGCCAGCAAACAGGTCACGCCACCTTCGGAGTCATAGGGTGGCATCACCTCAACCAGATCAAAACCGATGATGTTCAAGTCGGTCAGGCCGCGCAGCAATTGTAGGCATTGCGCGCTGGTGAATCCGCCGACTTCGGGCGTTCCCGTTCCCGGCGCATAGGCTGGATCAACAAAATCAATATCAAAGGTCAGATAGATCGGCCCCGTGCCCACTCGTTCGCGCACTCGCCGGATCGTTTCGGCGATCCCGATCTCGTGCATTTGCGGCCCCGTGATCAGTTGAAAGCCTAACTGTTCGGTAATTTTGGCGTCGTCTTCATCGTAGAGAGAGCCGCGCAATCCGATCTGGCTTGAGCGGGCAGTATCGAGTAAACCTTCTTCATAGGCGCGGCGGAATGGTGTGCCATGCGTATCTTTGCCGCCGAAATAGCCGCTCCACAAATCGCTGTGTGAATCAAAATGAACGAGCGCCACTTGACCATATTTCGATGCCGCCGCGCGCAGTAATGGCAACGAAACGGAATGATCGCCGCCCAAAAAGATCGGTGTCGCGCCGCTGTCAAATACTGTTTTCGCGCCGTCTTCAATCTGCTTGTGCGACTCCGGCAGATAACCGGGCGTCACCGATAGATCACCGTAATCGACGCCCGACAGAATATCGAAGATCGGCACTTTGAGCGCCGGATTATAGGTTCGCAAAAGCATCGACTGTGCGCGAATCCCTTCCGGGCCAAAGCGCGCCCCAACCCGAAACGTTCCGCCCGTATCGAATGGCACGCCCACAATCGCAAAATCGACGCCTTCCAGATCGGTCACATGGGGCAGCCGCATAAACGTGCGAATACCTGAAAAGCGCGGGTAAACCATCGCATCTACTGGACGGTAGCCTTTGTGTACTTTATCCGCCATTTTGAGTTCCTTCTCCGATAAGGCCAATCGCTTTCAAACTTTCTTCTTTGATCGAGTTCAGCACGGCGCGTTTCTGCTCCACAAATATAGGATCGGTGGTTATATCGAAGGCACGCGGGCGCGGCAAATGCACATCCAACACCTGTTTGATGCGGCCAGGACGTGCCGTCATAATGTACACGCGATCTCCCAGAAACAACGCCTCGTCAATATCATGCGTCACAAACAGGATCGTTTTGGGTGTTCGCTGCCAAAGATTCACCAGAAGCTCCTGCATAATCACGCGCGTCTGAGCATCCAGTGCCCCGAACGGCTCATCCATCAGCAGCACTTCTGGATCGTTTGCCAGCGCGCGGGCAATCGCTACACGCTGCATCATCCCGCCCGATAACTCTTTGGGATAACTGCGCTCAAAACCTTTCAGCCCGACCAGTTCAATATATTCGCTTGCCAGCCGTACTCGTTCAGCGGCGGGCATGGCCTTGAGACGCGGGCCGAACTCGACATTCCCCTGCACCGTCAGCCAGGGGAATAATGTATAGGACTGAAAGACCATACCCCGATCCGCGCCCGGGCCAGTCACACGTCGCCCATCCAGGGATACTTCACCGCTGGCGGGTTGAACCAGTCCGGCGATCACGCGCAGCAGCGTCGATTTGCCACAGCCGCTTGGCCCAACGATGCTGATAAATTCACGGTCTGCCACGTCCAACGACAAATGATCGACGGCCAGCACTTCCGCGCCGCGCCGTGTACGGAAGGTCATCGTTATATCTTGTAAACGGAGTTTGGGAGGCATAGGAGTCTTTATGAACGCAATCGCGGCGACCAGGGAAGCAGCCGGCGATGCAAAAACTTGAAGATAAAATCGCTGATGAAGCCGAGCAAGCCAATCGTGATCAGCCCCACGAAGATTTTATCAGTACGCAGTCCGCGCTGCGATTCCATAATCATAATGCCCAGACCGTTATCGGCAGCCACCAATTCGGCCACGATCAGGTACGTCCACGCCCAACCGAGCGTGATTCGCAGCGCATCCATGACGCCGGGCAGTGTCGCCGGAACCAACACAATCGTCAGCACGCGGAAACGAGATGCACCCAGCGTATAGGCACTGTCCAGTAAATCTTTGCCAACGTGACTGGTCACATCGGCTACGAGCAGTACCAGTTGAAAAAACGTACCCAGAAAAATAACCGCGATCTTTTCTTTAATGTCTAACCCGATGTATAGAATCAGGAGCGGGATCATTGCACTGACTGGCAAATAGCGCATGAAATCGACTATTGGCTCAAAAAAGGCCTCAAATAATTTGAAACTACCCATCAGCACGCCGAAAGGTAATGCCGCCGCTGCCGCCAGTACCCAACCGATTACCACGACGCTGATGCTGGCCTGCGCGTTTAGAGCCAGTTCGCCCGACTGCACCATACGCGAGGCCGCCGTGATAACTTGTGTGGGCGTTGGCAAAAAATACGACGGCTTGACGAATCCGCCGTAGCTCAGGATGCTCCACCCGCCAAACAGCAAAACCAGGCTGATGATCACCGTCGCTGTGTAATATGAGCGCGGGATCGCTTCGTGCGGCTTGAGTACATCCGCGCTCAGTCTTCTGCGACGCACAACTTTGGCAACAGGCATTTCTTTAATGATGGACATAGGGAAACTCTATTTTATTGGAAATCACCTGAACCCCTCGCTCTGAGCGAGGGGAGTCAAACCGTTTGAAAGTGAGGGCGACCTCTCCTATTTGCTGGCCGTCACAGCCATTGTTGCGGACATGGTAGCCGACATCGTGCCAGACATAGTGGCGGCCATCGTACCAGACATCATCGCGCCAGCCGGAGCGACAAAGCTGGAGTCGATCAAGTCTTCGGCCTTGACGGGTGACGTGATAATGCCCAGCTTCGTGTAGAAGTCGATGGCGAATTTCAGTGTCGCGGTGGCCGTACCCTTGTCCGTCCCGGTGAAGAATTTCGTATTGTAATCCGCATCGAACAGCGTTGCACCTGCCAGATCAGCTTTGATATCGGCGGCGGTTTCGTAGAAGCTGCCTAAGCCCTTCGCCATGATCGTATCGGCGTCGTCGCCGTTGGTTTTCCAATACTCAATCGACTTCATCCACGCCTTGACCAACCCCGGCGCAACCGTTGGCTTGGCTTTCATCACGTCGCTGCGTAAAACCAGAATGTCAACGATCAGGCCGGGCGTCTCTTTAGAGGAGATCAACAGTTTGCCGCCATTCTTGACAGCTTTGGTCAGATGCGGATCCCAGGTCACGCCCGCGTCAATGCGCCCTGCTGCCAATGCCGCTGGTACATCGCCCTGCTTCATCTTGACCAGCGTCATATCGCTGGCGCTCATACCGTTTTGTTGCAGCACGTACTCCAGGAAAAATTGCGAAACCGTGCCGACATTGACGCCAACGTTCTTACCCTTCAAATCCTTGATCGAGGTGATTTCCGGCTTGGTCACGATGCCGTCACCACCTGATGATTCGTCCAGCCCCAACACTGCTTTGTAGGGCGTTTCGGCTTTCCAATACTGCGACATGGTATCGAGCGTCGTCACCAGACCGTCAAGCTGGCTGCCCGCTAACGCCGTAAAGCGATCCTTCGGGTCTTCGACTTTGACGAGTTCAACATCCAAGCCCTGCTCAGCAAAGTAGCCCTTCGCCTGAGCGATGAACAGCGGCCCATAGCCCACCCAGACGGAATACCCTAACTTAATCTTGACCGGATCGGCGGCACGGACGGGCGTCCCATAACTTTGGGCAGAAAGGATCAAAAGGACGGCAAGGCTCAGGCTAATAAAAAACTGAATCCGTTTCATGTGGTGGACTCCTTGAGAAATAACAGATGGGTACTATCCCCTTCATTATGCGAACTTTGCAAAGAACTTGCAAGCGCCTTGACGGGGCACTTCGCCCAATTTGCAATAAGATACATCAGTTATTGCAAATCATTTCCATTAGGGTTATTATTCGAGAGGTGTTAAACGACAAAATGTTAATGTCTACACCTGTTCATGTCGTTTGTGGATAGGTGTCTGTAGTGGAGTTCCCGGCATGATCGGACCTGTGATGCAAGAATACCTTGCGGAAGCCTATCGACTGGTGCATTACCAGGGCGATCCGTATATCAGCACTTCGGCGCTGGCTGAGCGTATGAATGTGACACCGCCCGCTGTGGCCGCCGTCGTGCAGCGATTGAAAAAGCGCGGCCTGATCGAACATGAGCCGTATCGCGGTATGAAGCTGACACCCCAGGGCGAACATGAAGCCCTGATGAGCATTCGCCGTCACCGCCTCTCGGAAATTTTCATGGTCAAGGTGATGGGCTTTGGCTGGCATGAAGTCCATGATGAGGCCGACGCAATGGGCGCGGTAATCAGCGATACGGTGGCCGCGCGCATGGAGCAAATGGCGGGCTATCCGACGCGCTGCCCGCACGGTGAGCCGATCCCAACAGCCGATGGTGTAATGCCGCTGGTGGTGGATGCGCCGTTGAGCGACATTGAAGCGCCCGCCAGTTTGACGATCAGCCGCGTCAACAGCCACGATCCTGAAGTGCTGAAATATCTGGCGACGTTGAATCTGATCCCCGGTCAGGCGATCAAGTTGATCAGCCGTGCGCCGTTCAATGGCCCATTGCGTCTGAGTATTGGCGTTCAGGAGCAGGTGATCGGTTTCGAGCTGGCAAAAGTGCTGCGTGTCTCAAAAGTCGAAAAGAACGATCAACGTTGACGGGGGTGCAACCGTGATGACTTATGAGGAAGCGGCGCAGCGTGTCCACGACTCCGGGATGCGAATGACGCGCCCGCGCGAAGTGCTGCTGCGGCTGGTGTTGGATAACGAACGTCCCTTCTCGGTGGAGCATTTGTTTGCTCAGGCACAGCTTGCCGGGTTAGAGTGCAGCTTATCAACCGTCTACCGCAACCTGGAAGCCTTCGTACAGATGCAGTTGGTCGATGAACTGCCCGGCGAAGATACACGCCTATACACCTGGCATGATCATCAGGAATCGGGCGCGCATGTTTTCTGCCTGGATTGCCGCCGTCTGACGCCTCTTGAAGGCTTCACAAATGGCGATCCCGAAGCTGATGATGCACTGACTCAAGCCTTGAGTAAACGCGGCTTCGATGCCTCGACGGTACGCATGATGCTGGCCGCGCATTGCAAAACGCAGGCATGCGCGGGTCAGGACGACGCATAAAAGGAAATATCGTGACCGATCATCTGAATGAAAATGCCATTGAGTCGCAGCTAATTTATGATGGACGCATCGTTCATCTTTATCTGGAAACGGTTCAGCTTCCGAACGGCAAGTCCGCCAAACGCGAGATCGTGCGTCACGGCGGCGCAGTCGCTATCGTGCCGTTCGATGCACAGGGGAATGTGATCCTGGTACGTCAGTATCGATTGGCTGCGCGGCGTGCGCTGCTCGAAATCCCCGCCGGGACACTCGAAAAAGACGAAGACCCCTACGATTGTGCTATCCGCGAACTCCAGGAAGAAACGGGCTATAAACCCGGCAAGCTGGACAAAATCGGCGGCATTTTTGTTGCGCCAGGCTACAGCACCGAATTCATTCACCTGTATATGGCAACTGACCTGAGCGCCTCGAAACTTGAGCAGGACGAGGACGAATTCTTAGAAGTGGTTCATGTGCCACTTGACGAAACGATCAGGCTGATCATCAGCGGTGACATTTGCGATGGCAAGTCCGTGAGCGGCCTGCTGCTGGCAAAACAACATAGAAAATCAGAGTAGCATTAGAAGCCTTTTTAGTAGTTGACAGCACGCCAAAAACCTGCGATACTTATCCACGTACCCACATACTGGTACACTGCGAAAAGTGGAGACACCATTCGCTTTATCCTTCGCCATTTTTATGGAAAAGGAGGTGATGCTACTCATGTATGACAGTAATAAACTTAGCGCGGTAGCGTCCCTCCGTCTGGTTCGCCAGTAATCAAGATGCTACCGCGCGCAAAGAGCCTCCGTCGAAAGATGGGGGCTTTTTGTTTATAGCGTTTGCTCAGGCAACAGGCGTCTTGATGGCCGCAATCTCCGGGGCGTGCTGCATCTGATGTGCGGCGATCAGGTGGAGCATTGCTTCAATCGACATGATTTGCAAACTGCCATGCCGCCCACGCTTGTCCAGATCGGCGTCGGTAAGCGCGTCGATTATGCCTCTCAAATTGGCACGCACCGTTTCCAGTTCCGAGACGATCTCCGCGACAGATTTATCGGCCAGCTTTTCGATCTGACGGTTGTTCCAGCGGTTGAGATCAAAATCTGCCGGGACGCCGTCTTGTCCCGCTGCAATGCGTGTGATTTGTCCGGTCATGCCTTTCTCAGCGTCGCGCAAGTGGCCGAGCATTTGGCGTGCTGTCCAGCGTGCATCCGTTTGCTGGACGGGCATTTCCCACTGTTCAGACGTCAAGTCCCGAATCACGCTGTTCAGATAGGCTCGGCTTTCATTGAGGCGGCGAACGATCTCATTGATGCGAACACTTTCCTGGCTCATAATTAATTTGTCCTCTGTGCAGTAAATGTGGCTAAGGCACGGCGAATATCGCGCTGATGCGCTTTGTTATGCAGATAGATCACCCGGATCAACTCGGAGAGCGGCATAATGCCAAGCAGTGGATGGCGTCCCTGACGCTCGAAATCGGCGTCACTCATGCCTTCTACTACCGTGATCAGTTTGGCGCGTTGTGACTCGAATAAATCGATCAATTCCGTGTTCGATTTGGCGGCAAATTCCTCACGACGGCGCGGGACGGCCTCGGCATTGTGGCCGTCCACATCGGCGTTTTCGGGAGCGCCGGGGCCACCCGCCAAAATGTCCTGAACAACTCGCCGCAGGATCGGATCCGTATCCACGAAATGGATGATTAGATCGCGGATTGTCCAGACGTGCGGCGATGTATAGATGGGGATTGTCCACTGCTCGGAGGGCAGTTCACGAAAAAAAACGAGTGTTTTAGCGGTTTCGTCTCGAAGCGATTGGGTTATCGACTCTTTTTGGTTTTCAGGCACATTATCCTCTAAAGAAATTTTTGGCGATGAACCAGACATTGGCCGGGCGCTCAGCCAGACGGCGCATAAAATACGGATACCATTCCGTGCCATACGGAATGTAGACGCGCATCTGATAACCCTCCGCTGCCAGCGACTCCTGCAGCGCGCCCCGCACGCCGTACAACATCTGAAACTCGAACTGATCTTTGCCGATATGATTCTGCTCAACGAATCGTTTGGCAGCGTCGATCATCTTTTCATCGTGGGTAGCGACGGCCAGATAAGCACCTTTGGCGCGCGCTTCCGCCGATAGATACTGTTCCATCAGCTTGACGTAATTTGCATCTACGTCGGCTTTTTCAGGAAAGGCAACCTCAGCGGGTTCTTTGTACGCGCCCTTGACCAGCCGGACGCTTGACCCTTCAGCGGCCAACTCACGCATATCCTGTTCGCTGCGCCGTAAATAGGACTGAATAACAATGCCAACGTTGGAAAACTCGTAATCTTCACGCAGCGTGCGGAAAACTTTCAACGTTTTTTCGGTATAGGCGCTACCTTCCATGTCGATGCGAATGAAGTGCCCCAGTTCCCGCGCGCGTGTCAGGATGCGCCGCATATTCAGAACGCAAATATCTTCTGACACACCCAGGCCAAGCGCCGTCAGCTTAAGCGATGCGTAAGCCTTCACGCCTGTCGCGGCCATCTTTTCGAGCAGTGCCAGGTAGTTATCTGTCGCGCGTTTAGCGTCTGCTTCGTTGTGAACACTTTCACCCAGCAGATCGAGGCTTGCCATCAAGCCTTTTTCGTTGAGTTTTTGTGTGACCTCAATCGCGTTATCAAGCGTTTCGCCCGCCACGAAACGGCGCGAAACACGAGTCGCAAAGGGCAAAGCCATCAGCAGACGGCGTGCCCAGCCTGCTGCTGAGAGATAAAGGAAAAAAGAGCGCAACATGAAGATAATCTGCCCTGGCTACCAAACGTTCGTTTAATTTATTTATTGTACGGGTATCAAGTGCAAATCGCAACTACTACGGCTGAAATTGTTAAAGTTTTGTAAAAATATAGATATATTGCCCGATCTACAGATGAGCCGTTTCATCCTTGGCACGCCATTCGCTTATTGTAGAGCATGAATTTGACACTCCGAACATAACGTGCGGAGCCTATAGGGGAGAAAAGAAAAATGGACCTCGGAAGTATCATCGCTTGGATCGTAATTGGTGCTATCGCTGGTTGGTTGGCGAGCATGGTCATGAAGACCAACGCTCAACAGGGTTTCATCATGGACGTGATCGTTGGCATCGTCGGTGCGTTCATCGGCGGGTTTGTGCTAAGCATTCTTCCTGGTGTGACCCCGGTGCAGGGTGGTTTCAACCTGGGCAGCTTGCTCACAGCGTTCATTGGCGCGGTGATCCTGCTCGGTATTCTGCGGATGTTCTCGCGCGGTTCGCGTTCGGCGCTCCCGTAATTCGCTGCCAGTCGTTTGAAACCTGGTTTTAGTGGCGTATTGGTTCACAGGGAGATAAATCATGGATGCAATGGGATGGCTTGCCTGGATTATCGTCGGTGCAGTTTCGGGTTGGCTGGCTAGCATGGTCATGCGAACAAGTTCCGGGTTGCTGCTCGACATCGTGATCGGTATCGTGGGTGCGTTTGTTGGTGGTGCGCTGTTCAGTGTGATCGGTGCGCCGGGTGTAACTGGCTTCAATATCTATAGCGTGTTCGTGTCGTTCATCGGCGCGGTGATTCTACTGGGTATTTTGCGCCTGTTCACTCGTAACACGGCTAGCCCGCGCGTCTAAACCCTGGCTTCGGAATAACCGAATAGCTTGATGTAAAAGAGGATGCTTCGGTGTCCTCTTTTCATGCCACGTTACCTCACCCCGTCAAATTGCTGATATGCTTATCCTTAGAACTGTTTACCACTCTGAGGTTTTTTTGAAAGCCACAACCACTGACGAAGCAACAGCCCCCTCTGGCAATTTGACGCTCAAACGAGCGTTGGTTATTGGCGGGGTTGCTATCGCCGCAATCCTGATCACCCTGATCACAATCCTGTTGATTCTGAATTCGTTGGGCGGCACACGTCACGAAGGGGTTGGCGCTGCACCCGGCGTTAGCGTTCAAACGTTTATCACCGTGCCAGCCGAGAATGCCTTTCCAACCGGAATGGTACGGTCAGCAGACGGAACGTTTTACATCACCGCTTTTGGCACCGGGATCATCTTCAAGGCTGCACCGGACGGCACGCTAACGCCCTGGCTGGATCGGGCGGCGGGTGTCACTGCCCCAGCCTCACTCCAAATCGCACCTGATGGTTCGATCTACCTGATTGATTTCACCAGCGCGAAACCAGGTTCGGCGGTTGGCGCAATCAAGCGAATTACCCCGGACGGCAAAGTGAACGTCTATGCCAACACCCAGGACAATCTGGGACTATCGTTCCTCTCCCATCTGGCTTTTGATGGTCAGGGAAACTTGTATGTGACCTATACAGCACGGCAGGAAGTATGGCGCTTCCCGGTCAGTGGGGAAGGCGCGGCATGGCTCAAACTGAGTGCAGCAGGCAACACGCGCGCGCAGCCCACCGGAATCGTCTATGATGCGGCCAATAATGCCATGATCGTTGCAGATGTGACGACGGGGACAATTTACCGCGCCAAAATCAGGGCCGACGGCAGTGCCGATCAACCATTGGTGTTATATCGACAGGCGGGTTTGACCTTTCAGGGGCTGACCTATGACGCCAACGGACAACTGCTCGTGGCGGCCTGGGCACAGGATAATGGGCAGGTGGCGCGGATTGACGCCGAGGGCAAGTTCACACTTCTGGCGCAGGGTTTCCGCGCGCCGACGGATATTGTCGCGGCGAATGGCAAAATCTATGTCGTCAATTCCGATTTACCGGGGCTTGTGCCCGTGCTGCGCGCCAAACCGCCCTTTACGATTGACGTGATCAGCGAGTCGGCAGCTACCCCAACAAAATAGCTGCCGCGTTTCCGATTGAATTTATTTCCCGACGGCGTTGAAGGCTTCGTCAAAACGTTCAATGGCCTTGCGCGCCTTTTCGGGTGGCAGCGCATACGAGAAGCGAATCCAGTTCTTGCCGTGAGTGCTGAAGGCGACACCGGGCACAACAGCGACGCCATAATTCTGGGCAACCCATTCACCAAACGACTCGGAGTCCTTGAAGCCGCCGCGCTCAATGGCAGGCGTGCAGTTGATGAACGCATAGTAGCCGCCCTCACCGATGATCACACGATAGCCTTTTTCCTTGAGGAAGGCGCGCAGCACTTCGCGGCTCTGGTTCGTTGG
>JBBSEU010000109.1:0-17068 GCA_038239365.1 Aggregatilineales bacterium
AAGTAGTGCCACCCCTTTCAGCAGCCGTAGAAGTTGCCGCTTATCGTGTGGTGCAGGAAGCGGTCAATAATGTGATTAGGCACTCCCACGCGCAGCACTGTGAAATTACACTGACATTGAATGAGTCGGTATTGGTTTTGGTGAAGGATGACGGGATAGGAATGCCAAAGCAGGTCAAGCAGGGTGTCGGGTTGAACGCCATGCGTGAACGCGCCGAAGAACTGGGTGGGGTCTTGACGCTGTCCTCCAAACAAAACGAAGGCGCTCAAGTCCTGGTCAGGATACCGCTGTGAGCAGCGAGAAAATCCGCGTTCTGATCGCCGATGATCATCCACTATTCCGGGAAGGTCTTCGTACTTTGCTGTTGGCTGCGCCTGATATGGAGCTTGTGGGTGAAGCCGAGTCTGGGAGTGCGGCGATCCGATTGGCGGCGGAATTACAACCATATGTTATCCTGATGGACATCCAAATGCCGGGTATCGACGGCGTTGAAGCCACACGGCAGATTATTCATAGCAGTCCACATATCGCGGTGCTGATGGTCACCATGTTCGATGATGATAGTTTGGTGTTCTCGGCGATGCGGGCAGGTGCATGTGGTTATGTCTTGAAAGGGGCAACGCATGACGAATTGCAGCGTGCTATCCGCGCGGCGGGCAATGGTGAAGCGATCTTCAGCCCGACAGTCGCCTCCCGGATGATGACTTTTTTTGGTAGTATGCGCCCGGCCAAGCTCCCACCAATGTTTCCTGAACTCAGTGACCGGGAACGGGAAATTCTGGAATTGATTGCCCAGGGCTATAAAAATCCTGAACTTGCCGAACGTCTGGTGCTTAGCCCTAAGACCGTGCGTAATCATGTTTCAAACATTCTGAGCAAGCTGCAAGTGGCAGACCGCGCTGAGGCGATCTTCAAAGCCCGCGACGCTGGATTTGGAAACCAGAGTGATTAGCGCCTCGGTAGCAGCGAGCCGCTTTTGGGAATACCCCTTGAGTTCCTACACTATCCCAGTTTTACTCGATACGTCGCACTGAGCGTCGGTATCCATTTCATAGGGCTTCTAAATATGAACCTACCCAGTTCTCAACACGTTTTGACTGGGGAATGTTTCCCTTACTTTCGCTTTTCTGCCAACCATCCGTGCAGTCCCGCCTCCTCCCGTTCCCCCAGGGGGGTTGGGGGTGAGGGCTGTGTTCTCAAGGCGCGATGTAAATCTCCACGAATGTGACCTTGCCCGCACGCACGTAAATCGTATTGCGGTAGCGCAGCGCGCCGTTATCGGCTTTAACGACGATTGTATAGTAGCCGCCGGGCAGGTCACTCACCGCGAAGTTTTCGTTTAGCTGCGAATCGCTGCTGACCGTATCATCGGCGTAGGTGGTCGTTTCGCGGTACACCCCCGCTTGAATTTCAACGCGCACTGAATACAACTTCTGACCGTTGGTACTCAGCACGCGCCCGGCCACCGCGCCAAACGTCGTGAACGGCACGATCCACAGTTCCGGGTTGCGAACCATGTTGTAATTTGTCGGATTACCAACACGCACTTCAAAATGCAAATGCGCGCCGACAGCCACGCCCGCCGACCCCACTAAGCCGATCACATCCCCCTGTTTGATCGGCATCCCGGTAGCAACGCCGATGCGGGACAGATGGCCGTACAGCGAAAACACAGGTTGACCGCTGAAATCCACGAAATTGTGCCGGATAACCACCACGTTCCCGTAAAAATTCGGCTGCGGGCCAAACAATTTGTGAACGTCATCACCCGCGTATTCGATAGTGCCATCGGCTGCCGCATAGACAGGCGTCCCGGTAGGATTCTGAAAATCGTCGCCGTGATGAATCGGGCGTCCGCCGCCATCCGTCGAGCCGAAAGCATAGTTACGCGCCAGATAATTTACCGCGTCCGGGCCGATAGGCCGCGCCATCACGAAATGTTCGGTAAAGGTCGTTTGCGGCGCGGGCAGCGTCCAGGTTGCCGAATCGCCACCGAGCGGTCCCGGCACAATCGTACTGATAAACGTGCTGACGGCGGTACTTGTCGGCGTGTTGATCGTCGGCGTGAAGGTTGGTCGGTGCGTGTTGGTCGGGATGGCGGTTGCGTTCTGATCGGCGCGCGAAACGGGTATATTGCCGATGAGCAGCGCGGCGATCAGGATTCCGATTGCCGCCACAAATAGCGAACGTCTCATAGCAGCCCCGCCCGCTCCTCAACAATGACCGTGATTTTCTCGTGCAGCGTGCGTGCCTGAACGATCAGCGCCGCGACTTGATCACGGTAGGCGCTGGCCTGTGTATTATTGGTGATGCTTTTGGCATTAATTCGCACATTGAGCGCCGCGCCTTCCATTGCGGCCAGCGCCATATGTGCGCCAACGGCTGCATCAGTGACGGCGTTCGAATTGCCCGCTTCGGCCACGCGCTGCGCCAATTTGAGCGCCTCTAACGATAACTGCATCACTTCCAGCGGAATTTCGGCAGCATCTTTCATCGCGGATTGAATCGCGGCCTCTCGTTTCGGATCGGTTTTATCGATCTTGTAGGCGTTCATCACGGCGGTGTACACGGCAATATCATCTTGAACGGCGCGCGTCAATTGATCGCGTAGTATTTCGGCAGCCTGAGCCAGTGCCAGCATTTCTGGCTCGACTTCAGCATATTTTTTGCGGCCAATCGTTAGTTTGGAAACCATCTCAACCAGCGCCGCCGCCAATGCCCCGGACATGGCGGCCACTGCACCACCCCCCGGCGCAGCAGTTCCGGCAGCCACTTGATCGATGAAGGTATTGACCTCACCCCCCTGACTTGATTCCATCTGCGAAGCAGCGGGAATACCCTGGAGTCGGCGCTCTAACACCTGATCAGGCTCGAATTTATCGAGTTGCAGGTACCAGCGGGCGCTGTCGATGAAGGCGGCTTCCGGCGCAAGCCCAACCAGTTCGCTAAAGGCAATCGCTACCCCGTAACGCTGTGCTTCACGCTGGATCATCTCAACGGCGCGGTAGATCGGCGTCTTCTCGAAGTTCGTCAGATTCATCGAAACCTGCGCTTTGCCTTCTACCATAAAACCGGATGCCTGCACATAACGCAAACCGCCGCTCGAAAAACGCAGTGCTTTGGCGATCTTTTTAGCGATCTCGACATTATCCGTCGTCAGGTAGACGTTGTAGGCGATCAGTGCCGGACGCGCGCCAATGGCCGTTGCACCGGCCCTACCCAATGCTGAAGGGCCAAAATCGGGCTTGCGCGCCGGGTCAGTGGCAATTGAGGCTTTGATGCCTTCGTACTCCCCGCGCCGAATGTCTGGCAAATTTTCGCGTTCAGGGCGAGTCGCGGCGGCAGAATACAGGTAGACCGGGATATTCAACTCCGCTCCGACTCGTGCGCCAAGCCGCTTCGCCATTGAGACGCACTCATCCATCGTGATCCCACTGATCGGTACTAAGGGCACGACGTCGGTAGCGCCCATGCGCGGGTGTTCGCCCGTATGCACATCCAGATCGATCAACTGCGCGGCGCTTTTAATTCCAGCAAATGCGGCTTTCTCAACGGCCTCCGGCGATCCGGCAAAAGTGACTACCGTGCGGTTATGATCGGCATCGCTGCTGGTATCGAGCAGGCGAACCGGGGCGGCCTGGGTGATCGCATCAACAATCGCCTTGATGACTTCGGGGCGGCGACCTTCGCTAAAATTGGGAATACATTCAACAAGTGCGTTCACGATTGAATCCTGATTAACACATGCTCATCTTGCGGCAAAACAGTCGGATTATAGCGACGGGGGCGGGGATATTCCATGCTTTTTGCCCCACGTTTGATCTATAATCACCTGCATATTGAGCCGAAAAATGATAACGATGACTCGTTTACGCCTGTTTTTGCTGATTATCATTGCGTTAATGCTGACCGCCGCCTGTGATCCGTTGGGCACAGAAGCCAAAGTAGTCGTCATTGTGCCGACTGCAACAGCCACTCGTACCCGCGCGCCAACAGTTGCGCCGCTGCCCACCGCCACGATCACGCCGATCCCACCCACTGAACCACCGTCGCCAACGCCGTTCGTATGCAGTGAAAAAACCGGGCAAATAGTCAAGGATACGTTCGATAGCAAGATCGCGCGGACGAAAGTTGCCTATCGGGTCTATCTGCCGCCCTGCTACTGGCAAACGGCGCGGCGCTATCCGTATGTCATTTTGCTGCACGGTTCAGATGCGGATGAGACGGAATGGACAGACCGTATGAAGGCCGATAAAGCGATTGAAGACGGGATGGCCGCTGGCACGCTGCCACCGATGATGCTGGTCACGCCCGATGGTGGCGATCTGGCAAACACGAATTATTTCAAAGAGGGCGCATCGTTCGAGTCGTTCATTTTGACGGAACTGATGCCGCTGGTTGAAAAGAACTTCTGCACCTGGAATGCGCGTGAGGGGCGGGCGATTGGCGGTATTTCGCGCGGCGGTTTCTGGGCATTTGAGATTACCTTCCGTCACCCGGACTTGTTTGGGGCGGTGGGCGGGCACAGTCCATTTTTTGATAAATCCAATGCGCCCGCCGATTACAACCCACTCAATCTGGCGGTGAATGTGAAGTTTCCGCCGGGGTTGCAGCCGCGCCTGTGGATGGATGCGGGCAAAGATGATTACGCCCGGCCAAACATCGAGGTTTTTCAGCGGGCGCTTATCTCGCGCAGCATCGATCCGGGCTACACGCTGAACCCGACAGGCCAGCACAACGAAAAATATTGGGCAGCGCATGTGCCGGAATACATGGCCTTCTACGGGCAAACGTGGCCGCACAACGTCGAAGAGCTGCCTAGCTGTTTACAGTGAGGCAGGCAACGCTATATCGTTTCGCTTGCCAAGTGCCGGGTGATAGTACGTCGCCGCCAGTGCCAGTGTTCCGGCCAATGCCAGCAAGCCTGGTGCCAGTACGGGCGCGGCTCCCATCAACGATGCGAAAAATATATCGGATGTGGCGGCGGTGGCAGATTGTATTTCCGATTCAAGCTCGAAATTGCTGGACAGATGAAAATACATCCCCAGCAAGCTCCCCAGAATGATGACGATCATCACGCGCCGCATGAACCAGATAGTGATCCGTCCCGGACGAACCAGCACGGCCAGCACACTCAAAAAACCGATCCCACACAGCACAAATGGAATCAATTGCTCTCTGAGTTTGATATGCTTCGCCAGCCATAATTCGATCACGGTGCCAACGCACAAGCCTTCGACGACAATCAACAGGAATAATCGAAAGCGGCGTTCGACAATCGTTGCGTTCATCGCGCTCCCCCAAATTAAGCCTGGGACAGGAGTCCCAGGTCACAAGTCCATTTGTAGTAGACTTCGCTTGTTGAGAATTTATTCCCAGGTTGTCAAGGCGTTGCGGTAGCGGTTGCACTCATGGTTGCGGCACCAGTGGCCGCTGGAGTCGGCGTCAGAAGCGCCTCTTTGCCGTCCAGATAGTTTATCGCAAAATTTACCTGGGCAGGCGTCAGGGAGGTTGCCAGTTTTGCCAGGAATGCCTCATTCGTCTTGTACGGTCTGGCGGCAATCAAATCCTTTCCGATCTGATCGGTAACGCCGGGGATTTGCTTGAGCGTCACGGAATCGGTGGTATCAACCAGGATCGGTATGTAGACGTACTTTTCCCACGCCGTGACCTGATCCGCGCCAACATACTTGCCGATCTCCTGACGGAAGCGCAAAATGCTGGTATAGGGGCGATACTCGAAGTATTCACGCACCATACGCGCGTTCATCTGTGGAATGGTGAGCAGCTCGGCATCTGTCGCGGTGTTGACATTGAACAGTGTGAACGGTATTTGATCCATTGTCGCGGCCATCGTTGCCGAAGTGGTGGCGGCAGCAGTGCCCGCTTGCGTTGCGACATCAGTTCCGGCCTGTGCCTGGGTGTGCAGTGCTGCACCGAACGACACACTGAACAGACCCAGCGCGATCAACATCATCAGGAAAAGCGAAATACGTTTCACGAAAACCTCCACATTAAGCAATGCCCTAACGATAACTGTTTTTACAAAGACACGTATTATCCACGACTTAAATATCATTAAATAGGCTTAAATACGGTGATCATATTCCCAAAACCGTGTGATACTAAGGTGACGGAAAAGGAGTCTGCCATGCCAGACGTTGTGCTGATAGAAGATGACCGCGCCATTGCCGGACCGCTGGTACGTTCACTGGAAAACATGGGCTATTCGGTGCGGTCTGCCTGGGACGGCGCGGCGGGCTTGGAGACGGTGTTATCGCGCCCGCCCGATCTGGTGATCCTGGATATTATGCTGCCCGAAATGGACGGCTGGGAAGTTTGCAAAGCGATTCGCAAAACGAGCGTTGTCCCGATCCTGATGCTGACCGCGCTGACCGACGAAATAGATCGCATACTGGGGTTAGAACTGGGCGCGGACGATTACCTGACCAAACCATTCAGCACGCGCGAACTGGTTGCCCACATCAAGGCACTGCTGCGCCGCGTCGAGTTCGATTCGGCTTCGGCCACGCCCGCCCGAAAAAATGTGATCACCATCGGCGAGTTGAAGATCGATCTGGATCGTCGTCAGGTATTCAAAGGGGATCGGGAACTGAATTTGCGCTATAAAGAGTTTGAACTGCTCAGTTTGTTGGTTAGCAGTGCCGGAGAAGTTGTGACCAGAGCCGAGATTTTTGATAAGGTTTGGGGAACGGATTGGTTGGGCGATATGCGAACGCTGGAAGTGCATATTCGCTGGCTGCGCGAAAAACTGGAGGATGATCCGAGCCAACCCAAATACATTCAGACCGTCCGCAGCGTCGGCTATCGCTTTGCACTCAATTGACATGAAACGACTACTCGCTTTGAGCATCCGAACCCGGCTGTTGGTGGCCTATTTCGGGATCATTCTGCTTGGCTTTTCGGGACTGACTCTGATCGCCGGGCGGCAGATCACGACGGCGGTACGTGCTGATTATGAACAGCGTTTGCAAAACGAGGTTCAGTTAGTCGCGCAGAGCATCGGCTCATCGCTGGATGTTAACACGCGCACTCAATTGGATGATGCCCAGATTGGCTCCATCCTCAAGGAACTTGAGACGCAGGCGGGCGGCAAACTGACGCTGTATCGTGCAGATCGGTTCGGGGGCCCACCGCCCGTTGATTCGCGCACGCCGCACGATGACGGTGGGCGGGCGGCAATCACGAGTATGCCGGAGATTGAGACCTCGCTGCATGGCGGAACGGTGCTGGTTGAGCGAAAAAACGACGCTGGTGAAGATGTTCTGTACACCGCTGCGCCTATTTTGCTGAACGGGCAGATCACGGCAGTCATTCAGCTAGCCGTACCCGCCCAAAATGTACAGGGTGTCACCTTGCAACGTTGGGCAGTGCTGGGTTTGGGATTTGCGCTGCTAACCAGTTTGGCGTTACTGGCCGCGCTCATGCTCTCCCGTTCGATCATTCAGCCGCTCTACCGCTTGCGCGAATCGGCGGTTCGCCTGTCGCAAGGTGATTTTTCGCACCGCGTCACACCGATCCCGAATGATGAGATCGGCGAAGTGGCACACGCCTTCAACAACATGGCCGATGAAGTGCAAAGCATGTTGGAAGAACAAAAAGCGTTCGCCAGCAACACGTCGCACGAACTGCGAACCCCCCTTACCGCGATTCGGCTGCGAACCGAGGCGCTCCGCAACGATACTTCGCTGGATGACGCCACCGCCAAACAATATATTGCCGAAATTGATGATGAAGTCGTTCAGCTTGGCAATCTGGTACAGGATTTGACGCTGCTTTCGCGCTTCGATGCGGGGCGCGCTGAACTTGGCCGCGATCAGATCGATCTGAATCGGTTGGCGACGAGTCTGTATCAGTCGATGTACGAACGCGCGCACGAAAAGCAGATCGAGTGGGTACTTTCACTGCCCAATGAGCCGGTATTGATCAATGCCAGTCTGAGTCATTTGACGGTTGTGTTTCGCAATCTGCTGGATAACGCATTGAAATATACGCCCGGCGGCGGCCAGATCAACTGGCGCGTGCAAACCGCTGAGGGCGATGTATGCAGCATTATTCAGGATACGGGGCAGGGTATTTCGGCACAGCACCTACCCCACCTGTACGAGCGGTTTTACCGCGCGGACAAGGCGCGCTCACGGGATATTCCGGGGACAGGGCTTGGGCTGGCGCTGGTCAAGTCGATTTTAGACGCCTATAAAGCCAGGATCACGATCCAGAGCGACGGGCTGGGCAAAGGTACGACGGTTACGATCTACTGGCCTTTGGAAAAAAGCCCGCCGTAATGAGGGTGGGGTCAATCTTAGCTTGTAAAAAATTTTCCTTACTTTTGCTTGTTGACACCGCTCAAAATACCATGTTATACTGATCGCGTCTAATTTATTTAAGTGCCCCTGTGCTGCTACAAACAGCCAGAGGCGTAGTGTACCTATGAAGGAGGTAACACAGTGAACGACTCTACCCTGAATCCGCTGTCCTTTCCAAACGCTGATGATCACTCACCCGATCAGCGCCCGCTCCCCGAAATTGTTGCCGCTGGAAAACCCGATGAACCCGAAAATCCTGGCTGGGAATTGTTTCCGCTTGCCTATCACGATGTTGAAGGCAAACGCTACTACTCGATCCAAGATTGGATTGTCGGTATCGCCCGTCCTAAGAGTCATCCGGGTACATTCTGGACGCAAATGCAGAAACGTCTTAAAAAAGCTGGCGTTGAACTTCAAACACGGTGTTTGAAGTTGCCCTATGCTGCCAGTAATGGCAAAACCTACGACATGGATCATGCCACCGCTGAAGGGCTGTACATCATCACGCAGCGCATGGACGCCGAAACCGGACTGCGTGACCGCATCCTTCGCTTTCTGGCAAAAGCGGGCGTCGTGGTAGATGAAGCGCGCGTCGATCCCGATGGCCTCCTGGCACAAGTCGTCGGCAAAAACCCGGATCGCGTGATTGAAGCCGTCATCGAGTTCTACCGCAAAAAGGGCGATACGGATGAGTGGATCGCTTCTCGTATCCTGAGTGTTCAGACGCGCAAATGGTTCGTTGCCGAGTTTCAACGGTCACTGCTGTTTCCGCCCGCTTCCCCGCTGTTTGGCAAGATCACGAACACGATGCGGCGCGGCGTCTGGAAACGTGACACGGCAACGCTGAAAAAAGAGATGGGACTCAAAGAGAGCGACAGCTTGCGCGATCACATGCCGGGTCTGGCCTTGACCTACGAAATGATAGCCGAAAACGCCTCAGCCTACGTGTTATCGTTCAAACACGGTCTGACGTTTAACAACGCCGATCAGATCGTCCGTGAGAAGTCGGAGTTGGTGGGCAAGCAGGCCGCAGAGATGGGGCGTACCCTGAACATCGACATTGCGACGGGCAAGCCGCTGTTAAATGATCAGGAAGATGCGGCGGAATCCACGCCGAACGCTGATCCATCGGTATAGTCTGCTTACGACGACTGACGTTTAAGTCGTATCACGCCTGGGACTCGAGTCCCAGGCTGTTTCGCGCTTCGATCCCCATCTTGACGTTCCCCCCTGAATCGACTACAATGCACTGCTTGTCAAGCTCCGATTTTGCGGAAAAACACGAATGTTTGAAGGTCTTACCAACCGACTGCAAGGCATCTTCGATAAACTCGGCCAACGTGGAAAGCTAACCGAAGCCGATGTTGACGTGGTCATGCGCGAAGTTCGTATGGCGCTGCTCGAAGCCGATGTGAGCCTG
This sequence comes from Aggregatilineales bacterium, assembly GCA_038239365.1. Classification (GTDB taxonomy): domain Bacteria; phylum Chloroflexota; class Anaerolineae; order Aggregatilineales; family UBA2796; genus JBBRMW01. The sequence continues at coordinate 9,748 of JBBSEU010000109.1, forward strand.
TCTGTCGCCAAAGATTTCGTGAAGCGCGTGCGCGAAAAAGCCGTTGGTGCGGACGTGAGCAAGGCGCTCAAGCCCGGTCAGATGGTCGTCAAGATCGTGCATGACGAACTGCTCACGACGCTGGGCGAACCCGGCACACTGTCGCTAAGCGGGCCGTCACCGCGCGTCTTTATGCTGGTTGGCTTGCAAGGTGCGGGCAAAACGACGATGGCCGCCAAACTGGCGCTCAAACTTCGTAAAGAAGGCCGCCGCCCGTTCCTGATCGCCGCCGACACGCAGCGCCCCGCCGCCGTCGATCAGCTTAAAACGCTGGCGAAACAACTCCAGGTGCCGATCTACGATGAAGGCACCAGCGCAGCGCCGCCCGATATTTGCGAACGCGGCCTGAAAGTCGCCAGAGATCAGGGCGCAACCGTCGTGATCATCGACACGGCTGGCCGTTTGCAGATCGATGATCGGCTGATGGATGAGTTGGTAGAAGTCAAGCGGCGTACCAGCCCGGCAGAAGTGCTGCTCGTGGCCGATGCCATGACCGGGCAGGAAGCGGTTCGCATCGCCGAGGGCTTCAACAGCCGCGTTGGGATCACTGGCTTGATCCTGACCAAAGTGGACGGTGATGCACGCGGCGGCGCGGCGATCAGTATGCGCGCTGTGACAGGTGTGCCGATCAAGTTCCTGGGCATCAGCGAAAAGCCGGATGGACTCGAAGTTTTTCACCCGGATCGGTTGGCGCAGCGCATCCTGGGCATGGGCGATATTATGTCGCTCATCGAAAAGGCGCAGGAAACCTTCGATGAGAAGGAAGCCGAACGCCTGCAAAAGAAGTTCCTCAAGGCCGAATTCAACCTGGAGGATTTCCTTTCGCAGATGCAGCAGGTCAAGAAGATGGGGCCGCTCGGCCAACTGATGGATATGATCCCCGGCATGAGCCGCTTCAAGGATCAGATCGACTCGGACGAAGCCGAACAGCAGATGCGGAAGATCGAGGCGATCATCCGCTCCATGACGCCACGGGAACGCCGCGATCCACGCCTCTTGAACGCCAGCCGCAAACGCCGTATCGCGCGCGGGGCAGGCTATGTGAACACCGACAAGTCTCCACAACGGGAGCTTGAAGGCATCCAGGAAGTCAACGCGCTGCTCAAACAATTCCGTGAGATGCAGCGTTTGATGAAGATGCTCGGCAAGGGCGGACGCCCGAACCTGAGCGGAATGTTTAAACAGTAGGTAAGTCGAGCCGCGTTCGGGTAGTGCCCTTCCTCCAGGGACGATCCCCTCCGAAGCTGCCGATGCGCCTACACTCAGACCGATAAAACACGACTCTAAGGAGTTTTAACAATGGTTCGTATTCGTTTACGTCGTATCGGCCCCACCAAGCAGCCGACTTATCGTATTGTCGTCGCCGATCAGGAAAGCCCACGCAACGGCAAGTACATCGAGATCATTGGCACGTATAACCCGCGCACACAGCCAACCACGATGGAACTCAAGGAAGACCGCGCGCTGTACTGGTTGAGCGTTGGCGCACAACCCAGCGAACCCGTTGCCCGCATTCTGGGCTGGCTCGGCACCGATAAGCGCCTGGAACGCCTGCGTAAGGGCGAAACGATGGACGTTCTGGTTGCCGAAGCCGCTGATGAAAAGGTCAAGCGCGGCCCGGTCAGCCTCAAGACAACGTTCCCTGCGCCCACCACCAAGCCAGAGCGTCTGAACGTCGAGAGCAACGCCTAGATAGCTTTTAGCGGTCAGCTAAATCCTGAATTAGCTGACTGCTGATACCTGATAGCTTTTTTGGAGATTTATTTTATGAAAGAACTGGTTCAATATATTGCCTGTGCGCTGGTCGATCATCCTGATCAGGTGGAAGTGACCGAGACGCAGGCCGGAAACACCATCGTGATCGAACTGCGCGTTGCCCCGGATGATATGGGGCGCGTGATCGGTAAGAATGGCCGTGTCGCCAACGCGATTCGGGCGCTGGTACGTTTAATGGCGATGAACGAAAATCGCCGTGTCTCATTGGAAATCATCTAGTCGTTATCGCACCTATTAGAAATTTGGGTTTATGCCGCCTGCTGAATCGCCCCGTTACTTGATTCTCGGAAAAATCCTGCGCCCGCATGGCGTTCGGGGCGAAGTAGATATGCAAGTCATGACCGATTTCCCCGAACGTTTGAAAAGCCTCGAAAAAGTTCATCTGGGTCTCTCGGAAACGGATACGACGCGCCTCAAAACGTATCGTGTCGAAGGGGCACGCCCGCACAAAGGCACCGATTATTTGCTGCGCTTGCAGGGCATTGCTGATCGTGACGCCGCCGATACACTCCGCAACTATTTTGTGTTCGTGTCACTGGATGATGCCGTTCCGCTTGAAGACGATGAGGTTTACCTGTTTCAGGTGATCGGCCTGCAAGTCGAGACGATGACGGGCGAAAATCTGGGGCGCGTGGTGGATATTATCGAGACCGGCGCAAACGATGTGTATGTCATTCAGGGCGCGGCCTATGGCGAAGTGCTGATCCCCGCCGTGAATGGAGTCGTCATCAATATCGACGTAGAGGCCGGGATGATGAAAGTCGATCCACCGCCCGGCCTCATTTCCGACGAGTAACGGATAACGCCTGATGGATCAGCGGGCACTGCGCTATTGGATCGGCTTCAATCGGATCAAGGGGATTGGCGCGGCGCGTTTTCATGGGTTGCTCAATTATTTCAGCGATCTGGAAACGGCCTGGAATGCCTCTGAAACCGATCTGCTGAATGCCGTTGCGGATGTTCGCGCCTGTAACAGCATCCTCAAAACGCGCCAAACTGCTGATCTGGATGGCGATCTGGCGGCGGTAGCGCACATCGGCGCGCGGGTGATCACGCTGTTGGATGATGAGTACCCGCCGCTGCTGCGCCAGATCGATAACGCGCCGCCTGTTTTATATATCAAAGGCACGCTGAAACCTGATGATGCGCGGGCGATTGCCGTTGTGGGCACGCGCCGCGCCACAACCTATGGTCAGCAAGTCGCGCGCAACCTGACCGGGGAACTGGTTCAGGCGGGCCTGACCATTATCAGCGGTCTGGCAAAAGGCATCGACAGCACCGCTCATCAGACCGCGCTGGATCATCATGGCCGCACCTTCGCAGTACTTGGTCATGGCATCGATCAGATTTACCCCGCCGGAAATCGCGCGCTGGCTGCCGCGATCATTGAACAGGGCGCGCTGATCACTGAATATCCGATTGGCACGCCGCCCGATGGCAATAATTTCCCGCAACGCAATCGGTTGATCAGCGGTTTGTCGCTAGGCGTGCTGGTGATTGAAGCCCGCCCCGGCAGCGGCGCATTAAGTACCGCCCGCCACGCGCTCGATCAGGGGCGTGAAGTGTTTGCAATTCCTGGCAGCATTTATGCTCCAGAAAGCCGGGGCACGAATTTGCTGATCCAGACCAGTGAAGCGAAATTGGTGAGCCGCGTTGAAGACATTACAGGTGAAATTTATCCCGAATATGCGGGTGCTTTGGCGCATGTTTCGCTAATCGCCCCAATGGAACCACCGGCGACACCCACAACCAAACCAGCAAGCCAGGAGCAGGTCACTTTGACCGATGTTGAGTCATTAATGATGAACACATTGAGCGCCGAACCTGTATACGTCGATGAATTGATTGAGGCTAGCGGACTGCCGATGGTGCAGGTATTGAGTACGCTCAGCATTCTGGAACTACGTGGACTGGTGCAACAGTTCGGCCCGATGCGCTACGCTCTGATCACTCAATAAGGACTCGTCATCATGCAGCATTTTTACGCACTCATCATGGCCGGGGGCGGCGGGACGCGGTTATGGCCGTTGAGCCGTCGCCATCGCCCCAAGCAGGTACTTTCGCTCACCGAAACGCGCACGATGATTCAGGTTACGGTTGAACGTCTGTACGGACTGCTGCCCGCCGATCATATTTTCATCGTCGCCGGACGCGATCTGACCAATTCCTTACGGGAGGCGGTGCCGCAGCTTTCCGATGCCAACTTCATCGTTGAACCCGAACCGCGCGATAGCGGTCCCGCTGCCGGGTTGGGCACATTCACAATCGCGCAGCAAGACCCCGACGCCGTGATCGCTGTTCTGTCCGCCGATCACCATATCGCGCATGAAGATCGATTTCTGGAAAGCCTGCGCTGTGCCGAAAGCTACGCTCGTCAGGGGCATATCGTGACATTGGGCATCAAGCCCTCATTTGCGGCCACTGGTTTCGGCTACATTCGCCGCGATCAAGCATTGGGTGAGTGTGACGGCCTGACCGTTTATCAATCGGGCGGCTTCCGCGAAAAGCCCGACGCCACCACCGCCGCCGAATTTATCGAGTCAGGATTATACAGTTGGAACGCGGGCATGTTCATCTGGCATGTCGATAAGGCGAAGCGCGAATTTGAGCGCCAGCAGCCGGATATGGCACGCGGTCTGCACGCCATTGTGAGCGGCAGTGCCGATGGGCACTCCGATCTGGTGTGGGCAGGTTTGAAGAAAGTCTCACTCGACTTCGGTATCATGGAACATGCCGAAGATGTGGCCGTGATTCCTGTCGATATTGGTTGGAGCGATGTTGGGACGTGGTCAACGCTGTTTGAAGTCCTCAAGAAAAACGAGGCGGGCAACGCAGCACGCAGCAAACACGAGGGCCACATTCAGATCGATACGCATCACACACTGCTCGTCAGTGATCGGCTGGTGGTGACGATTGGCATTGACGATCTGGTGATCGTGGATACGGATGATGTGCTGCTGGTCTGCCATCGAGACCGTGCCCAGGACGTTCGGGCGATTGTGCAGCAGCTTAAGGACCAGGGTCAGGAGCAATATTGCTAGCGATATTGCAATTTGGAAAAATAGGCCACACGAGCTAGTTGTCAGGCTTAGCACAGTCATGTACAATGATCACAGGTTTGTCGAATAACTTGCGCGGTTTGGCGCTTCGCTAACGCAGGAAAGGCCATCGTTCATGAATGGTGTCAAGACAATCGTTCAGGCAGTACCAACCTTCATCCCCAAGCTAATCCCGGTAGGGCTGCTCTTGCTGGGCTTGATCCTGGGTTTTATCTGGGCGTATGCCATTTCCCCCAACGTCTATACAGCCGCCGAACCAGTCAATCTGGGCACAAGCTGGAAGCAGGAATACGTCAAGCAGGTGGCTTGGCAGCTTTCCGCATCCAATGATCAGGACAATGCGCGGCGGCAGTTGAGCTATCTGGGCAATGCGCCCAAGATCGTGGAAGACGCTATCGCGGGCAATGCCCAGGATGCGGCTCTATCACCAAGATTGCAGGCGCTTCGCCCACTGGCCGCCGATAATGCCAACCAGATTGCGAAGGTTACGCCATCGCTCACCAATAGCAACCTGACGCCATTCCTATGCGTGATTGGGTTGGCGATCATCGTTGGCGGCGGCGTGATCCTGAACAGCCTTGTGCCGATCAGCCTGTTATTACAGCGGCGCAGCACCGGGCCATCGACGGTTGTGCAGGGATTGGATAAAGAACGCCGCGATGCGATCAAAGCCGCCGAATCCCAAAAGACCGATTTTGCCAAAACGTCCCCGGATCGTGGCGCACCCGTCGCACAATTTTTGTCAACGTATCTGTTGAACGATGATATTTACGACGACTCGTTCGCCATCGAGACGCCCGCCGACGAGTTTTTGGGCGAGACGGGTGCGGGTATCTCCAAGATCATTGGCACCGGCGATCCCAAGAAAGTCACGGCCATTGAAGCCTGGGTGTTCGATAAGAACGACATTCGCACTGTGACCAAAGTGCTGATGAGCGAATATGCCTTTAATGATGAGGGCTTGCGTGCCGAACTTGCCCCGAAGGGCGAAGCCGTACTTGCCAAAGCGGGCGGAATCACCCTGCTCGAAACGCAAACTCTGACGGTTCAGGTTCGCATCGTTGACCTCTCCTACGGGACGGGCAACACGCCGCCTAACAGCTACTTTGATCGGCTCACCATCGAGATCGCCGCATGGCCGAAGAAAGGCCCCGCAGTCGGTGCGCCAACCGCCTCTGACCCGTACTCTGGCGATACGGGTAAGTTCCCGGCCAAATAATTCATCCACTCGCAGCAGAAAGCGCGGCATTTGTTGCCGCGCTTCTTTTTTGCGTTTTTCAGATTATTCAGCCCCGGTACATTTCCCCTCTGGGCATTCGCCACATACCAGCACCGCAACTTGGCTTGCTTATTGCTTCCCACGAAAGAAATCCGTTCGGCCAGGGTTCTAATGACCGTAATAAGCTGACGGGGAAAGTTCCGATGACTGAGAACTTGATCCAGGTTGATGGTTTAGCTGAGAAGCCAACTCACATGGTTGACCATGCGGATCATGCTGAGCATCCTATGGATGAACACGCGATGATGGGTCACGCGGGTATGTCTGCCGATGGCATGGCACACGATATGCGTAACCGTTTTTTGGTTTCGCTCCTTTTCACCATCCCGATTTTTATCACCTCCCATCTGGCCGAACTGTTCGGCTTGATGATCCCGCCGCCCTTTGGGTTATCCGTGCCCCTCTTTGGGTTTTTGATGGCAACGCCCGTTGTCCTCTATGGTGCATGGCCGTTCTTCGTAGGCGCACGTAACGGATTACGCCAGCGAATTCTGAATATGAGCGTCCTGGTGAGTATCAGCGTTCTGACCGCGTATATTTTCAGTGTCGGCGCAACGTTCATCTTCCAGGCCGAGACATTCTACGAAGCGGCAGCAATGCTGACCACCTTTGTCCTGTTCGGCCATTGGATGGAGATGCGTTCACGCGCCGGGACAAATCAGGCGATTGAAAAGCTGATCAAACTGACGCCGCCAATGGCTCACGTCGAGCGCGATGGCACTGAGACAGAGATTCCGACGGATGAGGTTCATGTGGGGGATACCGTCGTGATTCGTCCGGGGGATCGAATCCCGGTGGATGCCCAAGTGCTGGAAGGCAACTCCAACGTCAATGAAAGCATGATCACGGGCGAAAGCCAGCCTGTTTCCAAGAAAACGGGAGATATGCTGATCAGCGCGACCATCAATGGTAATGGCAGTCTAAAAGCGAAGGCGGCCAGAGTTGGTGCTGACACAACGGTTAGCCAGATCGTCAAGCTGGTACAGATGGCTCAGAATTCAAAAGCGCCAGCGCAGCGCCTTGCAGACAAAGCCGCACAGTATCTGGTCTTGGTCGCGGTAGGGGGCGGTCTATTGACGTTTGCCTACTGGTTTTTCATTCGTCAACAGACTATCGTTTCGGCACTTACATTTGCCATTGCGGTAGTAGTTATCACCTGCCCGGATGC
>JBBSEU010000110.1:0-16913 GCA_038239365.1 Aggregatilineales bacterium
GATGATGAACCGGACAGCCTGAATCTGGTTCACGACATGCTGACGCTCAATGGGGCACAGGTACACCGCGCGTCCAGCGGTATACAGGGTCTGGCCTTGCTGGATACGACGAAACCAACCCTGATCGTAGTCGATCTGTCCATGCCCAAACCAGATGGTTGGGATTTGTTGGGCGTCATCCGTGCCCATCCGACATTGGCGCAGGTGCCCGTCGTCGCCATCACTGCCTACGCCTCTGACCGGGTTATCGAACAGGCACGGATCGCCGGGTTCAACGCGGTGCTGCCTAAACCGATCAAGGTTAGCAGGCTGCTCAGCAAACTGAATGAGGTGGTCAGCTAAGTGGTATGTGCGGCATAACTTGCGGAGAGGGGTTGAGGTGAGGCAAATTTAGGGCGCTTTATTTTCTCAAAAAGGACTCAAGCATGTTTTGGACAATCGAAAAATTGAAACTCCGCATCCCGGAACTGATCGCGGCGGCAGTGCGCGCCACCCGTCCGGTTGAGGAGGTGCTTAGCTGTGTTGCGCCCGGCACGCCCGCCGATAACGCCATGCAGCCGCCACCCGCTGCCGATGATCCGATCTGGGGCTTGCTCCGTCCGGGGCAGCGATGGGGCGTCAAGCCGGGTGCTGATCCGAATGTCAAGCCGCCGATGCTCATGTGGGGCATCCCCGCCGAAGGGGGCAGCAACCATTGGCTTCGCGCCACGATCCGCGTCCCGGACGAATGGCGCGGAAAATCGGTGCTGCTGGCGCTCGAATGGCAAGGCCGGGGCGAAGCCAGTCTCGAAGCGATTATGTATATGGATGGTCAAGCCTTCGCCGGAATGGATCAATTTCACCGCGCGGTGCTGCTATCGCCTGATCTGCACACGGGCAGCCACGACGTTTTGCTGCGCTGCTACCTGCCCTTCCCGGAAGATTTCGCCGGGCTGACCTATCAACTTCGGGATGAGTCGATCTTCCAGCTTGGGCACAAAATGCAGGCGATCCTGGCCGCAATTGAAACCTACCGCGACGCTGATCCGATCCGTCATGCGCTGCTCACCCGCTTGAATGATGCTTACAACCTGCTCGATTTGCGCGAAGGCTGGGGCAGTGATCGCTTCGCGGAGTCGGCACGCGCGGCACTCAACACTTTGCATGACCTGAGCGCCGGACTTGAACACGGTCAGCAGCCGACGATCCTTTCGACGGGTCACGCGCATATGGACGTGGCCTGGATGTGGCCGCTGTGGCGCACGCGCCAGAAGATCGCGCACACCGTCGCCAGTGCCCTGAACCTGATGGATCGTTACCCCGATTATCATTTCAGCATGAGCCAGCCGCAAACCTATGCCTATCTCAAACAGGACGATCCCGAACTGTACGCACGGCTCAAGCAGCGCGTGGCGGAAGGGCGCTTTGAACCCGTCGGCCTGATGTGGCTTGAACCAGATTGCAATATCCCCAGCGGCGAGTCGCTTGCCCGCCAACTGACCTTTGGCGCGGAATTTTTCGACAGCGAATTCGGCGCGATGCAGCATGTCGTCTGGCTGCCGGATGTATTTGGCTACAGCGCCGCCATGCCGCAATTGCTTCGCAGCGTGGGTATCGACTGCTTCATGACCACCAAAATCAGTTGGAATCAGTTCAACCGAATGCCGGTTGATACCTTCCGCTGGCGCGGCATCGACGGTTCGGAAGTGCTGACTCATTTCGTCACGGCGATTGATGCACCGGTCAAACACCCCGCCGATGCACAGTTCTACACCTATGTCGGGCGCATGAGTTCGGGTGAAGCATTCGGCCTCTGGAATCACTATCGCCAGAAAGCGGTCAACGACGAACTGCTATATATCTACGGTTGGGGCGATGGCGGCGGCGGCCCCACCGAAGAAATGTTGGAAGTGGCTCACACATTGGAAGACCTGCCCGGCTTCCCGAAGATCAGGTTGGGGCGCATCGAACAGTATTTCGAGCGGCTCTATGATCGCGTCTGGGACGATCCGCGTTTGCCCACCTGGGTGGGTGAACTGTATCTGGAATTTCATCGCGGCACGTACACCAGTCAGGCACAGGTCAAAAAGAACAATCGTCAGGCCGAATTGCTCTATCGTGAAGCCGAATGGTTGAACGCCTGGGCGAACCTGCTTGGCGCATCTAATCAGCAGCCGCAACTCGATAACGGTTGGCGGGTGACTCTGCTCAACCAGTTTCACGATATTTTGCCGGGCAGCAGCATCAGCCAGGTATACGTTGACAGTGCCGCGCAATTCGCCGAAGTTGACCAGATCGGGAAATCGGTTCGCGCTGATGCGCTGATGCATATCGCCGCGCAAATCGGCGGTGATGGACTGATCGTTTTCAATACGCTGCCCTGGGATCGTCAGGACGTGGTTCGTATCGATCTGAACGCCCAAAACGAACCCCAGGTCGCCGATTTACAAAATGCCGCGCAATTGGTTGAAGATCGCCCCGGTGAACGCGCGTTACTGGTCGAAACCGCCATACCTTCTTATGGCTACGCGCCCATTAAAGCAATCACGGCAACAGGCACGGTTAAGGCGACAAAAACGACACTGGCAAACGATGAACTGCGCCTTGAACTGGATGAACACGGCGAAATCAAATCGCTGTACGATCTGCGCGCAAACCGTGAAGTGATCGCGGCAGGCACGACGGGTAATCAACTGGTCGCCTATGAAGACCGCCCGATGAATTGGAGCGCCTGGGACATTGACACCTTCTACGAAGAAAAACCCTATCCGGTACATGACGTGCAAAGCTGGAAAGTTGTTGAAGATGGCCCCCTTCGCGCCGCTGTCGAGATCGTCCGACAGGTGGGGCGCAGCACGATCACGCAGCGCATTCAGCTTTGGCGCACGATGCGCCGCGTTGATTTTGTGACCGAAGTCGATTGGCAGGAAGATCAAACGCTGCTGCGCGTCCTGTTCCCGCTGCGTATCAATGCCACGCGCGCCACCTGCGAAATTCAGTTCGGCAGTGCGGAACGCCCAACGCATCGCAACACGAGTTGGGATTGGGCGCGCTTCGAGGTGTGCGCGCATCGCTGGGCAGACCTGAGCGAAGGGGACTACGGCGTGGCACTGCTCAATGACTCTAAATACGGGCACAGCTTGCACGATAACACGCTCGGCCTGTCACTGCTCAAAAGCGCCGTTCACCCTGATCCCATCGCGGATCGCGGCGTTCACCGCTTCACCTATAGTTTGCTGCCGCACGCTGGCGATTGGCGCGACGGCGAAGTTGTGCGCCGCGCCTACGAACTGAATGCGCCGCTGCACACTGTCGCGGGTCAGGCCAGCGGCGCGGCCACACTGCCAGCCAGCTATTCGTTCCTCTCGACGCCAACCGATCACATTGTCGTGGAGACGGTCAAAATGGCGCAGGACGGCGACGGGCTGATCGTCCGACTGTACGAAGCACATAACCAGCGCGGCCCGGCCTCGATCACGTTTGCCCAACCGGTTCGCAGCGCGGTTGAAGTGAACCTGTTGGAACGTGAAATCGGCGCGGTTGCCGTAGACGGGCATCAGGTGCATTTCGAGGTGCGCCCGTTTGAAGTTAAAACCTTGCGCGTGCGCCTCTAACGAATGCACGGTTTTTATGGCCGGGGACTCAAGTCCCCAGCTCTATAACCTCACGACTCGCTATCACCCGCATCGATCAGCGGCTTACCCGTCATAATGTCAATGTTCAGGGAGCGCCCCATTTCGTCGGCCTGCCTGCCCACCAACTCCGATTTTTCGCGCACGATGGCGTCCGCTTCATCAAACTTGAGTCCCTTCTTGTTCGCCAGCGCCAACGCCGACACATTCTCGGCCAGCATTTCGTAGTTCAAGGCGATTGCGGGCATATGATCGCGCAGGCTGTCATTTTCCTTGAGGTGCATTTGCGCTTTGAGCGTGCCCGTCTTGCGTTTCCAGATGCCCAACCGCATCGTATTCGTGATCTGCCCAAACAGCGGTGAACCGGGCGTGAAGCTAAGCGATTGTTGAAAAGCCTGTGTGAACCATTTGCGCGTGCGGATGCCCAGAATGCGTGAGGCCACCCATTCATCCGGCTTGCCTTCGCGGCGATAGTGTTCAAGCACCAGTTCAACGGCGCGTTCGGGATTTTTGCCGACGACCTGAGCCAGCAAACCGTCGGGATCGGTACGCGCTTCATCGACGATCACGCCTGCCTTTGCCAGAAAGCGCAGAACGCGGTCACGCAGTCCGGTTTCGGCGTCCATGCGCTGTGTGATGATGTACAACCCTTCGGCGGTGGCATGATCCATGTCGTACTTTTTGCCGTTACTGACTGTGTGTGGCAACTGTACCCACGATGGGGACAGTTCAACTTTTGCCTTCTTCAATCGCCGCTTCAGTTTTTCCCAAAAGGTTCTGGCGTTCGGCGTGTGAGCGACGCCAATTAACCAATCCTGAACGGCGTAGTAGCGGTTGCCTTCAACGTCGTGGTAGGCAAGCGGAAAGGCATCCCAACCGGGATTTCCGGGTTCATCGGGTTTGCCAGCGGCAACAATTTCCGGGAGCGGGCGCTGATCACCATCAGCATTTGGAAAGGACAGCGGATTCGGGGTAGAGTCGACCATTGTGTTACCTCCCTTGTAGGTACACTACGCCTCTGGCTGTTAGGTCAGCACAGGGGCACTTAAATAAATTGGACGCGATCAGTATAACATGGCTTTTTGAGCGGTGTCAACAAGGAAAAGTAAGGGAAATTATTCACAAGCGGGCGAACATCAATCTTGACGGCAACCCCGCCAGCCTCTATAATACTCCGCACTCGCGGGTGTAATTCAGTGGTAGAATGCTTGCTTCCCAAGCAAGACGTCACGGGTTCGAATCCCGTCGCCCGCTCAAGTCGAGTCGGTCAGCCGCGCGGCCACCAGTGCCAGCCCCGCCGTCAGCCAGAACATCAGCCCCACACTGTTAAAGTCGATATTGAAATAAAAATGATCGAAGACACCGCCGATCATCGCCCCTAGCAGCGCCCCGGCATAGCCTAACCACACATTCGCCAGCAGTGCATCGCGTCGAATCGTGCGCCAGCGCCACAATCCATACCGAAAAACTTCCGCAATGGTGAGCAGAAACAGCCCCAAACCGATCACGCCCATTTTCCCGGCGATGGTCAGATACGTACTCGAAACGCCCAGATAAATATCCCGATCCGGCGCACCGGTGAAACCAACCCCGAACAATGGGTAACGCCCGATCAAGATCAGCGCGTCTTTATACTCACCGAAACGCATCTGAGTCGCCAAATCCTGATTGTTGACGCCCTGCAAAAAGCGATTGACATAGCTTTGCGTGAAGGGCAGCACCACAAACGCGACTCCGGCCACGATCATCAGCGGGATCAACCAGCGATAGCGCAGTGCCGCGAAAAATACCGCTGCGACGGCCACTGCCACCAACGCCCCGCGCGACTGGGTGAGCAGCATCGCCAACGCAACTGGCACAAGTAGGACAACGGCCAACCAGCGCGAACCCGTGACCGGCTTTTCGGAGAGGATTTGCGCGCCGCCGATGATACCCACAATCAACAGGAAACCGCCGTAAGCATTCGGATCGACCCAGGTGCCAATCGCGCGTTCAGCCAGCGATGGGTTTTCCTCGACGTAACGAATCACGCCGCCCGCCGGGTAGCCAAAGCGACTCAGTGTATTCAGCAAACGTTCAGCAGTCACCGGATTGATCAGCACTAGCACGATCCCGATCACGGCCTGAACTGCCCCGACGATCAGGATCGCAAAAGTGATGCGGCGCAGCGTTCGCACGTCCCGGATTACATCCAGCAGAATGATTGCAAAGACCATGATGAGCATCAATTCGACAAATTCGCGCAAAATTGTAGTGGTCAGTGAGGAGTGACCCAACCCGGCCACGAAGCTGAACAGCGCGAACAGCATGAACGCCACGATCAGCAAATGGGCGGTCACAAAACGCGGACGGGAGCGTTTGCCTGTCATCCACTGGAACAGATACACGACGATGAATCCGCCAATCGCACAGTCAATCAGCGTTGGCGTCACGGCGATTTTGACGGGCAGTGTCGCAAAGGGCAGCAGCGCCGCGATAATCAACGTCAGGTACAGCCCGGCCATGAGATCGCTGAGGACGTACAACGCCACGCCCGCCCCGATCAACACGCCAAATCCGATCAACGGCCCGCCGATACTGGTCAGCACGCCAAGCAAGAGCGCGCTAACGCCCAATGCCAGACCCACGAGTACCGCCGTCAGCCGCTCATGGTTCGGATCGGATAAACTGAGTCTACCGAGGTTCGGAGTCGCCATAATCAATACGCCTTCGCCAGATAACGATCCCGATCAATAACCCGCCGATCATCGTCACAAAGGTGATGAGCGCGCCGATTTCGTATAGGGGAGATCGATAGGTGAATTGTACCGTGTGTGTGCCTGCCGGGACGACGACGGCCATCAGTGCCACATTGGCGCGCAAAACTGTGACCGAACTACCGTCAATAGTGGCCGTCCAGTTCGGATAATTCACCTGCGATACATCCAGAATAGCGGGCGTTGCGCTGGTCGTCTGGATGGTGAACGACTCCGGCGCATAGTTGAGCAGCCGCGCCTGAGCATCGGCGGGTGCTTGATCGGGTAAATTCGCCTGTGGATCAGCGGGCAGAATCGCCGTTCGGCGCACGTCGATGTTCGGATCGGCCAATGCGTTGAGCGCCGCCGTATCATCTGGCTCTATCCAGGTTCGGTAGACCAGTCGAACGAACGGGCGCGGATCGGCCAACTTATGCAAATTGATTTTGCCAAGTGGGTCTTCACCGCTGGCAACGATGCTGCTGGGAACGGGCAATTCGCGGTTATCAGTGAACACGTAACGTACAGCCAAGAGTTCCCAAATGCGCTGGAGCGGGATACCAAGCAGTCGTTCGTAGCGATCTATCCGCAAGGGGCTGATCCCGCGAATGTCCATCACATCGTAAAAGCTGCCATAGTTTTCGAGCAAGCCGCGACTCCCATCCACACGATACACGCCATCACTATCGGCCTGAACCGCTTTGACCAATGGCGGCGTTGGCAATCGCGCCATGACCGGGTGTGTGTCGTAGTTGTCAATCGAATGACCGATGGTGAACAGATCGATCACGATCAAGAAAACGAGCGCCGCCGGACGCCAGCTTGACTTCCCCTCTCCGTTTACGGAGAGGGGGTTGGGGGGTGAGGCAAACAGCCCAACGGTCAACGCGCCAATGAATAGGCTAAATGCCATGAAGTTGAGGCGCGTGTTACCTGTATTCGTGATCTGCCAGCCGATGAAAAAGATCGCTACGGCAGCGGCCATGATCGCTAACCCAACGCGAATCACCTGTTGATAGCGCACCGGAAGCTGAAAATGATCAAATAAACTGATCGCACCGAGTCCGGTCAGGATCGAGGCAGCTACCGAAATAGTGAAGGCGGAACGTTCCTGCTGCCTAAACAAGCTGAAGCCGGGGATCAAATTGTAGAAAATATCATAAATGAGCGTGTTATGTCCGAAGCTGAGGCCGAGCGCGATCAGCATTACGCCTGCCCAGAACCATGCACTGCCCACCCGACGCCATACCGCCAATAGCGCCAATGCCGTGCCCACGATGCCAAAATAGAGCGGTGACCAGAGCGTTATAAAGCCGGGGAAAAGCATCTGCGCCATATCGTACAAGGGGAAACCGTTGCCCTGGCTCTCGAAAGTGAAATTGGCGTGCCGTGCCGACTGCGCGTAATACTGCAAACCGGGCAGCAGTTGAATCGCAGCTAATCCCCCGCCCAATGCGCCGAACAACACTGTCCCGATCACCAGCACACGCCAGGATCGACGCTGCATGTAGACGCGATAAGCCAGATAAGCGACGGTGATATAGATTGACCAGAGGGTAAGCTGTGGATAGCCGGAGTGCAGCGATAAGCCAAGCGCCACACCCGACGCGCCGAGCCACAACCAGTTCATGCGTGTGTGCCGGGTGGCTTCGTGCATTCCCAGGATTGCCAGCGGAATCCAGATGACTGCCCCCAACGTGGCAGGTTCAAGGATCGGATAGCCGGTCATGTAACCGCCATAGGCGAAGGTCAGCCCGGCGACGATCCCGCCCATATAACGATAACGGCTGTCGGACATACGCCGAACGAGTGTGTACATGAGCAGTGAGGCGATCAGCACATGTACGGCCATTTCGATCTGTAAGGCGCTGTACAGCACACCGGGCGTCGGCTTGCCGCCCAAATTGGTGAGCGCCAGAATGATCAGGCGTGGCGGATAAAAGGCGGCGGCCTGCGTATCGGCCAAAAACGGATGACCGCTGTTGTTGAATGGATTCCAGAGCGGGATTCGGCCTTGTGCCAGTTGTTCGGCCTGATAACCCGCCCAGGCTACAAACTGACCGCTGAAATCGCCCTCTTTGAGCGACAGTTGATTGGCCGTATTGGGCGTGAATAATCGCCAAAAAAACAGCCACCACAACGCCACCAACAGCACGACACAAAGCACATCGGCGGGGATGCGCCGCTGACCGATTTTCACGTTACTTGACCTCAATCGGAGTATTCAGGATCGCGGAGTCGCCGCCCGTATCAACAGGTAGCCGGGATAGATCGCGCGGACGATATAGCCCAATCACGATTCGATAGCTGCCCGGCGGCGTGGTCGAGGGGATTTTGAGCGTATGCGTATCCTCGAACACGATACCCGGCTGCCAAACCGATGTTGGGTAATTGTTACTGCGCGGCGGCGAGTCGCTGTCCGTGATAAGTTTGCCATCGCCACTTTCAAGGTGAACAAAGACCGTGAAATCCTCGTGAATGCGCGTCGTGCCGCTCCAAACCAACGTGACATGCAGCGTACCGCCGGGCAGCGCCGCATCGCTATCGAGCGTGTAGCCTTTCAGCCACAACGCGCCGCTGAATAACCCACTTTGCGCGACTCTCGGTACGGGCGGCGGCAACGTCCGATCAACCACCACACCACTACGCCAGATCAAGCGGTTCTGGTTACCAGTCGTGCTGTCCGAACGCGGAATATAAGTGCGCGTCGCATAATCCCACCAGCCCAGTTCAATCGTCGGTTGACAGGGCGTTTCGAGTTGATCCGAAATTTGCACATCGTAATGATCGGCATAAATCTTATCCGGCTGCCAGAGCGCGGTTTGCAAATTGCCGCCGCCCGGATACGAGTCGATCTTGCCGATCACCTGCTGTTTGCAGTCGTAGACGGTCAGGAACAGACTCAGGTTGCGCGGATCGGGTTGGCCGCGATAGTAGATCGTCACTGGCACGACTCCACCGGGCGCGATGGCTTGATCGGTGACGCTGTGCCCGACGATCTCCACCTGATCGAAACGCGCCGAAGCGGGAATAACGTCGGCGGGGATCGCCTGAACGGTTGAGGGCGTTGCATAGGCCGGGGCAATGATGAACAATGGCGCAGCGGCGGCCACCAACGCCATTGGCAGAATCGGTAGCAGCACCAACGCCGGACGAATCAGGCGCGCAATCGCGTACCAACCCGTAACGGTTAGCATCGCAAAAGCAGGCAGCGCCGGAAATAATAGACGCCCCTGTGTGCCGGGTGTGAGCCGTGTCCAGTTGATCAGACTTATGCCGATGATCAATACCTGCGCGCCAAACACGCCGAAGATGATCACCCGATCCCAACGGCGTGTCCGTATTTGTTGACCGATCCAGACCACGCCGCCGATCAACGCCAGCCAGGTAAGCGCATCCATCACATCGAACAGCCAGCCTGGGCCGATCAGGTTGAGCCAGCCAAACAACCCCCACGAACTGATCCGCAAGCCTTGCATTTCATCGAGCATCGTCAAAAAGGTGTAGGGCGTTGTGCGTGGCTCGATGATCCGAATCATCACGCTTAGCCCGGTCAGATCACCATACAGTTGAAGGTTGCGCGCGTACCACCACGCCGCGATCAGGATGAAGCCGATTGCCAGAACGCCCACCCGAATCAGCAGTTGGCGGAATGTGATCAGCCGCTTGAGCAGCAAAATCATCAGCACGCCACCCGCAAGCGCATATAGAGTCAGGCCGCTTAGCTTGGTAATTGCGGCCAGGGCAAGGACGAGGCTCAATATAGTCCATGTTGACCTCACCCTAAATCCCTCTCCGTTTACAGAGAGGGGACCAGAGGGTGAGGTTAATCCCATCACCAGCAGCCACAACGCCGATGCGCTCAACACTGTGACCAGTGTATCGTTATTGATGCTGCCACGAATGAACAGAAACATCGGGTTGAAGGCGACAAATAAGGCTGCCGCCAACGGAATAATCGGCAGATCGGGCAAGACACAGCGCGCGATTCGATAAGTGCAAAACACCGTCCAGGCACCAAGCGCCACACTGATCAGCCGAATCAGGTGAACGGCCAATGGCACGCCACGCCACGGGAACGACTCCGCCGGGCTGTGCAAAAAGAAATTGCGGTTAATACGCGCTAACCCGATCCCGATCTGCGCGTGCGGATTCTTTTCGAGTGGATACAGTTCCTGTGCCGCGCCCGGCACGAAGGCCAAAATGGGCGCTGTCAACAAATAATACAGCGGCGGTTGACTGCCTTCCTGAAAATAGGGTGTTTTCACCGATGGGTCTTGCACAGGCAGCCAACCCGTTCGGGCGATGTGCTGGATCACGGCGAAATGATAGTTCTCGTCGGGCGCTTCAAAGATCGGTGTGGCGACGCTGTACAGAATTGCCAGGGTAAAATAGATCGTGAGCAATCCGGTTAGCAGTAATCGGGGAGTGAACTGTATTTTAGAAAAAATCACGTTTCAGCCCGATCTTCACCCGCGACAAATATAGGTAATCCTCGGCTTCGCCACCATCGGGCGTGATCACGCGCAGTCGCCGAATCGTGTTGTCTTTTGTCAACTCATACATGCCGATCTCGATCTGCCAGGTGCCGGGCGGTGCATCATCTTTGATCTTGAAAACGTGTTCGTCCTTGATGATTTCGCCGGGCTGCCACGTAGTTGTTGGGCGAGTCCAGTTGGCGGGCATCGAATCAGACGCGCCATAAAGTTCGCTGGTGGGGATATTCAGGATATGCACAAAAGCGCGATAATCGGTGGTCAGTTTGTGCTGAGTGCGCCAATAGAGCGTCAGTTTGACTTCCTGACCGGGCGTCATGCTCAGTGTAGAAAGATCATAGCCGACCAGTTCCGCTTCGTCGCCAAAGTTGACATGCGCGGGATTCGGCACATTCAGAGCGGAGTCGCGTGGCAGGAGATTGACAGTACCTAACCAGACCTCATTACCCGCTGTCGTGTGATTTCCACTTGCAATTAGCCGTTGATTGTTGTTCGATCTGAGATCATAAAAGCCCAGATAAACCTGTAATTCCTGAGGAGCATAGCTGTTGTCAAGAATTTTGACAGCAAAATGATTTAGCCAATTCACAAATGTAGTATTCGCATCAACACGCATCAAACTGGTTGCCCAAAGTCCTTGGCCTAAGAAAATATCGCGTTGTGCCACAATTAGTCCATCTTTGTTGACGAAATGGACGAAAACACTCCAATCGCGCGTGAAATGATCGGAGTCAGTGTAGGCAAAATTCGCAGCGAAACGTGCATATTCACCAACGTGAACTTTAAGCTGAAATGGATAAGCTTCAAACATCGTCAAACAGGGCGTGGAGCTAGTTGTCTCGCAAAAGACAGTTGCGTGAGTTTCCGAACTTTCGGGCTGAGGGAAATAATTGGGAGTATTATACAAGGATGGGAAATCGTATGGACTGTAATAGGGTCTAATAATAAGCGGCGATGCAATTGCAAGTATAGTAAAGAACGCTATGCTACTTGGGAGCAATCGCCAACGCACGAACGGCAGGCCGCGCTCCAACTGCCACAAACCAAATGCCATCCACATACTGAGCGGTGCAATTGCAGCGAACATCAAGCGCCCTTGCGATGCCCAGGTGACGCTTGTCCAGCGCAGCAGCGACACGAACAAAACAATGATCCAGATCGCGGTAAACAGTCGGCCAAGCGTCAGATTGACCGTGCCGCCTTTACGTCGAGATGAGTTAACCAGCCAAAGCCCCACCCCGACAACGCTCAATGCCGCGATCCCGTTGAAAATGCTGTACACAAAATCCGGCAGCGGCACATTCACGCCGCCGAAAAAGCCCCAATAGCTCATCAGAAAGGTGTGGCGTTCGCTCCACAACTGCGGCAAATTGGCCGGGATTGGGCGCGAACCAACGATCCGCAAAAAGACATTCAAGCCAGTTGGATCACCATATAACTGCGCGTTGCGAACATACCACCACGCGCCGATCAATACGGTCAGGCCGCCTGTGATTAATCCACCGATGATCAATGGGCGCGGATCGCGCAGTCGCCACGCGATAATCGCCATCACAAGCGCGATGATCGGCAGCAAAAAACCGATGTTGAATTTTGCCAGCATCCCCGCACCCGCCACGATCCCGATCAAGGCCAGTTCGCGGCGCGGCGGCGCATCGGTTCGCTTGACGAGTCGCACAATCTGGACAAGCAGCACGCTTGCCAGTGCCGTCGAAAGGTTATCGTTGTTGATGCTGCCGCTGATGAACAGAAACATCGGGTTAAAAGCGGTTAGTGCCATTGCGCCCAATGCGATGATCGGTTGATCGGGGAATAATTCGCGCGCCAACAGATACGTCATTAAGACGGTGATGCTGCCCAATAGCACTGAAAGCAGCCGCACTAAATGTACGGCCAGCACCGCGCCGTGCCAGGGAAACGACTCGCGCGCCGGATCGTGAACCATCATGTTCACGTTGCCATCTGGCACGATAATTCCAATATCGGCGTGTGGGTTGACGTGCCGAACCTGATCCAAATCACTGGTGTCGATCCAGAAGGTGAGCGCCGCGCCCAGCATGTAATACAGTGGGGGCTGACTACCTTCCTGTCGCCATAGGCCGCCGTTAGCGGGGTCTTGTACAGGCAGCGCCAGGCCGTGATCAGCCAGATATTTGACCATCGGATAGTGCCACAATTCGTCCGACGCCTCAAAGATCGGAGTGGTGACACTGTACAGGCACGCCAGCAGCAAATAGGCGATCAGAATCAGCAAAAATGGACGATGCGCGCGAATTGGGCGACTCCTGTATAGACGGCAAACGGCCTCAGTTTACCGGATCGGGACACTTACGCCAACGTCTTGAACCTGACCCGCCAGTACCGTGTACACAGGTACGACTCATGCTATACTCCGAATGCACTTGTCAAATTTGGTGGTTGGCCGCCTTTTGTCCAGGAGAGTCCGTTATGACCGATTCGCCACGCACGCAGCTTGAACGCGCTTACCGTCTGATCCAGCAGGATCATCTCGACGAAGCCATTGCTTTGTTGAATCCTTTTGTGGCTAAAAACCCGGATAATGCGGATGCGTGGTGGCTGCTGGCAAACGCCGTCTCCGAGCCGAGTGAAGCCCGCCGCGCACTCGATAATGTGCTGCGAATCAACCCCGGCAACATGCAGGCGCGCGACCTGCTGGAAAAACTCGAACAGGAATTTCCAAACTACGCGCCAGTGGGCAGTTTCACCGATGACAGCGGCCTGGATGATATGTTCGGCCAAAAATCCAACGATCCCTTTGATACGGATCGGATGCCGAGTTTCGTCAATGAAGGCCCAAAATCGAGTCCACGTAATTTCGTCGATGATCCAGCGGCCAAAGCAGGACGCAGATCGCAGGCGACGGGCAGTACGCGCCGCAGTCCGTTACTGCCCGTTTTGTTGGCCTTGCTGCTGATCGTCGTGATTGGTGGCGCGATTGCTTTCTTTGTCACGCGCCAACCCGTACTTGCGCCATCGAGCAGCCCAACCAGTGTCGCAGCAGTGAGCAGCCCGGCAGCAAATAGTACCGCTGCTGTTGGTGCAACGACGGAAGCAACAAGCATGGCAACTGCCACTGCGACGCTGCTGGCAACTACTTCCGCCATGACTAACGCGACTGCGCCTGCTACAGAGGCGGTTTCAGTGATGGCTACCGAGTCGGCAACTTTAACCGGTCAAGCCACCGCCGAAGCGACAGAGACCATCGCGGCCACTGCCGAAGCAACCCTGAGCGCAACCGAAGCGGTTAGCCTGGATGATTCGATCAAAGCCGTGACTGAAACCTTCCGCGCGGGGGGCAGTGCCGATGCCGAAGCACGCCTGGATACCTCTGCGTTGGGCAAAACCTTGTTCGTGCGCTTGTGCAGCAAAGCGGGTCCCGATCTGGCAAAAGCAGTCAACAGCGCGCGCGAATTATTGGCCGCTCAGGGCGTGCCGCTGAAAGATCAGGTGCAGGCGATTGGCGTTGAGATCGTTAACTGTACGAATGCCTCCCAATCGCTGTATAAAGGCGTTGCTTCTATTCAGGATGCTGTCGCGTTCGTTGATAAAACCATCGACGCCAAAAAATTCCGCGCAAGCTGGAAAACAGGATAACTTGTGACTCGTGTATTGATGTTTGGATTTGGCCCGCTGCCCCATGAAGGCTTGCGGATGTCCGGGCCGGGGCTGCGTACCTGGCATTTGTTGAGCGTGTTGCGAAGCGCCGGGCATGACGTTGTTCTGATCGCGGATCGGATTTACGGATCGTATCCCGATGGCCTGCCCGACGTGGTGACACATCAGGAAGACGGCTGGACGTATCACAGCATTTCGGATGTGCGCTGGCATAATCCCTCATCCTTGCGGCCACTGGTCAAGGCGGCAAAGGCGAACTGTATCGTTGGTGTAACGACTACCGCCACCGCGATTGCCTGCGAACTGGCGGGTGATCTGCCATTGTGGGGCGATCTGTACGGAAGCATCATGGCCGAAGCGCAGTTGAAGGCGCTGGTTTACGGCGATGATTCGCATCTTTCGCATTTTTGGGCATTCGAGCGCAAAGCCATTGAGCGCGCCGATATATTTTCGGCGGTTTCGGAGCGCCAGCAGTGGACAATCATCGGCGAACTGGGCATCTGGGGGCGGCTCAATCAGTGGACAAGCGGCTACGATTTTGCCACGACGATCCCGATTGCCTCCGAAACGACACCCTATAATCCACCGCGCAAAGTGATTCGGGGCGTGCTGACCGATGAAAACACCTTCGTGATCTTGTATTCGGGCGGCTACAACACCTGGACAGATGTTGATACATTGTTCAACGCGCTTGAGACAGTGATGAGCCAGCGCGCGGACGTTATTTTTGTATCAACCGGCGGCAAGATCGACGGCCACGATGATGTGACCTACACGCGCTTCCAACGTTTGATCGAGGGATCGCCCTACCAGAATCGTTATCATTTGTGCGGCTGGGTGCCGAATGATGACGTGCCCGCCTACTATCTGGAAAGCAACGTCGGCGTCAACGTGGATCGGCCATCCTATGAAGCGTTGTTAGGCAGTCGCACGCGCGTTTTGGATTGGATGCGCGCCGGGCTACCGAGCGTTTCCTCATCATTGACCGAACTTTCCGATGAAGTGGTCGCGGCGGGCGGTGGTCTGGCCTATCGCCCCGGTGATGCCGCCGATCTGACTCGCTGTTTACTACGCTGCGTTGATGATCGCGCTGAAACGGTTCAGATGGGACGGCGTGCCTATCAACTGCTGTTGAATCGCTTTACCTATGAAGCGACCACCGAACGCCTCCAACAATGGGTGGCTAGCCCAAGTCATGCGCCCGACTTTGGCCGCGACGTGCCTAAATTGGTGCGTTCGTCACAAGGGATCGGTGCGGGCATCAGGCAGGCATTCAAGCAGCGCAGTTTGGGACTCGGCCTGGCTTTGCAAATCTGGCCGTACATCGCCCGCATCACGGATGCGCTCGGCCTGGGCGGGATGCAGCGCCAACTGGCAAAGTTCGGGATGCGTGCGCTCCGGCTGGATCGACCACCCTTCAAAGCGTCTTATTTGCAGTATGATATTCCGGCGCGAATGCAGACCGGGCAGACGCTTGAAGTCATGGTGAAGGCGCGCAACGATGGCACGACGCCCTGGAGCAGCCCTCAAACGAGTACCAAAGGGGTGAGCCTGTCGTACCACTGGCGCACCGAAGCGGGCGTGATGCTGGTTAAAAATGGCGAACGAACGCCGCTGGGTAACACCATTTCGGGCGGAAAATCAGTGACACTTCCCATTCGTGTTGTCGCGCCGGGGCAGCCGGGTTGCTACCGTTTGGAATTGGATATGATCCGTGAGGGCGTGACCTGGTTCAGCGAGGCTGGATCACCAGGGCCATCGATCCTGGTCGATGTGCAAAAGCCGTAAGCGTATGTGGCTCTTGGCGCTGCTCAATGCGAAGTGATTGTTTTCTGAAACTTGTTGCAAACAGCTTAAAATTCCCCCTTGCGCGATGATAAAGATAGTGTATACTTCAAGACATATGAGTAAGCGTGCCGCAAGGCACGGTCTCAAACCAACTGGGAGGGCGCGAAGACGATAGAGGAGTATAAGTAGGAGAGTGGCAACACAATCTGAAATTATCGTCTAGAGCCGACAAGCTGAGTAGCAAGTCGGTTTTTTGTCGCCTGAACCCAAACGTTGGGACGCACCTTAACAACTGAACAGTGATAGGAACAGCAAGCACAGCGAAGAAACGCAAAGGCAAGCTGTGAGCGGTCAGGTATCAGCTTTCAGCCTCAAAAACTGAGGGCAGGTGCCGGAAGCGCGATAGCGTGCTGAAAGTAAGAAGAATCCGTACATCACTCACTTGTGTACAGAGTGGTGTTCGTCACTACGGTGACACAATTTATGGAGAGTTTGATCCTGGCTCAGGATGAACGCTGGCGGCGTGCCTAATACATGCAAGTCGAACGGACATAGCAATATGTTAGTGGCGACCGGGTGAGTAACACGTAGTTGACCTGCCCCTCAGCGGGGGACAACAGCTCGAAAGGGCTGCTAATACCGCATGA
>JBBSEU010000111.1:0-16830 GCA_038239365.1 Aggregatilineales bacterium
CGCCCTCCCAGTTGGTTTGAGACCGTGCCTTGCGGCTCGTTTGCTCATGTAGGGGAGAGTATACACCATCTTTTTACAGGTGCAAGGCCCAATTTTAACGAGTTTGCATCAGGATTGATTTTCGTTTCCCTGCTATCGGTAGATTGGGAGCAACATTTGGGTACTGAAGCCGTATGGTAACTGAGCAGCACATGGCATGTGAAAGGATAGTCCCTCCCGATGAATACAACATCCTATGTTCTTGAGGTGGAGAACGTCACGAAGCAGCTTCAAGTCGGCGAAGTCAAAGTCCAAGCGTTGCAAGGTGTATCGCTGAACGTTGCACGCGGAGAGTTTCTGGGCATTATCGGGCCATCGGGCAGTGGCAAATCGACGCTGCTTGGCCTTATTGGCGGCCTAGACTCGCCTACAAGCGGCACCGTCACCATTGATGGGCAAGATATTACGCACCTAAATGAGCGTGCCCTGACACGAGTTCGCAACGAAAAGATCGGCTTCGTCTTCCAGTTCTTCAACCTCGTTCCAACTTTGACGGCGCGTGAAAATGTGGCACTGCCGATCCAATTCTCACGTTCGCGTAAAGGCGATGCCCGCGTGCGTGCCAAAGAATTACTGGAATTGCTCGGCCTGGGGGATCGACTCGGTCATCGTCCCGCGCAGCTATCCGGCGGACAGCAGCAGCGGGTCGCTATCGCCCGTGCTTTGGCGAACAACCCGGCGTTGCTGCTCTGCGATGAACCAACGGGCAGCCTTGATACGACTTCCAGCGAAGTGGTGATGAATGCCTTGCGCGATGTGCAAAAGCGCATGAACACAACCGTGATCGTTGTGACGCACAACATGGAGATCGCCTCTCAGATGGATCGATTAGTGACGCTGACCGATGGCCGCATCGCAACGGATGTGGATGCACGCGCCAGCGCGCAGACAGCGGCGGTTGAATTCTTCAAGCAGAAGCGCGCGACGGGTGAACTTTCGGCTGTGCCGTCGCAAACAAGTTGAGGGTGACACTATGCTACAGCAATTGAGTTTTTACATCGCGCATTCTCTGAACGATCTGCGTGTCAATGGGCGCAGGACATTTTTTGCACTGTTATGTATTGCGGCAGGGGTCGCGGCGGTTGTTAGCTTACAAACGCTTGCGGTCATGATCGCGGATACGCTCAACGGCAATCTGCAAGCTGCCAATCGCGGTGATCTCCAATTCAAGATTCCGCAGGATGCCGAAGATAGCGTCATGCAAAAGGGCGTTCAGAGCGGCGTCTTGCAGAGCGCAGAGACCACGTTTTTCGGGCAAACGCAAACGTACTACACCATGACGCCGGATGGGTTCAAACAGCTTGCGGCCTGGTTTGAAAAGACCTATCCGGGGCAGGCGACACTTACTGATAGCATTGACATAGCTGGTCCTGGCGGTGCGTTTGGTGGCACTGGCGTTGGCGTCGCGCTGACGGCCAAAAGCAGCGGCGCTCAAGCCTCACAGGTGCAACCTATCCTGATCGATCCGAAAGTCTACCCGTTTTACGCGCATATTGAATCGATCACCGGACAACCGCTAGCCGATTTGATCAAAGCGCCCACCGACCTGTTGCTGGATCAAAAGGCGGCCTCAAAACTCAATGCGAAAGTGGGCGATGTGCTGCGCCCAAACGGTAGTACCACTGATTTCACAGTACGCGGAATCGTACCTACCGCCGCCGAAATCACCGACCCGATCAACGGCATCCTGGCCTCACTGTTCGGCTTTTACTACATGGATGCCAGTGCGGCGCAATATTTCACCAGCGCGACTCCAACGATTGATACGGTCTATGTCCAACTCCGCGAGCCGTCAACAGTGGCCGCGGTCACGACCTCGTTCAAGGCGGCCTTTCCATTCCTGCAAACGAAGACGACCCTTGATCTGGCTGAGCAAAATAAATCCGTCACCGATCAGGTGAGCCAACTACTGACCATCATGGGATTGGTGTCGCTGCTGTTGGGCAGTATCGGGATCATCAACACCATGCAGGTGGTTGTGCGGCGGCGCACCGTTGAGATCGCCGTCCTGAAGACGCTTGGCCTGGGAGCGAATCAGATCACCCTATTGTTCCTGGTCGAAGCGATCATAATGGGCATCATCGGTAGTGTACTTGGCATTGTGTTGGGCTGGACAACTACATTGAT
Organism: Aggregatilineales bacterium; assembly: GCA_038239365.1. Classification (GTDB taxonomy): domain Bacteria; phylum Chloroflexota; class Anaerolineae; order Aggregatilineales; family UBA2796; genus JBBRMW01. The sequence continues at coordinate 2,167 of JBBSEU010000111.1, forward strand.
CGTCAAGGGTGTAGCGCAAAATTTGGTAGCACAAACCTTGATCTTCCGCCTTGCGCCGGTTCCTGCATTGAATGGCCTGCTTGTCGGGACGCTGATCACCACAATTTTTGGATTTTTGCCAACGCTGGCCGCTGGACAGGTGCGCCCTGGGCTGGTACTTCACCCCACCGGGGGCGCAATGCCGCGTGCCGGGCTGCTCCGCACGTTGGGCGCGTTGCTCGTGATTATCATTGCGCTGGCACTCGTGGCGAACACGATCCTGGGTAGTTTCGGGCTGGCGATAGCTGTTACGCTGGGCGCATTCATCAGCGCGGGACTGCTGCTCGTGCTGCTCTCGTTCCTGATCTGGATCATTGGGCGTTTCCTGCCAGGGTTTGGCGTTATCGATCTGCATATCGCACGACGCCAAATGCTGGCAACGCGCGGACGTGGCGCGATCACACTCTTAGCGTTGGTTGTGGGGGTCTTTTCGCTCAGCGTGATTACGCTGTCTGCCGACGCCGTCAATGGCCTGTTGAAGTATGCACTCAACCAATATAACGGCAACAATGTAATCATCGCACTCGGTCTTCAAAACACACTTGGCAATGTCGAAAAACTCCTGACCACTACCGAGGGCGTTCATAGTTATCAGGTGCAGCGTTCGTATCAAGGGACGTTTGTTTCGCTGGCACAAGCCGATGGCACAACGGTTGACACGGACAGACTCAAAGCGCGGTTCCGGGCAGACTCAACCTTTCAGCAGCAAGAAAAGTTAGCAAACACCGGCAATAACAAGAAGATCGACCTGGCACAGGTACAGTTGGATAGCCTCGGCACGCTGACAGGACAAGCCGCAGGCCAGCCTTCATCAGCGGCGCTCATCAGTGGCCGTGCGCTTACGCCTGCCGATGTCGGGAAAGCGGTTATCGTCGTTTCCGATACGGCCACGATCAAAGAGGCCAAAGTGCATATTGGTGACAAACTTACCTACCGTTTCGGCAAAAACAACGACTCGCCGACGGCCACATTTGAAGTGGTTGGCATCGAGCAAAGTTCAATCTTCGGCGGTGGTCTGGGGGTTGGGATCAAATTTCCCTATGATGCGCTGCCCGCTGGTGTATCGCCCACTTCTGTGCAAATCTGGGCAGATGTGGCCGATGCGAATCTACCAGCGTTGCGACGCCAGTTGAGCGCAATTCCGGGCGCATTCATCATTGAAACGTCGTTTCTGACACAACTGTTTACGACACTGCTAGGAACATTCACGGCTTTCCCAACGATGATTGCCGTGTTGGGCTTGATCGTGGGCGGGGTCGTAATCGCTAACTCTGTCGCGCTGACCACACTCGAACGTCAGCGTGAGATCGCGGTGATGAAGGCAATAGGTGTACAGCGCGAACGTGTCCTGGGGATGCTGCTCATCGAAAACGCCTTACTGGGCTTAATTGGCGGGCTGATTGGAGTTGGACTTGGTGTGGCAGGCGTGATATTGCTTTTATCGGCGGGGGGGACGCCTGTGCTGGCACAAAACGTCCCTTATGGCAGCGCGCTATTGTTGATGCTGCTGTGCATCGGAATCGCGCTGACCGCTGCGGCCACGACTGCCTGGGGCGCATCCGGCGAAAAGCCGCTCAAGGTGCTGCGCTCCGAGTAATTTGATTTTCTCAGCCCCGGCGCTATATGCTGGGCGAATAAGGATTCCGTTTGATCGACCTGGGACTCAAGTCCCAGGTATCAGCTTGCGAATCACCGCCAACCCACCCATATACGGGCGCAGCACATCCGGGATCACGACACTGCCATCGGCCTGCTGGTAATTTTCGATGATGGCAATAATCGTGCGCGGCAGTGCCAAGCCCGATCCATTGAGCGTATGTACGTACTCCGGTTTTGCGCCGGGCACAGGCTTGTAGCGGATCGCAGCGCGGCGTGCCTGGAACGCTTCGCAATTGCTGCAAGAGCTAACTTCCAGCCATTCGCCACAGCCGGGTGCCCACATTTCCAGATCGAATTTTTTGGCCGCCGCGAAACCCAGATCACCCGTCACCTGCTCGATCCGGCGGAACGGGATTTTCAGCGCGCGGGCAACGTCCGAAGCCGCTTCGATCAGCGACTCAAGTTCGGCGTAGCTCGTTTCGGGTGTCGTGAACTTGTACATCTCGACTTTCATAAACTGGTGGACGCGCTTGATGCCGCGCACATCGCGCCCGGCACTGGTACGTTCCTTGCGCCAGCAAGGGGACGCTGCGACGTATTTCAGCGGCAGTTGATCGGCTTCCAGCACTTCGTCACGATGCAGGTTCGTCACCGAAACTTCGGCAGTAGGCAGCAAATACAGGTCGGCTTCCGGGTCGGAGTAAACCACATCCCGGAATTTGGGGAACTGCGCCGAACCAAAGAGCATCTCCTCTTTGACCAGATAGGGCGTATCCACTTCGGTATAGCCATGTTGTTCGACGTGCATATCCAGGTACAGGCTGATCAGCGCCCGCTGTAAACGTGCGCCTAACCCCTTGAGAACAAAGAAGCGGCTGCCCGATAGCTTGACGCCCCGATCAAAGTCGATGATGCCCAGTTCCGGCCCCAAATCCCAGTGGGCTTTGGGCGCGAAATCGAACTGGCGCATCTCACCTTCATGTGGATAGATGATGTTTTCGCTGTCGTCTTTGCCCACTTTCACGTCGGGATGCGGCATGTTGGGAATCCAAAGTTCATTTTCACGCTGCTCAATGAGTACCGCATCCGCCTCTTTGGTCAGCGTTTCGACACGATCCCCCATACCGCGCAGGGCGTCGCTGAGTGCCGTCAGCGCCGCGTTCGGATCACCTTCGTAGTGACCGTCCGTAGCCGGATTTTGCAGAAGCGATAACGCACCTTCGTAATCCTTGCGCTCAATCGCGCCGATCACATCCATCGCCGCTTTTGCCATTGCTGCTGGGGTCACGCTCTTGTTGCCCCGAAAACGCCCCATCGCCTTGTTGAGTTTGTTGCGCTCGGCTTGCAACGTTTCGGAGTCGGTCAGCAGGGCACGACGCTGCTTATCCAGTTCCAGAATGCGATCCACGCGCGCAGTGGCTGGCTCGTCCTGCAAATTGCGAAGCTGTTCCTTGACCCAATCGGCTTTCTCACGAATCAAGTTAATATCGATCATGGATGTTTCCCCTTATTACCTTCGCTAGCGACGACTCTGGTTTTGGGACGCGGCACGGTGTTCATCTCGCCTGTGAAACGCGGCCCACTCCTAAAATCATGGCGAATACGGATCGCGGCCAGCACCAACCCCACCGCGACGACGACTAATACCAGTGCATCGAAAAATCCGGGTGTCAGTTGCATCTCATCCCTTTCCACTACTGAAAACAAAAAATCCCAGGCCATGAGCAAAATTGCTCAGGACGAGGGACTCGTGGTGCCACCTGAATTCGCCGCTGTTGCGGCCTCATTCCGACGCGCTAACGGGCGAACCCGGCCTGCCTTCTTTCGGCGGCGACTGATCGGGAATGGATTTCCGCGTTTGGGTTATCGCCTCTCACCACCCGGCGACTCGCTGCAAACTCTGGCGCGTACTACGTTCCGTCGAAGTCATTCTATATGCTGGAAGTCAGTGTAGCAGCGCGTCGGGAGCGTGTCAAGGTGAAAATCGCAAAATACAGATCAACCGCTCCGTTGCAATTTCAGGGCGCGCTCATGCAATTCCAGCACATCATCCAGCACAAGCTGGCGATTCTCGGTATGGACGCGCTGAAACTGTTCGCCTACCGAAAACAGGTAGTGCGTACCCATCACCACCCGTACCTGATCGACATGGAAGTTCAGTTCTTGCAGCAAATCCATCATGGGCGAGACGCCAACCAGTAAATCGCGGTGGCCGAGTACCACCTGCATCAAATCCCATGAGTGCGCTTGCGGCTTCTGGTGCAAAACGCCCATCGCTACCCATGCCCGCGCCGTGACTGATTTGGCCGTTGTTTCATAAACGCGGATATGTTCATCGTAGACGGCTTTCGTCGCGCCATCGGTCAGCACTTCAATTGCTCGCCACGACACGACATTTTCAACTTCTTCCAAAAAGCCCATCCGCGCCACTAATCCGACGCCAAAACCAATCGTGTTGAAAAAGACGCGGTGCATTTCATCCCGCAGCAGCAGCGCCGGAGCCAGTGCCACGCGCGTTTGCTCACCGTACCGCCAGCGCGACTCATCGAGGAAGAATAAGGCCGCGCCGCCCATTGAATGCCCCACGAAGTTGACCACTTTGGGGCGCGGTTCGCCCGTCGCACGCCGCAGCCCAAGCAGATCGAACCAGCATTCGGCGGCGTGCATGGCCGCGACTGGATTGCATTCCTCAATGGCCGGGCGATGTTTGGCGAACGGGGTCTCACCAAACCCGTTATGATCGGCGACGAGCGCCACCAACCGCCGATTTTTCCGCACAACCATACCCGGCAGGTCTTCCCAGATCATATTTGATCCGGTCACGCCATGCAGAAACACCACATAGCCATCTACGTCATTGAAGCGGTTGATCAGTTCATCATCCATCGTCGGATAATCTTCCGCCCAGATCATATGCCAGGTATAGTCTTGCAGTTGTGTGTCGTGCAGCATCCCGTTTACGGCCTGCCGATCCAGCAAACCGCGCTCTGTCAGATCGGACAATGAGTAGCGGGCACTGTAGGTATGTGGCACGACGCCTTCACGCCGATCCCGATAGCCTTTGACCCAATCCAGCGAATTTATCATGCTGCTTCTTTCTGACAGGGGTGTGCTTTGTGTCAGCACACCATGATAGTATGTCCGCCAGGTTGAGTCAAATGGTCAGGCTACCGAATGTACTCGTATTCACGCGCCAGTTTGATCGCCTGGAGCATCTTGCCGTTCGGGATGCGCTGCCCAGTCTTTTCATCAATGATCCAGATACCGTTGTGCAGTTGACGTTTTTCGTCAATCCAGTCATACATCGAAATGGCGGGTGCCCAGGTGAATACCGGGATCGGTGTGCCGCTCATGCGGACAAGCTGTGTTTCGGCCAGCATCCACCAGAACCACTCGGTTTGCTGCCAACCCGTCGGCGGACCCGAGGTTTCGGTGATCCAGAGTTGTTTGTGCGGCCAGCGTTTCTTGGCATTCATCACCAGCTTGTGAAACGGTGGCAAAGTCGAGTCGCGGTAATGATTCAAGCCGATGATCGTCACCAGTTCATCGCTGCCGCCCAACTCAGGATCGCGCAGCCCCATGACTGTATCCAGCACTGCCGCCTGATTATCTTCGGGGTTTGTTTCGGTGGCGTGCCAGGGTTCGGGGATGATCAACACGGCATTTGGGTTTACATCCAGAATGGCTTTCGAGCCTTCAATAATCGCTTTGCTGACCTGACGACGGACAATCGTTGGGTCTTTGCGGCGCAGAAATGGACTCCAGCGCCCCAAGCGCCCGCCCAGTTCAATCAACAGACTCGGCTCATTGCAAACGCAGTAGTATTCCAGCGATGGATAGCGTACAGCGATCTGACGGGCAAACTCGGCAAAATGTGCCGGTGCGCTCTTATCCATCAGGTTCAACCAGTCGGGGTAGCCATAATGCCACAGGTCAAGATACAGCTTCAGATGATACTTATCGGCGGCAGCTACCACGCGATCCAGCCATGACCAGTTGAACACGCCCGGCGCGGGGTGTGTCAGATACCAGCGTGCCGCATCCCGGATGCCGACACAGCCAATATCCACCATCAATTGATAATCGACTTCCAGAAATTCATCATGGCGGATCATCTCGACTTCATCATGCCGAAAAAGTTTGTTCCCTTTGCGGCGCTGAAAGTCGGAGTTTTCAAGGAATCCCCACAATTCCATGGGAGGGATGGTCATGGGTAAAGTGGGTGCTTGCGTTAGGGGTGGTGCGGGGATCGTTGTCGGCTGTATCGTGTCCATCACAAGTTGCATAATAAATTGAGGTTGCCTCGTCTGCCCGTATATTTCGCAAATGATGCCCTTGATTCTATAACTGTCGGTATTTTTATGTATAAGGTTTTACGTCACGAATTGATAACAGTTCGATTGAAATTTGGTCAGAAGGTTGAGGCGGTACTTCGGGTTATGGCTTTTCAACCGATCTCCGTTATGATCATGGTCAGGATCGTCAAGCCATTCAGTTACCCTGGGACACTATCCACATGAGTCGGCGTCTCACTTTTCCAGTGTTAATGACCATTTTAGGGCTGCTCATTTTGCGCCTGCTGGCCGCACGCTCCGACGGTTTGGCGTTCAGTCGTGAGCCAGAACTGATTTTGAATGCCGCCGCGATCCTGGTCATTACTGCCTTTACGACGGCGGTTGAAGTGCCCTTGCAGGGTGATGCACTCAGTCTGGGCTATTCGGCAGGGCTGCTGGCTGTGCTGGTACTGGGTGAACGCGATGATCTATTCACTGCCATTGGACTGATCGGGCTGGGTGGGTTATTTGGCGGCGCGATCCGGGCTTTGTGGCGCGATTGGCAAAATCGGCACAGGCCGGGGCTACAAACGATTGCCTGGGCGCTGGTTGCCTCGGCACAATTAATCGTTTCACTGGCTGTTGGAACACTGATCTATCGGTACCTCGGTGGGCCACTGCCACTCACCCTGTCCATTCGCTTGATTGCGGCGCTGGCAACCTTGATCGTCGTCTCGATGCTGCTCTATGTTGCCATCTATGCCGCTGCGCTCTGGTGGCGCGGCCTGAACGTTCGTCAGGTGTTTATTGACAACCAGTATACACTGCTGATCAGCCTGCTTGCCCCGATTCCGTTTGCGATCACGGGCGCGCTGGTGATCGAAATATCACTGGTGGGCTTCACGATTTTGGCGGGCGGCTTGCTGGCAATGGCCGTGCTGGCAACCGAACTGGGGCGTCAACGGCTGCGCTTTCGACAGCAGGTAACAGAGCTATCTTCACTCATCGCGGCACGAGAAATTATGTCGCAGGATAATGCCAAGCTGTACCGCCAGACGCATGAACGTTCGCAACAATTGTTCACGCTCAACGATCTTTCCGCGCGACTGAGTGGTACGCTTGATCCGCAGCGCGTGTTCGATCTGGTCACTGCCTCGACGCTTGAGCTTGCCGGGGCAGATGGCGCGGCCATTTTCCTGTGGTGGGATGATACACAGCAATCTTTGGCGCTGGCTCGTTCGGCAGGTATGAGTGAGTCATTCGCCGCTGATCCGCCGCTTCCTGTGTTATTTGCCGGGAGCGTTTCCGCCGACGTTCAACCCCTGACGATCAGTAATCGGCACAGCGATCCGCGTACCGCATCTGCTGCCGAAGCGATGCAGCGCGAAGCTTACACGGCCTGGATCGAGCTACCGCTTCGGAATGGGGCAGAGGTGTTAGGCGCGTTGGTAGCCTATTACCATCAACCGCATCGTTTCGCTGCCGAAGAAGTGGAATTGCTGCGTGCCTATGCGAATCAGGCTGCCCTTTCGATCAGCAACGCACGGTTGTATCGGCGCACTGATGAGGCGTTGGAGCAGCGTATCGGTCAGCTATCGGCGCTCACCTCGATCAATCAGGAACTGGCCTCAACGCTCAATTTGCAGCACCTATTTGCGCTGGTATTAGATCACGCGCTGGAAGGCACGCGCAGCAGCAACGGTATTTTGCTGCTCAAGCCGGAAATGGCTGGGCAAAATGCGCCGCGAATCGTGGCACAACGCGGTCAGGATTTTCGGAAAAGCACCGAAATGCTGCGCTCTACCGCTACCCGCGCTTTTGAGACAAATCAGTACGTGATAGATCGCAGCGGCATACCCGAATTGAGTGTGCCGATTGCGCGCGGCGCTGATGTGCTGGGTGTGATCACGTTGCAATCCGTGGAACAGGATGCGTATCCATCCGATGCGATCCTGTTTGTGCGGCAGTTGGCAACGCAGGCTGTTATCGCCATCGACAACGCACGCCTGTTCACGCGTATCGAGGACAGCCGGGATCGCTTACAAGTGATCCTCGACTCGATGCACGAAGGAATTTTATTGATCGACTCATCAGGCGTTGTGGTGCTGGCAAATCCGCAAATTGGCATCATGTTTGATTTGTCACCCTCAAAGATCACCGGGCAAACGATTGAGGCGCTGTTAGCCCATCGTGGCCTCAACTTCGCGGGGCAGCTTGGCTTCGAGGAAGATACGCTGCGCCAACTGGTCATGGAAATGCAATATGGGCGTTGGTTGGGCGGCAATGCCCGCGACTCGTACCGCGTTGAGAAGCCGATGATCCGCTTCATTGATCGAACGATGGTCTCCACGCACGCCAATACTGGCCCGGTGATTGGCCTGCTCCTGGTCTTTGCCGACGCCACCGAAGAACGCGAACTCACGCAAGCCCGCGAAGATTTGACGCGCATGATCGTTCACGACTTGCGTTCACCATTGACCGCTATTTCAACCAGTATGCGTTTGTTGGGGGAAATCGCGCCGCAGGACAAGGGCTTGGAGCGAATCCTCAACCGCACCACTGATGCGTCCCAACGCGCCCTTCGCAAACTGCTCAATCTGGTTGATTCGCTGCTCGACATTGCCAAAATGGAAAGTGGCAGCATGACGCTTGAATTGGCCGAACACATGCTGGCACCGATTGCCTACAGTGTTCGCATGGAGTTGCACCCGCTGGCCGATGAACTCTCGATCACGGTAGATATCCTGATCCCGGAAAGCCTGCCGCATCTGAACATCGACGCCGAAAAGATCGAACGGGTGCTGCTTAACTTGGTTGATAACGCGCTCAAATTCACGCCGATTGATGGCGTGGTGCGGATCGTTGCACGGACTGACCCGGTGCAGCGCGGTTTCGTTCGGATTGAGGTAAGCGATACGGGTCCCGGCATTCCCGATGATTACAAAGAGCGCATTTTTGATCGCTTCCAGCAGGTAGACGGCTCACAGGGGCGGCGGCGCGGTACCGGACTCGGCCTCACCTTCTGCAAACTGACCGTCGAGGCACACAACGGCAATATCTGGATTGAAGATAATTCAGTGGGTGGCAGCATCTTTGCGCTGACGCTGCCCGTTTATGGCGCTCCCGAAGGCGCATTTTCAGCGAACACGAACCTTCCGCGCCCAACACGCCAGCCATCCTGACGCTGGCTATAAATCACAATATTTAATCTACTGAGCGCGTGATCCCTCAGAAGCAGTGATACCAGACCCTAACACGCCACCTACCGTTCCCGCGATCAGACCCACGAACGGGCCAATCCACAGATGATTGATCATTGCTGCCATGTTATCGGCAGTGCGATACACGGCAAAATCGCTGATGCCGCTGCGTGCAAAATCACTCATTTCGTGGGCATTCGGTGGCACATTCCAAAGGAAATACGCAATGACCATGAACGTTGCGAACGTGATCAAGGCGCTGATCAGGCCGCTCCACAACCCGACACGTACTCCGGTCAGTATCTTTCCGGTGAGGCGGCTGGCCGAAGCCGAAGCCCAGACAGTTATCAGCGGAACGGCCAGGATCGAACCATGATAGATGAGCCGCACGACGCTGTTCCCGCTCGGATCAGCCAGATTTCCAGCCCACAATTCGATCATCCACAGTGCCCCAACCAATATTCCCCATCGCCAACCAAATTGCAGCGCCAATCGAGCCGAGTCGGTGGAAGCCTGTGTACCTCGGAATGCCGCCCAACCATAACTGCCAAGCAAGATAACCAGCGGGATCAAATAGAAACCGCTTTCAGGGATCGTTAGCAGTGCCGGATAACGGATGAGGCTATAGCCAACCCCACCAATGACGAGCAATAGACCGCCGAGTAAAGTCCCCTGCATCAACCGACGACTCTGCTCTAATGTGCTTATTGACATGAACAACGCCTCACTTTCCCTGACCGGCAGTCACATAAGTCAATAGGCAGGCTATCACTGTTTGGTGAAAAGCGTGTTAAGCATGTTGCATACGAGAGAAGTCAATTTGCAACTTTGCAACAAAAATTTGTTGCTAACCTGCGCGGCGGTGAACAGGGTGAATGGAATATATCCAGAACAGTGCCGCCTCACCGCCGCCATCATCGTAGTACGACTCGTGGACGCCGCATAACTGGCAGCCCATCCGCGCGTAAAATTTACAGGCCGCGACATTGGTGTTTTGTGTCTCGATCAGAATCGCGCGCACTTCACACTGCCGTGCGAAATCTACCGCACGATGCCACAACCGCCGTCCAAGCCCCTGACCTCGATAATCCAGATCGATCATCAGATTCCAGAGCGTGGCTGTGTTGTTCCAATCTTGCAATTCAACGTCGACAAAACCGATCAACTTGCCCCGGTATTCTGCGACACGCTGATATGAATCGTCCGGGCGGGCGAAGCGTTCCGCAATCGCGTCCTGCATGAATTCATCGAAGTCATAGCGACTGCCTTTATCAAACGGTATTTCAAGCGGCTGTTCGGTCAGGTGCCAGCCGACTTCCAATCCTTCGCCACTGCGTTCAATGTGCAGAATCGACTTGGATTTGTAAGTCGGGCGAATTTGACTCAGGTTTGGAATGTCTTCGGCCTGAAGCTCACGTAATGTGATCATTTGACCGCCCTTAAAGGAGTACGTTTAGGTCGTGATTTGTTTGAGTAACGTGATTGTTGCGCTTTCGATCTGATCTCTGGCGACATCACGGCTGATCGTCGCGGCGTTGTCGCCATCCTGCGCGCCATACCAACCAAAGAAGGCGTGATTACTACCCTCTATCGTGACCGTCTGCGCGTTTGCCGGGAGCAGTGCCCGTGAGCTATCTTTAGAGGCCATCTTGACCAACCCATCGACTGAGCCAAAAATCGACATGACTGCCAGATCGGTTCGCCTGGAGAGATCATTCGCTGGATAGCTTGCCCAGAAGACAATGCCCTTGATAGCGGGCTTTTCGGCGAAAATTGCGGCCATGCTGCCACCCAGTGAGTGACCGCCAATTGCCCAGTTTTTGATTGTTGGATTAGCGTCGATCACATCCTGTGCCCGATAAATGCCAAAAATGGCGAAATTCACAGGCATTTTGACGACGAATACCGCGTAGCCATTTCGGGCGATGTCGTGCATATACGGCGCGTAGGCGGCAGGTAGCACGCGCGCGCCGGGATAGAAAATGTAACCCGTCGTCGCCGCTTTTGCGGCAGGGGCAAAGGAGATCAGACTGCTGGTATCAGTCACCTGTACATCTTTGTCGCTTTGCATCGCGGCAGTGGCTTCGGGCAGTGGGCCATAACCGTTGATACCCCATAGAGCGAATCCGGCAGCCCCGGCCACAACCAGGATCAGCAGTACAACCAGAATTCGCAAAATCCATTTACGCATAAACTAAGAGACCCTTTGTGAAGTGAGGAGTGTCACGCAGATTGTAGCGCGGCACGGCTTCTGTTGACCAAAGCGGTCAGGATAATTGAACGAAAAACAGGCACATGATCCTTGAACTGAGCAAAACATATGTGACGCGCGATGGTGTGGGCATGGCTTCGCGCATCGACTCGGATGTATTTGTGAAGCGGTACTTTACATATTGTCTGCAATGCAACTTTTGCCATGACGTTTGTTGCTCTCACGGGGCGACGGTGGACATCGAAAATGTGGCACGGCTTGAACAGATCGCGCCGCAGTTGGAAGCAGCCATCGGCGTTCCGCGTGATCAGTGGTTCACCGGGGAGTATACGCTCGATAAACACTACGCCGGTGGGCAATACACCCGGACGCAGGTTCGGGATGGACGCTGTGTTTTCTTGAATAAGGATCAACGTGGCTGCTCGATCCACACTTATTGTCTGGAAAACAACCTGGATTATCACGATCTCAAACCGTCAGTGTGTTGGCAGTGGCCGATCTTCTTTGAGAATGGCCTGTTGTTCCCGGCAATTGAAGTGCGCGAAGGTGAGTTGATTTGCTTACACCAGGGGCCAACGCTCTATCAGGCCAGCCGCAGCGAATTGAATTACTATTTCGGCTCGGAACTTGTGGCCGAACTGGACGTTTTTCAGCAGCAAATCGCTGGATTATCCAATTCGGCCTAACTGCTCATCGAATGATTGGCGAGACGTGGCAAGGGCGACGCTGTCCAGCACGGCACGCGGCGGCTCAACACTCAGCGTTGCCAGCCCGACAAGCTGACCGTTCACCTGATAGCTGTACACCTCCCGGTCAATTTGCCGCCACCAGTTTCGCAGGATGGCGCGGGCGGCTTCGGCATTCTCTTTGCCCAACACATCCTGAAGCAGCACAATCGCCGCGTTTTGATCGTCAGGGTGATAGAGGCGCAGGCCGTCGGCAGGTGGCTTGCTGATCAGTTCCCATTCGGAGCGCAAAATTCGCATCGGCCATTCGTCCCAATAGCGCCCCTCATAGTACAACATCTGTCGCAAACGCCCCTCATAACGAAAGCCCACCCTCTCATAGGAACGAATGCCCGTCTCGTTGAAGTCATAAACGCCCAGATGCACTTTATCGAGTCGAACGACCTCAAACGCATAGGGTAGCAGCGTGCGAATCGCGTCAGTGCCATAGCCCAGGCCGCGTATTTCCTTCGCCGCCAGCCACAGCGCCAATTCCGCATGACGATTGCGATAATCGATCTCTTGCAGGTTGCACAAGCCCACAAATTGCCCGGCGTACTGTTCAGTCGGAAGCGGCTCGATCACGAAGTAACGCATATCGGGCGCGGGATTCTCGATGCGCTGACCCCAGAACGCTTTCACCTGCTGATCAGAAACGGGGGGCGAGTCGCCGCTCGTGATGAGTTCCAGTTCCAAGTCTTTATAGGCTTCCCAGATCGATTCAAGATCGCGCGTTTCGAGTGCGCGCAACAAAACTTGTTGACCCAACAGCGGCATATTTCCCCCTTTTATGCTACGCTAAACACAATCCCCGAATTCTAACGGAATAAAACGATGCACGTTGGCTTCATTTACAATATTGCCACTGATGAACTGCTGCGCGAACGCCCCGATATGACCCTAAGCGACTGTGATTCGGATTACACGATTCAGGCAGTCACAAAGGCACTCGAAGCGGGCGGCCACACCGTCACAGGGTTGAATGCCGATCAACGATTGCCGGCAGTCTTGGTAGAGTCCAAACTTGATATTGTATTCAACATTGCAACGGGCGTTTACGGTGAAACACGTCAGTCGCATGTCCCGGCCATGCTCGAATATCTGCGAATCCCACATACCGGATCGGGCGTGCTGGCCGAGGCGATCTGCCACCATAAGCCACCCACCAAGATGATTCTGGCCGCAAACGGTTTGCCTACGGCGCGCTTTCAAGTGTTTCAAACGGCGGATGAGCCGCTCAAGTCCGATCTGCGTTTTCCATTAATCGTCAAACTGCCGTCCGAAGGGGGCAGCCTGGGATTGAGCTATGACTCAGTCGTCGATAACGAAACCGATCTTCGGGATCGCATCGCACGGCTGCTTGCCCAATACAAACAGGGTGCGTTGGTTGAAGAATATATCGAAGGTCGTGAGTTTACGGTAGCCGTATTGGGCAATACGCCGCCCTATGCACTGCCTGTGGCCGAACTGCTCTTTTTCGGCAAGAAACGTATTCGGCTGGACGAGCCGGACGCCCCCATGTTCGAGGACTTAAAGCGGGTTTCCGCCCAACCTGATCTGACCTTCGTGCCAATGGAGAGTGTTTCAGTTGCGCCTGCCGATCTGTCGCCTGAAACAGCGGAACGGGTTCAACAGGTGGCAGTGGCCGCCTATAACGTGATTGGCTGCCGTGATTGGGCACGGATCGATCTACGAATGGATGAGCAGGGCGCTATTTATATCCTTGAGGTGAACTTAGAGCCGGGAATCGCGCCCGACTACGTGCTGCCCAAGTGCGCCGCCGCTGCCGGGTGGTCATTTGATGAACTGGTCAATCGCATTCTGAACCACGCTATTGAGCGTTACCCGCATCTTAAGCGATAACTCAGTGTGTTTGGACAAGGGCGGTATCGGCACTCGTTGAGAGTGGCAGAATAAACGTAAAGCGGCTGCCCTGTTCAAGCTCACTATCAACCCAGATGCGCCCGCCCATCATCTCCACCAGCTTCTTGGTGATTGCCAGCCCCAGCCCGGTACCACCATATTCGCGCGTTGCCGAGCCATCTACCTGACGAAACTCATCAAAGATGATCAGTTGATCTTTCGGTGCAATGCCGATGCCTGTATCCACTACTTCTGTCCAGAGCATTGGCCGTCCATGATCATCCTGCACCCGTGCCTGAATCGTGATCCCACCCGATTTGGTGAATTTGATCGCGTTACCGAGCAAGTTGGTCAGAATTTGCTTGAGGCGCATCGGGTCGGCCAAAACGGTGGGCAAGTCATCGGGCATATCGACTTTCAGATACAGGCCGCGCGCGGTAGCCTGTGCTTCGAGCGCATAGATCGTCGCGTTCAGTTCATCACGCAAGTTTACCGAACCGATCCGAAGTTCCATTTTGCCTGCGTCAATTTTGCTGATGTCCAATAAGTCATCAATCAGTACCAGCAAATTACGTCCATTCCGCAAAATGCGTTCCAGCCGATCACCTTGCTTTTCATTGACGACTCCATACGCATTCCGCAGCAGCATTTCGCTGTAGCCGTTGATGCTGTTCATAGGCGTGCGCAGTTCGTGGCTGACGCGCGCCAGGAATTCGGATTTGAGCTTGTTCGCTTTCGCCAGTTCAATCGCG
>JBBSEU010000112.1:0-16662 GCA_038239365.1 Aggregatilineales bacterium
AAAGCGAATCTTGCCGCGCCAGATCGTGCCCAGCCAGCCGAAGATTTTGATACCTGTCGGCACGGCGATAATCATGGACGTGACCATGAACGGCACACGTGCCCAGGGCGCTAACGTCGTGAACAAATGGTGCGCCCAAACGGTGAAGCCCAGCACGCCAATCGCCATACTGGACATAGCAATCGCTTTGTAGCCAAACACGGGCTTGCGCGAGAACACGGCCAGCACTTCAGATAGCACGCCCATCCCCGGCAAGACCATGATGTACACCGCCGGGTGTGAGTAGAACCAGAACACATTCGGCCAGAGCAGCGGATCGCCGCCCGTTGCGGGTGAGAAGATACTCGTTCCGCCTAACCGATCAAACAACATCAGTGTCAGACCGCCCGACAGAAATGGCGTACCCATCAGCGCGATGATCGAGGTTGCCAGCATCGCCCACACGAACAATGGCATCTGCCACCAGCCCATACCCGGCGCGCGCATGTTCTTGATCGTGACGATGAAATTGATCGCGCCCAGAATGGACGAAATACCGAGTAGATGCAGACTGATAGCCCACAGCGTTTGGCCGTCGGCGTGACTATATACCGGTCCGCTGAGCGGGAAGTAGGATGTCCAGCCAGCCTGGGGCGGGCCAACGATCCAACCTGCCAGCAAGAGCAAACCCGCTGGCGGGATCAGCCAGAAGCTGAGCGCATTCAGCCAGGGGAAGGCCATGTCTTTCGCGCCGATCATCAACGGCACGATATAGTTCCCGAAGCCCGCCCAGGTGGGGATCACGAACAGGAAGATCATCACCGTGCCGTGCATACTGAACACAGCGTTGTAGGTCGATTTGTCGATGAACAACAGGCTATCCGGCGTCAGCAAATTGATGCGGATCAGCATTGCCAGCGCGCCGCCGATCAAGAAGAAGGTGAACGTCGTGACCAGGTATTGCACCCCGATCACCTTGTGATCGAGACTCCAGGTGAGATACTTCGAGAGGCGGAAACGCGGACGTTCCTGCTCTAGTGGTACGGCGGGTACAGATGTGGTTGCCATATATTCCCCTAGCCTATCGCTATTTTAGTTTCCATAAGTTTTTGCCCTTCTGTATTTCTCCCCTCGCCTTCGGGAGAGGGGCAGGGGGTGGGGGCTATCTTTCTTACTACTGCGCCTTGACGCTTGTCTGCGGCGTACTGGTCTGCTTGAGCAGGTAATCGACAATGCTGTTCAGATCGACATCATCCATGCGTTCACTGAAGTTTTGTGGCATGACGCCCGCCGGATAACCAGGTACAACGTACTCGTTTGGATACAGAATCGAATGCGTGATGTACGTTCTCGCGTCTTCACTTGGCACGCGCTTCGCAGCGGTGTCGCCCAGATTGTTCCAGGTGGGGCCAGTTACGCCCTTGATTCCGGCGTCATCCAGATAGTGACAGCCCGCGCAGCTATAAACATTCGTCTGGATCAAATATTTGCCCCACTCGGCGTTGGCTTCCTGTGGTCGGGTGAGTGGCTTCACTTCCAGTGATGAAACATACTTGTCGTAAGCATCTCGCTCTTCAACCACGACCAGATTGTGCATCAAAGCATGGCCGTTACCGCATAACTCGTAGCAGACGACGGCATACTGACCCTTCTCTGTCGGCAAAACGCGAACTTCCGTGATACGTCCGGGGACGGCGTCCTGCTTGATACGGAACTCTGGAATCCAGAAGCCGTGCAGCACATCCGCCGCTTCGATCTCGAACCGAACGGGGGTGTTCACAGGCAAATGGAGTTCGCTACCCTGTTGCGCCTGAACACCCGCCGGGTGTGGATAATCAAATGACCAGATGAACTGCTGTCCCTTGACCCGAACGACCAGTTCGCCATCGCGTCCATTTTGCGTATTGGCGAACACCTGATAACTGTAGATCGACAAGCCCAGCACGATGATGGCCGGGATCGCTGTCCAGGTAATTTCCAGCGCGGTGCTGCCGTGAATAGGCGGGCCGTCTGTTTCATCGCCCGGCTTTTTGCGGAAGCGCACAATCGAATAGATCAGCACGCCTTCGACGATCAGAAAAATGATAGTGGCAATCACAATCATAAAGTTAAACAGCGAGTCGGTGGCTTTTGCTTCCGCCGAGGCAGCGAAAGGCATAAAGCGGTTCGTCGCGCCGACCAATAACCCTACTGCCAGCAGCGCCACGCCTATGAGGAACAGACGAACGATCAGTTTTGAATTCACGGCCTAGGAGTTCTCCGTTATTAAATAATCAATGCTTGCAAAGCGGCAGGAGAGATAGTGTAAATGTATCGTAAAGTGCAACCCTTCACAAGCCGATTATAGCATGATTTGGAAATAGTTTGCGATGAAACCAAGCAAATTATGGCGCTTGTGTGGCCGCGCGCAAGTAGTTCACCACTGACCAGCGTTCACCCTCACTCAGCCTATCGCCGTGCGAGTGCTTTGTTGTGCCGAGCAAAAACGCATACAGTTCAGAATCGTTCCGCGACGTGACATAAGGCATCATCGCTTTGAGTTCAACGTGGCACGATTGGCAGTTCGCCTCGAAAGCCGTGCGGCCATTCCGAAGCGATGTCGAGTCGGGCAGCACCGAATTGATATACGTCGGCACAAGGTTCGAGGCGTCATCAAAAGCCCGTGTCGCATTTGCCAGATAGAATGCCCCGCCGATCAGCACAATCACGGTCAGGATCGATGCGCCGATCCCCACCGCCACCGCCTGCGGATCGAGATTGAGCAAACGCAATCGACAGCGCAGCGGCGGCACGCTCCACCAACCGATCACGCCAACCACCCCGAACAGACTCAGCCAGTTCAAAAAGCCGGGTTGACGGCCCGTGCCCTGGTCAGCTTGCGCCGAGACGTTCCAGTCCAGCGCCAACCGGATCGGTTTGGTGGGGCCGCCCGGCATGGCATCAAACACCACCTGCCACGCGCCGGGTCGGGTCAGTTCCGCGCCCGCGCTGACGTACAATCCGTCGCCCGCTTCATCCAGCACGATGGGCGCATACCGCCGCCCTAATGCCGGAAAGATCAATTGCATCGTCACTTGCGCGCCAATAACTGGATCGCTACCGCGCATCAGCCGCACATCATACGAGTTCGTGCCAACTGCGCCGGGGTTTGCGGTCAGGGTGAGCGTCAGATCGCCTTCCGTCGCCGTGAACGTTGGCAGCATGGCCTGGGCGCGGGCATTGGCCGGTGCGGGTGGCGGAGTCGCGGTTAGCAGCGCCACACTCAGCATAACGGCCACACCGAAAACCGCTTCGCCCCGCAAACTGAGTCGCAGCCAGCGCGAGGCCGCCTGAAAACGTCCCGGTTCAAGCGCCATTCGATGCGCCAATCCCAACAATAGCAGCGGCGCGATCAAGACCAGTTTGGCGATCAGCGTTCGCCCATAATCCGTCGTGACCAGTTGATCGGGCGTGTACAGATGAATGAACGCGGCGAATATGCCCGTTGCAATTAATATTGCTACCGAGATGATAGCCCTCGGCGAAAATTTACGCAGCACCGCCAGCAGCGCCAATCGTTTGCCGCCCTCATCGAGCGGTTCAAGCGCCGGACGCAACAAAGTCAGCAGCACAATCAAGCCACCCACCCAGGCCGCGTTTGCCAGCAGGTGCAGCCAATCGACTCCAATTGCCAGCAGCGGCCACAACGTCGCGCCGGGAGCATGGCCGCTGATGCTGAGCGTACCGAGCGCCCCGCCCGCGATCACCGCATTGATCGATAGCAGGGTGTAGACCAGTGTCGGGCGCGTTCTGCCCAGGTAAAACGCCGCGTATATTACCGCTGCACTCACCACTAACAGAATTACGCGCAGTTTCAGAATATCGCCAAACTGTGTCCCATTCAGGACGCTTGACCACAAGCCTTCGCTCAACACGCGGTTCAGGCTGGCCGCGAACAATGCCATGCTCTGCTGCAATAACCAGATCACGTTGCCAAGTAGCGTCGCACCGATGCCCACTGCTAACAATTCATACAGCCGATTGAGGATTCGCGGCGCAAGTCCACCTGCCTGATAACTCGGATTGCGCCATGCTGGATACAACACGACTCGATATAGCAGCAGCCCACCGAAACTGATCACCATTCCCATGATGACCAGCATCCGCGCCACAACTTCCAGTGACGAGACTTCGCTGTTTGAGCCGGAAAGTCCGACTCCGGCGGTTTGCTGCCCGATCCAGAACACCAGCGTATCGGTAGTGATATGTCCATCGCTGCTGAACGCAACGCGCATGGTGGCGATGTATGCGCCGTCGGGCAGGTTCGGCGGCAATCGAACCGAAAGCTGCGCGCGATTTTCCGGCACAACGTCGCCATCTCCCAGATCGACGCGCTGCCCGGCCTGATTACTCACTGTCAGCGAACTGAAACGCGGCTCAAGCCCTTCGCTGAACCAGATTTGTACGCGCGCGGGCGAACGGCTCACAATTGAACGATCTTGCGGGATCGAACGGACCAGGTAGCCATGTGCGGCGATGGGTTGTGGCGTGAGCAGAATCGTCAGGGCAACTAGCAATCCGGGCAGCAAAAGGCGGCGCATGGATCGATCAATCTAACTTGTAATGCGATGTATGATCAGCGGCGTCGTTTTGGGAGGGATCGGTATTTTCCGTTTTGGGATCATCGGGCAAAGTTTTGTTACGGCTTGTCCACCACGTAACGATGATCAGCCCGATAAACGCGCCGCCAATCACTGGCAAGATGATCTCATCATATGGCCCCAACGCGCCGTGCGCCAAAAGAATCGGGAGAGTCATAGCGCCTCACAGTCTCAATAAACTGGATTTTAGCGTGTTGTGACGAAATGCACAAGCGAAATGAATCTTTGTATTCTTAAGCATCTGGCCGTGTGAGTTGAGACTTAACACACATCGCCTTCCAGATTATATTAAATTGAAAGTCCAGTTGAACTATGTGTAGAGCAATTCGTCGAGGTGCTTTAGAATGGTATCCGCGCAACGTAATCTTGATGCTCGCATTTCACTTACGCGCTCTGTAAACAGAGGTCACGATGAGCTTTAGGCAACAAATCCGAAATCGCTTGCTGATTTTCCTTAAATATTATTTTAACCCCTTAACGCTAAGGATTGCACAGAGTTCGTTCGGCCCCTTCGCCATTATCCAGCACGTTGGGCGACGCAGTGGCAAACATTATCGCACACCTATCATTGTGCAGCCTGTTGACGATGGTTTTGTAGTTGAGCTTACCTATGGAACGAATGTTGATTGGTATAAAAATGTGCTGGCAGCAGGTGGTTGCACCGTGTTTTGGCACAGCAAGAGCTTTGTAATCGACAAGATCGAACCGTTGAATACCGAAACTGGCAGAGCCGCTTTTCCACTGGTGCTGCGGCTAATTATAGGCCTTCTCAGAATGAAGCATTTCGTGAAAATGGCGAGAGCATCAGATTTCACAGCGCAGGTTTGAGGGCTAATTTATCAGCTAGCCGCGTTCTGCTGCCCGATTAACCACAAACACCGTCAGTGTTATCATTACCCCCGGCGCAAAGGCCACCCAGGGCGCGACTCGTAACACCTGTCGTCCCTCAGCCAGCATCACGCCCCAATCGGCGGCTGATGGATCGCCGCCAAAGCCCAGGAATGCTATTGCCGTGCCATTCAGAATTGCCCAACTGAATGTTACCGCGCCGAATGACCACAGAACTCCGGCGATGTTTGGAAGCACATGCCACCACAGAATATAAAGCGGACTCGCGCCCAAACTTTGTGTGGCGCTGATATACGATTGTATCCGAACGCCGCGCGCTTCTGAACGCACGACTCGCGCAAAGGGTGGCATACCCGCTAACCCAACGGCCAACGCGATCTGCACCACGCTATTACCTAGCGCCGCGATCACTGTGAGCGCCAACAGCAAGCCGGGCAATGCCAGCAGTGCATCCAGCACTACACCGATCAACTGATCAATCCAGCCGCCGAAGTAACCCGCCGCCAAACCTAACCCGATCCCCGGTACGACAGCGATCATCAAGGCTAATCCGGCCACAAACAGCGTTCGCTGCCCGCCGAACAACAACCGACTCAGCACATCACGTCCCAGCAAATCCGTGCCAAGCGGATAAAGTGCCGAAGGTGAACGTAACTCCGCACCCGACTCGGCATGAAGCGGATCGTGGGGCGCGATCAGTGGCGCACACAGGCTGATCATTACGATTATCCCAAATACCAACAGCCAACGCTTCATTCCGGGGCAAGTCGCCGTCGCGGATCGATCAGCGCGGCCAACACATCAGCCGACGTGTTCACGACACTGTACGCCAACGCGCTCAGCATGACGATCCCCTGCACGACGGGATAATCCTTGTCGTTGATCGCGCTGATCAATAATTGACCGATTCCCTGTCGCACGAATAACGTTTCGGTGATCGCCGCCCCGCCCAGCAAAAAACCCGTTTGCAGCGCGATAACTGTGAGGATCGGCGGCAAACTGGGGCGCAAAATATGCCGAAGCGCGATGCCACGCGAACGCAACCCTTTAGCGTGTGCCGTGCGGACATAATCGGCCTCACGGGTTTCGCGCACGCTGGCCGCCGTGATCCGTGCGATTCCGCCCGAAACGCTGTAGCCCAGCACGCCCGCCGGAAGAATCAAATGCCGCAAATCGCCGCTACCCGCCGACGGCAGGACGCGCAGCCAAACGCTAAAGCCATAAATCGCCAGTGTCCCCGTCCACACTACAGGCGATGCCAGCGCCAGTGATGATAGCGCCATTGCTAATTCCCTCACCACGCGACTCGAATTAAGCGCCGCCAGCAGCCCTAACCCGATCCCCAACAGCACGGCCACGAACAACGCCGCCACTGTCAAGGTCACGGTTGCGCCGAATTGTTCAGCCATGATTTCACTTACCGGGCGTTCACTGATCAATGAGCGTCCCAGATCACCGCGCAACAAGCCAAGCAGCATATCGCCATATTGTCCAATTAATGGCTCATCCAGCCCAAGTGCCGCCCGCCTGAGCGCGATCTGTGCCGGAGTTGCGCCACCACCTGCAAGCTGCGCCTCAATTGCATCGCCGGGAATCAAGCGCAGCGCCACGAAAACCAGTGTCACGGCCAGCAATATCGTAATCAACATCGCTGCCGCCCGACGAACCAGATAGATCAGCACGACTATCCAGCAAACAAGCCGAAGACAGCCGCCAGGATGACGAGGATTATATTGCCCAGAAGCACCGACACAAAACCTTTAATCGCGCCGAATTTATGACTGCGGCTGACTGCCCAGGCCAATCGCAGGAAGCCAATTGGTATTGTGAACAGGACGATCCACGCGCCAATAAAGCTGATGTTCGATGCCAGTGCCGGATTCGCGTCATAGCCCAGAATCGCCAGCATCGAGACGATCAGGCCGATGATCAAGAGCATGACCAGCAAAATATAAACCTGAACGAGCGCGCGCACGAACGTACTGAGTGACCCCGCCCCGCCGATGAACGTCCCGACCAGGTACATCGCAAAAATGCCCATCATCGTGCTGAACACCCACAATACGCCCGATTTAGCCGTGCCCCATAGCACATCCACCGGGCGAATTTGCGCGACCACGTTGCGGATCGGGATGCTCACCACTGTTCCCAGTGCCAACCGATCCATCAGGTTCGTTGCGGCCTTCAAGATCACAACGTTAAACATCGCGCTGAAAACCAGAAAGATCACAACCAGCGCCACAATTTCCAGTGCAATATCCAGCGCATCCGAGGGCAGCGCAAAATTTGGCGTATTGCTCTCGGCAATCGCTTCTCTGCTGCGCTGCAAAAGCATTACAATCGCCTGATCACGTGGCAAGTTTGTCAATGCCTGTGCCAGCCCCAACGCCCCTGCATCGGTTACCAGATCGGGATCAGTCCGCACGGCATCAGCCAGCGCCACCAGTGCTTTATCTAGTTCACCGTTCACCTTGGCGTTGAACGCTTGATTGAGACGGCCTTTCGCCAGTTCTTTTTTGCGATTACGACGTTGTTCCTCCATTACGGTTTCACGGCCCAGGCGCGATGGCGGTTGATATGTCACGGCTACCTACCTCTCAATCGAGTGACCAGACCCAGATGTTGCGAAAACGGCAGTCGGTCACAACGGTATTATCCGCCGGATTGTAAACATTAATCGCAAAGCCGCCTTTGCTCGGCTCGAACTTCTGAGTCGTTTCGAGTTTGCCATTCAGGTACAGGCTCACCTTGTCCCCCAACGCGATCAACGTCACCGTCGTGAAGCTGCCCGGTTTGAACAACTCTGAACTGCGCTCATAGTCCGTGCTGTTCTGATCGCCCTGGCGTTGTATCAAGGCAACCTGCCCGTCCTGATGCAGCAAAACCATGCTGAAATTGCCATCGACGGTATGGAACATAAATCCGCAGCCGCTCGTGGCACCCGCCGAAAGCCAGCCCACCTGATAATTCAGCACCATGTCACCGACGCTCAGCCCGCGTTCAATGGTCACGATACTGTAGCCCGGATCGCTCGTCGTGCCAAAACCATTCGGCACAGAAATGATTTGTTTGCCGCCATCGGGAATTAGCCCGGCTTTTTGCCACCGATTGATCATCATGATCACCTGACCACTCAGATCAAGCGTTGGAATGGCCTCTACCGCATTATTCGCGTCGCTGTCCAGCCCAATCGTCAGTGCGAACTTTCCTGTACCGGCTTTGGCGGGCGTAATCACAATCAGATACACACCATCGGCGGGCACAGTGAACGGCAACCGCGCGGCCTTGCCACCACGTACACTCAACGCCTTGAAGATCAGACCAGCCTCATTCAGCCCATAAAAGACCAGATCAATATCCAGTGTTGGGCTTTGCAGCATTAAAGCGATTCTGTCACCTTTTTTGCCCGCATACTGAAAGCGGTAGACACTTTGCAGAGCGTTGATCAGGCCGCTCACGGAACCCCTGACTTCAATCGGCGGTGCAGGTGTACTCGTGACCGAAGGGATGACCGCGCTGCTGACCAGATAAGCTATCGGTTGCTGCGCGCTGACCATGCCGACTCCCAACACGGCGACGATCAAGCCGAACACGAATCGAAGAAACAGCCGATAACGCATAACATTTCCCGTTGATGTGACAGCTTGAATGTTATGCTGAATAGCCTCTCTGCACAAGTGAGCATAAAATCAGGGCATTTTCAAACGTTACCCTAACCGAATTTTAAGGAGATAGATACCATTCGTTCCCACAAAATGGGAGTAATATCGTCTTTGTCGAGAAATAATTCAGGAATTGCAACATGGCTAACACCGTCACTGCCACATGGGACAACACCGAACAAACCATTGTGCGTTTCGATTTTGCGGACGATTTCACCTGGGACGATGCTTATCACGCGAAGGATGATGCGGATCGGCTGATCAATGAGTCTGCCTACAAAGGTGCGTTGGGCGTCATTTTTGCCACGTCGCCCAACGTGCGAATGCCGCGTAACGTACTTTCGGCCACGCGCAATGGCCTCACCAAAAAACACCCGCGCGTCGTGGCGATTGCATTGGTCACGCAAAACAGCTTCACGCGTATTATGTACAATACCCTGGTCAAAATTGTGCCGGGTTTAGCACAGGTTTATCATCATGCCACGACGCTTGACGAAGCGCGGATGCTGCTCAACGCCAAAATTGCAGAGACACAGGACTCAGGCCAAGCGGTGTCTTAAGCCGCTGTACCGCTCGGCCACTTTATCGTTATGGACGGCCATTGCCAAAGCCCGCTGTGACCCAACCAGCACCACCAAACTTTTTGCCCGCGTGATCGCCGTGTAAACCAGGTTGCGCTGGAGCATCATGTAATGCTGTGTCATCAGCGGCAGGACGACCACTGGGTATTCTGCGCCCTGGCTTTTGTGCGTGGAAATGCAAAAAGCGTGTGTCAGTTCGTCGCACTCGCTCCAATCGTACTCAATGTAATGATTGTCGATGATCACGGTCATCGTCTGATCGGTCATATCCAGGCTGTGAATGCGCCCGATGTCGCCATTGTAGACCTCTTTGTTGTAATTGTTTTTGGTCTGCATGACCCGATCCCCGACGCGGAACACCGTCCCAAACAGCTTGCGTTCTGCGGCGCGTCCCGGCGGATTGAGCGCCGCTTGCAGCATCGTGTTAAGCGCCTGAACGCCCACACTGCCCCGGTACATCGGTGAAAGCACCTGGATTTCGTTGTCCGGGTTGTAGCCGAACTTTTGCGGGATGCGATTCTTGACCAGATCGACGACCAGTTCCGCCGCCGCATCCGGGTCTTCTTCGCGGAAGATATAGAAGTCGCTGCCCTTATTACTCAAATCAGGCAGTTCACCGTGATTGATACGGTGCGCGTTGGCGACGATCAGACTCGTCTCCGACTGGCGAAAGATCGTTTGCAGGCGCGTCACGTAAGCCGCCCCGCTGTTGATCACATCGCGCAGCACATCACCCGCGCCAACGCTTGGCAGTTGGTCAACATCGCCCACCAACAGCAGATGCGTTTCAGGCGTCAGCGCCTTAAGGACGTTATAGAACAGCACCAGATCGAGCATTGACGTTTCATCAAGGATCACGGCGTTCACATCGAGCGGGCTATCCTCGTTGTAGCCCCAGCCATCCTGTGGTGAATAAGCCAGCAGTCGGTGAATCGTTTGCGCGGTGCGGCCAGTTGCTTCACCAAGACGTTTTGCGGCGCGCCCGGTTGGGCTGGCAAGCGCATAACTTTTGTGGGTCACTTCCAACATGCGGATCACGGCGCGGAGTGTCGTGGTTTTGCCTGTGCCGGGGCCGCCCGTCAGGACGCTGACCTTGTTCGTAACAATGGCTTTGACCGCGTCGCGCTGCTGATCGGTCAGGCGAATTTTGTCTTCGGAGGCCAGCGCCTTGAAAAATGCGTCCCAATCCAGTGTGCGCGCCGTGAGCAGGCTGCTGGCCGGGTTGTGCGCCATATTCGCCAGCCGCTTCGAGACGCCGATCTCGCTGTAATACAAACCCGGCAAATAGATCGCCCGCACTTTTTCTTCGCCGCGCGGCACATCATCGACAATCACTTCGCCGCGTGTCTGCAAGCGATTGATCGCACTTTCGAGCAGTTCGGGTTGGGCGTCGAGCAATTCCGCTGCCTGTTTGATCAACTCATCGTGCGGCGCGTAGGTGTGACCATTGTTGACGTGCTGATTCAGCGCATAAACCACCCCGGCGGCCATCCGCTCCGGCGAGTCGGGCGGCATTCCCAGATCACGCGCGATCTTGTCCGCCGTCTTGAAGCCGATCCCGATCACATCCCGCGCCAATTGATACGGATCGGCACGTACTACCGGGATCGAATTATCGCCATACTGCTTGAAAATTTTGAAGGCGAGTCCCGTGCTGATACCATGCGATTGCAGGAACAACATCACGTCTTTGATCGTGCGCTGCTCTGACCAGGCTTGAATGATCCCATCAATGGCGTTGCGTTTGATGCCCGGTACATCGTGCAGGCGCGTCGGGTTGGTATCTAATACTTCAAGCGTGCGCTCTCCGAAATAATCCACGATCTTTTCTGCCGTGCGCTGCCCAACCCCCTTGATCAACCCACTGCCCAGGTAGCGCCGAATGCCTTCAACCGTGGTGGGCGCAACCTGTGTCACGATTTCGGCGCGGAACTGCCGCCCAAAGTCGGGGTGGCTCGTCCACTGACCGCTCAATCGCAGCGTTTCGCCGGGCTGCAGTTCGGCCATCACGCCGACCACCGTCACAAGGCCATCATCGCCCCGATTTTTGCCGACCACCCGCCGATCTGCTTTGAGTCGCAAAACGCAATAGCCCGTCTCCGGGTTATAGTAGGTGATCCGTTCGATTGCGCCTTCCAATACTTCGGGGGTCATCACACATCCTGACTCGCTTCTCGGAAGGGGATCGTAACCGATAGTGTGCTGTGCATCAAGTTTGCAATATAAAATAAGAGGACAAAATGGCAAATTCTGAAGACATTGAAAAAGTACGTCAAGAGATCATGCGCTTCCGAGAACTGCTTAATGTGATGCGCGAAAAACTGGGTGAGGGCGAACAAGCCTATGCAAAGCTATTTTCCGGTTTCGCGGCAGAAGATGTTGCGAACATCAAAGAAAAAGACCTTCAATGGAAACTCGCTGAGAACATGATGACCGACGTTTCGCCACTGCGTAAAGCCGTCATGCAGATGCGTTTTGAGGCGCGGAATCTGGAACGTGCCTTTGAAGAACTGCACGACATCATTGCAACCGTCCCGGAATCCGAGTGAAGGGGTAACAATGGCCGATTCCACGATTCTGAACGCGGATCGAGTGGCGCATTATGAGGCCAGCGGTTGGCGCGCCTACTATGATCACGCTTGGCTCAAGCTGCTACACCTGATCGTTTCGCTGTGTCAGGAGCAATTTCATATCCCGTTTCCGCGTTCACTGCTGGCCGCCTATTACGTGACGCGCGCCTCTGTCGCCTGGGTGCCTATTGATCACGATGAGCAGAAAGTCCGCGCATATTATGAGAAGTTCTATCGCATGGCACGCCGCTATTCCGGTCTCAAGTTCGAGCCGGTACGTGTGGCCGTGCTTGAATTGGAATACAACGACATTCATCGCAAACTCTCAGGCAAACCGGATAAAACCGAATTCATCCAAACGATGACTGAACTGCATAGCGCGATTTTCGGCCTGACGCTGGAGCAGGCGCGCGAATCGGCAGAATTTCGGGTGCTTGCCAACAATACCGTTGACCTGATCACGAGCCGAACTTCCACCGATCCCGAAGCCGATTGGCGCAAACTTGAAGGCTATTTGCAGCAGTGCTATCGCTCCATCGGGCAACACGCGCTGAGTCAACCGACGCTAGAATCCGCAGAACATATCGGTTAGACTATCGGGTTCAAATCTGAGGAACGATGAAACTTTTATTGGTTGAAGATGATCCCGAACTGGCCGCCGTCGTTGAGCTGACTTTGCGCCGTGCCGGCTTCTGGGTCTACCATGCCGCCGATGGACAGCAGGCGCTCAAACTCTGGGCAGACGAAGCACCCGAAGTGATCGTCACCGATGCCAATTTGCCGATTCTGGACGGCTTCGAGGTGGTGCGGCGCATTCGTGAAGTGGCCGATACGCCGATCATCATGATCACGGTGCGCGGCGCAGAAGACGACATGGTGCGCGGGCTGGAACTGGGCGCGGACGATTACATCACCAAACCCTTCGGGCCGCGTCAACTGGTGGCACGGGTTCGCGCCGTTCTGAGACGGTTGGGGGTTTCGCCATCCGAACCGCTCAGCGAAGGCCCGATCACGCTGGACGCTGCCCGCCGCGAAGTCCGCATCGATGGCGAGATCACGCAGCGCCTGACCCCCCTTGAATATCGACTGCTGCACGCGCTGTTGGCCTCCCATGATCAGATCATCCCCACCGATACGTTGATCGATCAGGTCTGGGGCTATCGAGACAGCGGCGACTCGGCCATGCTGCGCCAACTAGTACGTCGCCTGCGCCAGAAACTGGAACGCCCGACGCTGATCGAGACAGTGGCGGGCGTTGGTTATCTGCTCAATACGCGCGGTTGATTTTCTGCACAGTCTCCCGCGTTATTTTACGACACGATAGCGGAGATGTGTCACGGCAGGCGTTGGGATCGCCCGTATTCTTTCCAGCTTGATCGGCTTGTCACCGATATTGGCGAAGAGAGGCCGACCCGCGCCAAGCAACACATTGGCGACGTGAATCTCCATTTCGTCTACCAGCCCGGCCTTCAAATACTGCTGACTGATATTTGCGCCCATCAGACTGACGTTCTTCTCGCCAGCGGCGGCTTTTGCCTGTTTCAGGGCACTTTCGATACCGTCTGTGACGAAGATGAACGTTGTTGCGCCCCGGTTCAGCGTTTCATGCGGGCGATGCGTGGGTATAAACACCCGTGACGGTCCGAACGGCGGGTTGTCGCCCCATGCAGCCTCGGCAATATCGAAGGTTCGTCGTCCCAGCACACACGACCCCAGGGTTTGCATCGGCTCTTCAACCAGCAGCAGATTATCCGCCTCGGTTCTGCCCTCGAATACCCATTCATGGAGTACCTGACCACCCTCGCCCAGTCCATTCTCGATGCTATCGTTCGGCGCGGTGACGTAACCATCCAGCGACATCGTGATGTCTATGATCACTTTTTGCATGTCTATTTTCTCCCGTTATATTTATAGAATAAGTATACCATATTGGTTATATAACTGTCAAGGCATATAATGTTATAGTTGCAAAATTTTACATTCCAGCGCAGCGATCACGGCAGCCGTTCGATCCGACAAGATAACGTAGCGCCTGATGCCCCTTGAACATCTGCTGCTGCGCGCACTGTTAGCCTCACACGATCAGATCATCCCCACCGACACGTTGATCGATCAGGTTTGGGGTTATCGAGACAGTGTCGACTCGGCCATGCTGCGCCAACTGGTAGGCCGCCTGCGCCAGAAACTCGAACGCCCGCCACTGATCGAGACAGTGGCGGGCGTCGGTTATCTGCTCAATACGCGCGGCTAACCGTGCTTAGTACGGAATATCCTCAAACTTTTCACGCAGCCGAAATAGCAATTGCCGCGCGTCTTCTTCGGGCGTCAAATCCTTTTCGGGCGGCGCAAATGGATTCTCGTCACCAACATCTTCCAGAAGCAGCCGTACCAGCCGTGACAATTCCTTCGCTTCGGATTCGATCTGCTCCGTGACGCGGAAGGCTTCCAGAACTTCTTTTCTGGCTGCTTTCGGGTTGTTCTTGTCGAGCAGTTCAATCGCGTTGTACAGGTGTTGCTGTGCGTAGAACGGGCGAAACTCGTGGGTTTGAATCAGCAGTTGGTAGAGTTTCACGGTTGCACCGTCCCGTTGATAATGATCTCCGGCGGTGTCAGGCCATAAAATTCATACATCGCATTCACTTTGCGATCAATTTCGGCGTAACGAATTTGCAGACGTGCGTAGGACTCTTCAAAAAAAGCGGCGATGCGCTCCCGACGAAGCTGCTGCGGCGATTTCACTTCCTTTGGCGCACAGAGCAGCCCGGCAATCCTGGGCGCGCACAACATGAGACGCGGCGGAAACGGGGAATATGAAACTGGCGGCGATTGCGTTACAATGCCCATTTGGGAAACTCCTGTTTTCCTACGGCGGAAACCTGTATCTTAGGTTTTCCGCCAATCCTTGAATGTTTGATGGTTCGACTAAACCATCATGTTTCCAATAATAGTGGTTATTCGAGTTGGCGTCAAGAGGTTTGACCAAATTTGCCTGCCGAAAATGTTTGGAGAATAGATCGTCTGCGTTCATTGCGTGAACAACAGGGTTGGTCACAGCGTGAATTGGGGCGACGCTCCGGGGTCGGCGAAACAATGATCGCTAAATATGAACGTGGCGAAACTGAACCCAGTGGTGTAGTCGTGCGCTTGCTAGCCGAAACACTGAATGTCAGCACCGATTATCTTTTCGGCACAACGGATGATCCACGTCGCTACATAGCCGACGATCCTAAAATGAATGAAGATGAACGTATCGTGTTGGAAACATTTCGGCGTGAAGGCTGGCGGGGTATTGCACGGTTAGGCGTGGAGCGAATGCCGTGATTAAGATGTAGTTTATAGGGGTCTTAACCACGCCTCACGCCCATCGTATATCTGTGCAACAAATATAGCCCCGCGCCAAACTTCCCCAAAGGGAAACAGCTTCATATCGAGATTTTCAATATTCATTTCATAATACACATCAGGATCAAGTTCGGTTGGTGCATCTTCTGGATTGTTAATCAAAGTGGCATAAGTATCAAATATTGCGCGATATTTTTCAAACGTGGCTGTTGGTTCAAAATCGCATATATACCAGGGTTGATCTACGGTTCGGAAATAAGCAATTCCAATTACTACATCGTTGATTAATTTTTGCCAGCCTTTTATGTGATATTGTTCGCTCATTATCTTTATAACCGCAAAATCTTGCGTTCCAGCGCAGCCGTCACGGCAGCCGTTCGATCCGATACGTTCAACTTAGCGAAGATGTGCAGCAAGTGCGATTTAACCGTCGCTTCGCTGATGAACAGACGGCGTGCGATTTCCTTATTGCTTGCCCCGCGCGCCGTGAGCGTCAGCACTTCGAGTTCGCGGGCGCTCAACGTTTCGGCGGGCGACGAGTGTTGATGCTCGACTAACCGTGAGGCGACAGGCAGCGCGAAAACGGTTTCGCCGCGCGCCGTCTTGCGAATCGCTTCAAACAGATCGTCACGAGGCGTATCCTTGAGCAAATACCCTGTCGCGCCCGCTTCAACCGCGCTCAGAATATCGGTGTCGCTGTCATACGTGGTCAGCACGAGGATATGTGCGGCGGGCTGCTGTGCCTTGATGCGTTTGATCGCGTTCACGCCGTCCAGTTCGGGCATTCGCAAGTCCATCAGGATCACGTCCGGGCGAAGCTGCGCGGCCATCATCACTGCCACCGCACCATTATCGGCTTCCCCGATGACCTCAAAATCCGATTGACCGTTGAGCATCCCGACCAACCCGGCACGTACTACCGGATGATCATCAGCCAACAAAATCCGCAATCGGCTCATGCCCGACTATTCAACAGTCAGCAGTGCCGCGCGTGCCGTATTTTCAAGCAGCATGGCAATCGTCATGGGGCCAACACCAC
>JBBSEU010000113.1:0-16601 GCA_038239365.1 Aggregatilineales bacterium
TCATCGAGCAGCGCATGAGCAGGCGCAAACATGGCTGCCCGATCTTCTTTGGACAGCACTTCCAGCGCCGTCACCTGATCATCGGCGGCACGCAGCGCATTCTTGAGCCGAATCGTGTTCTGCTGCTCATTCGAGCCTGCCCGTTCAAGCGGCATGGTGATGGTCACGAATGGGCCGGATTTTTGCGGCAGCAGTTCGCGCAGTTCGTCATAGGTAAATTCTGGCATTATTCAACCTCGTAAGTACGGTACTGACAAGGTTGAAGCGATTTCCGTGCCTATATCCGAATCGCCGCTGCCATTTGCCGAATAACAGCCAGATCGCGGCGTGAGTCGTCCAGGTTGGTCAGGGGTTCTTTGCCATTCATCACGCACTCGTAAAAATGGCGCAATTCTTCCTTGAATTCTTCCTCATAATTCACGATCACGCGCTTTTCCCAGGCCAGTTCGCCATCTGCGCCCTGAATAGTCACAGGCGTTGGCGTGTTGCGAAAGTAGGGTGATGGGAATGTGATAGCGACGCGCGCATCTGAGCCAAAGAAGGCTAGCTCTTCACGATAGTCTTTGAGCGCAGGCAGCAGTATCCAGGTGAGTGTCGCATGAACCCCGGACGCAAAGCGCCAGATTGTATGAATCGCTGTCCCTTCCTGCCAGATGTCGGTGTGTTCAATGCCTGCTGGATCACCCAGAATGCCGCGCAAAGCGTTCACATCGTGGCACAGGCTGTTCACCATCAAGGCGAAGGCAAGCTGTTTGGTTGGTGATGCGTCCCCAATCACCTCTTGTATCAACCCTTTGAGCGGCTCAACATGGACGCGGCGCTGTTCCTCGATTTGTCGTGCGAAGTCCATGTCGGGCGATTGATGGCCTTCCATGACCGTCGTTTTGGAGCGCCGAATGCGGTGGTGAGCAAGGCCAAGCTCGTTGTTCGGATGCAAAATCGTCACCCGTGCATAGCGCAGATCGGGCATTTCGAGGATGCGTTCACGCGCGTAACAATAGCCCGGATCGTACCGCTTCATATAACCGATCATCAGCAGCTTGCCAGATCGTTGAAGGGCGGCATCTATCGCGTCGATTTCACGTTTGGTGTAGCACAATGGCTTTTCGCAGAAAACGTGTTTGCCAGCATCCAGCGCCGCGATCACGAAATCGGTGTGTGCCCCCCCACTGGCGATCAGCACCGCGTCCAGATCAGCCCGTCGTACCAGTTCTCGATAGTCGGTATAGCGCGCCTCCAGGACGATATGATAAAGATCACCTACCGTCTCAAGCGTTTCCGCCGAAACATCAGCCAGCGCCACCAACTCGAATTCGTCCATATCGTACAGATGTGGAAGGTGCATCATCTGGGCAACAGCACCCAGGCCGATCACACCGATCCGCAATGATTTGATGGTCAAGGTTAAAACCTTTCGTGAAGGGGTAGGCTACTGCATTTCTTCCAATACGCGCCGCGCGATCACCATTCGCAAAATCTGACTGGTGCCTTCGCCAATTGTCATCAGGCGTTGATCGCGGTAAATGCGTTCAACCGCGAATTCGCCGCTATAGCCGTAGCTGCCATGAATTTGAATGGCGTTGTGACAAACTTTCTCCGCGATTTCCGACGCAAACAGTTTTGCCATCGCCGCTTCTTTGGTGAAAGGTTTGCCGTTTTCCTTGAGCCAGGCTGCCCGATATACCAACAAACGCGCCGCATCAATCTCTAACGCCGCATCCGCGATCATCCATTGAATCGCCTGAAAATTACTGATCTTTTGCCCAAACGCTTCACGCTGCTTGGCATAGCGAACCGCATCCTCAAAGGCCGCCTGTGCCAGACCGATGCTCAACGCGCCAATGCTGATGCGTCCGCCGTCGAGCGTCTCCATCGTTTGGTGAAAGCCGCGCCCTTCTGTGCCAAGCAGATTTTCCAGCGGCACACGGCAGTCTTCATAGATGATCTGCTGTGTGGGCGAACCCTTTAGTCCCATCTTTTTTTCGGGCGGATGAATGTCCATGCCGGGTGTTTCGCGTTCAACGACGATCATGCTAAACCCCTTTGTGCCCGCCTCTTTATCCGTGCGGCACAACGTGATCACCACCGGGGCAAATTTCGGGTTGGTGATCCAGGCTTTCGCCCCGTCGATGATCCAGCTATCGCCCTCTTTGACGGCCATCGTTTTCGCGCCGTTCACCAGATCGGAGCCAGCGTTCGGTTCGGTCAGCGCCAACGCTCCCAACACCTCGCCGCTGGTCAATCTTGGCAAATATTTTTCGCGCTGCGCCGGAGTGCCCCAACGGCTGATCGGAAAACAGCACAGGCCGTTATGCGCGGCCAGCGATAAGCCCGTCGAGCCACATGCCCAGCCGACTTCCTCAATTGCAATCGCCGCGCTGATGCTGTCTAACCCCGCGCCGCCGTAATCTTCGGGCACTTGCAATCCGGTCAGGCCAAGCCCCGGCATTTTATGGATCGCATCCCAGTGCAGTTCGCCCGTCTGATCGACTTCGGCGGCATAGGGTTTGAGTTCTGCCGCACAAAAGTCGTGAACAGCGCGCCGATACATCTTTTGTTCGTCGTTTAATTCAAAGTCCATCGAAAATATCCCTGAACATTTTTGGTGGATTGTAGCGCCAAACAAACGTTAGTTCAATTACTCCGGCGGGGGATAAGACGGAATCCGGTCAGCGCCCAAGCGAATAACGCCGCGCCACCCATCACGCCGGAACGCTTCCAGCACAGCCCGTTCATCTTCACTCATGTCTTTGTCGTCAACAATATAGCGGCGTGGATCATCCGTGCCACCTAACAGATAATCCGCACTTACCTTTAATGCTTCGGCTAGCTGGCGCAGCGCATCGGGGCTTGGACTGCTCAAATTACGTTCAAACTTGGCGATTAAAGTTTCGGCAATGCCCGCGCGCCGTCCTAGCTCCCGCTGAGACCAACCGCGTTCTTCGCGTAATATACGCAATCGATCTATCCGCCAAGTCAATTCCTCAGACAAAATACAACGAACCTCTTGACAAGATTTGCAATTGGAATTATGCTTGAATTGTTTTCGCTCAATTGAACGAAAGTGTTTCACTTTTAGTGGCGGAAAACCTGTACCGCAGGTCTTCCGCCGACAGGATAACAGAGGTATCCCGATGGGCATTTTACCGCAATCGCCAGTAGTTTCACATTCCTCGTTTCCGCCGCGCCTGATGCTGTGTGCGCCCAAAATCGCCGGGCTGCTCTCCGCTCCAAAGGCGGTTGAGCCGCCAACACCACGCGAGGCGCGTATCGCCCGCATGGCCGCCTATATCGAAATGGCGTCCGCACGCTTGCAAACCCGCTTCGCTGAGATCGATGCGAAAACCGAGGCGCTCAGGGCAGCCTACAACATTCGCCCGCGCGAAATAACGATCAACCCGACCAGCACAAGCAAAGGCGGTGCAGCATGAGACGTTTCAGCCACTTGATCGAACGCTACCTGAACGATCACATGCACAGCGACTCGAAAATGTACCGCGCCATGCGCTTCATTGATGAAGGCGATCTGGACGCTGCCAAAGACGAAATCCTGAATGCGATGAACTACAACGAGCGCAATCAGGCCGTCTTCGATGAAGTGGCAACCTTTGTCGGTGTGCTGTTGGAAGAACTGCGCGACGTGGATGAGGAAGCCTCAATATTGCCACGTGGCGATATGGACATCATCATGCGGCAAACGATCCTGTTCAGCCTGGGCATTGACCTGAGCGATTCGCACGACGCCGACGCAAACATTGACCAGGACACGGATGATCAAATCCCGTTTTAACGTTTGCATGTCGTTTGTTTTCAGTAAAATAATTCAAATCTTACACCTGCAAAGCACCTGCTAGCAGGTGCTTTGCGATTTTCACTGCCCATAGACATTCGTATAGCGGTGGTGCAGTTTCGTCAGATTTTCAGCCGAGATCGGGATCGGTTTGCCAAGTTGCAGCGCGATAAAACTGGTGGCCGCGCTGTCTTCGGCCATCACCGCTGCTTTGACCGCTGCCTCTGCCGATTTGCCAACCGCGAACACGCCATGATTTTGCAGGATCACCGCCGGGCTGGTTATCCCTTCCAGGCAGCGTACCACTTCCTGACCGATCTCCTCGCCGCCGATCAACGCAAAACCGCCGCACGGAATTTCGCCGCCAAATTCGTCCGCCATGCCCGTCAAAAAACACGGGATCGGCTTGCCGACGGCGGCGAATGCCGTTGCGTAGCGCGAATGGGTATGCACCACGCCATTCAGATCGGGGCGGTGACGATAGATATAGCAGTGCGACGCCGTATCCGAGGACGGCTTATGATCGCCTTCAACCACTTTGCCGTCAACGTCCACTACCACCATTGATTTTGGCGTCAGGTCTTCAAAACGAATCCCGCTCGGCTTGATCACGACCAGACCGCTTTCCAGGTCACGTGCGCTGACATTGCCCATCGTCCAGACGACCAGATTATGTTTGGGTAGCTCCAGGTTCATTTCAAAAACCTGTTCGCGTAATGCTTTTAGCTGCATCGAGTGTTCCTTTATATGCCGATCACTTCACGCTTGATTTGTTTGAGCCGCTTCATCACGTCGTTTTCGCCGCGCCCAAAGTAATCGTACAGCGTCTTGTACTCCGCATACAATCTATCATAGATCGCTGTGTGTTCAGGAATCGGCTGGATCACTTCGTCCTTGAGTTTGCCCATCATTTCGGAAGCCATCATGATGTCCCGATACACACCTGCGGCCACCGCTGCGTGCATCGCCGAACCGAGCGCGGGCGCTTGCGACGAACCCGCCAGATAGATAGGCCGCCCGGTCACATCTGCGTAAATCTGTATCAGCAGCCGATTTTTTTCCGGCAGGCCACCCGCCGCGATCAGATCACGAATCGGAATCCCGCGATCCGCAAACGCTTCGATGATCGTGCGCGTGCCGTAGGCCGTCGCCTCGATCAGTGCGCGGTAAATTTCGGGGGCGCGGGTTGCCAGTGTTGCGCCAACGAGCAATCCGGTCAGATCGGCATCAACCAACGTCGAGCGATTGCCATTCCACCAATCCAGCGCGATCAAGCCCGATTCGCCCGGCTTCTGGTTAGCCGCTTCGAGTTCGAGATATTTGTGAATGTCAACGCCTGCCGCTTTCGCCGCTGCGTGATATTCAGGCGGAACACCATTCTCGACGAACCACGCGAAAATATCCCCGACGCCGCTCTGACCGGCCTCGTAGCCGTAGTAACCCGGAATGATCCCATCACGCACGACACCGCACATACCCTCAGCCGTTTGCAGCGCATCATCCATCACCATATGACAGGTGGACGTGCCCATGATCATCACCATCCGCCCCGTTCCGGTCACTTTGACCGCCGGGACGGTCACGTGAGCATCAACGTTGGCAACGGCTACCGCGATTCCCGGCTTGAGTCCTGTCCAGGCGGCAGCTTGTTCAGTTAGTCCACCCGCCCGATCCCCCAACCGCGCAAAGTGCCGCGACATGCGCGTATCCACCACATCGGCAAAATCGGGATGCAGCGCCGCGAAATACTCATTGGACGGATAGCCTTCACCCTGCACCATCGCCTTGTATCCGGCAGTGCAGGCATTGCGCGTTTCGACTCCGCTAAGCTGCCAGATCACCCAATCGGTGGCTTCGATCAGACGTTCAGCGGCGGCGTACACATCGGGGGCTTCTTTCAGAATTTGGAGTGCCTTGCTGAAAAACCATTCCGACGAGATTTTGCCGCCGTATCGTGCCAACCAGCCTTCGCCGCGCTGACGAGCGACTTCATTGATCCGATCCGCTTCTGGCTGTGCGGCGTGGTGCTTCCACAGTTTGACCCAGGCGTGCGGATTGCTCCGCCATTGATCGGTGAAGCACAGCGGCGTTCCATCGCGCAAAGTGGGCAGCATCGTACAGGCCGTGAAATCAATCGCTACCCCAACGACTTCATCCGCTGAGACGCCGCTCTTTTTGAGGACGGCGGGCACGGTGTTTTTGAGGACTTCTAAATAATCGTTCGGGTCTTGCAGCGCCCAATCCGGTGGCAAGCGCGCCGAACTGCCCGGCAATGTCTCATCGATCACGCCGTTCGCGTAGGGGTGAACGGCTTCGGCAACTTCGCGTCCATCGCGCGTATCGACCAGTACCGCGCGCCCGGACTCCGTGCCATAGTCAATGCCAATGGTATAAGTGGTCATAATTCTATTCCTGAAAGAATGTGAAAGGCTGTGAAAAGCTGAACAACCCGCTTAATTCTAGCCTGATTGCGCCGGGTTTGATAGCACCCGTCAGATTTGTTGGGCGACAAACTGATCGAGTGCCTCATTATCACCACCAACACCCAGATCAAGTGTCCAACGGAGTTCGTCATGTGCTGGGATCACACTCACCGTGTCGGCACGCATCGCCGCATCCAGCCAATCGGAACGCCCGGTGGTCGGTTCAAGCGCAACGTGATAATACCGATCCGACTCGCCGCGCGGCAAGCCCTGATTAATCCACACGCCGAGAAACGGGATAATCTTCGGATCGAACCGGAAGGCGACCCAACCATCATAATCGACCAGGGCACACCAGCCTTCGACTAATCGGCGGGTGAACAGCTTGATCGCAACGCCCGCGTTCGGACTATGCACTGCCGACAAATCCCAAAGTTCACCTTCGAGCGTTTGCATGTTCGGCCAGGTGTGCGACGAGCCGTAGGTATCAAATCGATCCGGTTGGTTTGTCCCGGCGAAGGTGACATTACCGGTCACTTCGGGCAAGCGAATCCGCATTCCCGGCGTGGGTTGAAAAAGTGGATGGGTTGACCAGATGCACGGAAAATCAAACGGCGTCGGGTTGCTGACGCGATACTCCGTTCGCAGGATCGCGCCGTGAAGCGATAATGTTTTCTCGAAAGTATATGGAAAATGAACGCCTGAAACACTCAATTTCAGGGAATCGCCCTGCGGTTCGACTGACCAGGGCAGTGTAAACACCTCACCATGATCGGCAATCGGCGTGCCTGCCCAGGGCGGCGTCGGATGATAACCTGCGCCAACCGCCGGGAAACATTCATCCCAACCGGAGTTATCCAATGCGCTGTACGGCTCGGCAAATTGCGCGCGGCGAAACGTTGCACCGGGCGCAATCGACATCCACTCTCGGCTGTGAACCCGATCAAAGACCGAAATGATTTTTGCGCCCAGTTCGGGCAGCAGACTTACACTCAACTCATCATTTCTAAGCGTGATTTGTCGCAGGCCGTCGCGGTCAGATTCGCGTAGGGTGAGCATAGGCATCCTTTTGCTGGCGATTAGTGTTTATAATATCGTGAATTATCCCACCAACCAGTAGAGTTCCATGTTCATCAATTCGCTACGAACGCGCGTCATCGGCAAACAGCCCTCCGATACTGTCGAATGGAATATTCGATATTTATATCTCGAAATTCTATTCGCTTCGACGCTGGGGGCAATCGTTGTCACCTACAATAACCTGTTTGCGGTGCGGCTAGGCGCGACAACAGCATTGATCGCTGTTCTGACCTCCGTGCCGTCGCTGCTCGTGGCCGTGACGAGTATCCCATCCGCACGATTATTAGAGAAAAAGACGAATCGAAAAGCGTGGCTGCTTGGCAGTTTGTTGTTTATCCGGCTGGGGCATCTGGTGATCGTTCTGCTGCCGATCATCGCGCCGAACAATGCCGCGTTCTGGCTGGTCATGTGGGTAATCGTCCTGAACGCGCCCGCCGCCTTTTTTAACAACGGCTTCAACGCCATGTTGGCCGAACTTGTCCCGGAGCGGCGGCGCGCGTTCGTCTTCTCGCGGCGCACGATCATTTACTCGTTGGCGACGGTGCTTGTGCTGGGTGCTACCGGGCGCTACCTGGACAGCACAGCCAGTCAGTTCCCGGTCAACTATCAACTGATGTACTTGTTCGGCGTGGTCACAGTGCTGGGCAGCAACTATTATCTGATGCGCCTGGTCATACCGAACAGCACTGTCCTTAGCTCGGCCAAAGATCAGTCGGATGTGACTCACACGCCGCTCAGCCGCCCGATGCGAAGTATGCTGATCAATATGTTCGTGTATCAGCTTGGCCTACAGCTTTCCGGCCCCTTGTTTATTATTTACTACGTGAACACGCTGCACGCCACCGATGGCATGATCAGCGTCAACGGCGCGGCGGGGACGTTGGGCGTGGTGTTTGGCCTGTTCATGTGGGAAAAGCTGCTCCACAGACGCACCTTTGGTTGGGCGCTGCGGACGGCTACACTCGGCACCTGGATATTTCCGTTTACAGTGGCGCTTTCGCACGACTTCACACTGATCATTGCTGCCAACTTCGTCGTTAACCTGCTTCATCCGGGCGTTGATCTGAGCAGCCTCAATGTTATTTTCAAGATCAGCCGCCCCGAACAACGCAACATGAACATGAGCTACTACACCACCGTGACTAGCATCAGCGCCTTCGTCGCGCCGCTGGCCGCTGTTCCATTGGCCGATCACATTGGTATTCCGGGCGTCATGCTGATGGCCGCGAGTCTCCGTTTTCTGGGTGGGCTGCTGTTTCGCTTTCATCCGGTGCCCGAAGTTGCCCCATAGTGTTTTATTGTTGTAGATCAAAATGTAAATATTTTTGCACAACCCCTTGACGCCGGGCGAAACATCCTCTAGAGTAGATGTAAATATTTTTGCATCTATGGAGAGGAGCGCAATTTGGGAGCGCAGCTTTATCATCAACTGAGCCGCCGTGAACGTCAGATCATGGATATTGTCTTTGAGATGGGCGAAGCGACTGCCGCGCAGATCGTGGATCGCTTGCCAGAGCCGTCGAGCAATTCCTCGATCCGTATTCTGCTGAGCATCCTTGAAGAAAAAGGCCACCTGACGCATCGTACTGACGCTGGAAAATTCGTCTATCGTTCGACGGTTGCGCCCGAAACGGCCAAACGTTCGGCACTTACCCACCTGATGAAAATTTTCTTTGGCGGATCACCGACACAAGTAGTGGCCGCCTTGCTGGACGATCCCGAACTCTCCACCGAGGAGCGGGACGAATTACGCCGCCTGATCGATCAAACGCGAAACGAGGGCCGCTAGATGAACGCATTAACGACTGAGAAGATCATCCAATTGTTGGTGTTATCCGCGTCAAAGAGTGCGCTCCTACTGATTATCGTTATGCTCGGTATGCGACTGCTCAGAAACGTATCAGCTTCCGTGCGACATTGGTTGTATGGAGCGGCGCTCACTTGCGCGCTGATTATCCCGGTGCTGGCATTGGCGATCCCGGTCTGGCGTGTGTCGCTGCCACAGCCGATAAGCAATCCTGTCAATCTGGCCGCCAAATCGGTATTTTTCTTCCCGACTCAACCGCGTTTGCCGGAAGATTATTTCATGGGCGAGTCCGCAACGGCTGTCCAAGCTCGAGTCAATACACCAGCTAATAATCCAATGACGCCAACTGCCAGCCCGCAAGCTGTTTATGCTTTACCACAATTTGATCCGTATGCGGGGTTGCTGCTAGTCTGGCTCATGGGCACGGCAATCGTTATGCTGCGCTGGCTCATTCAGGCCGAACTTATACGGCGCATTACCCGACGCGGTTTACCCATCCGGGATAAAGACTGGTCAATGCTCCACGATACGTTACGGGTGCAGTTGAAAATTCGTCGGCGTGTGGCGCTCATTCTCTCCGATGAAGTGTTTGTGCCGATGACTCATGGCCTGCTGCGACCAACGATCATTTTGCCGTGCGAAGTCGAAAGCTGGTCAGTGGAGCGCCGCCAGATCGTCCTGACACACGAACTGGTTCACATCGCGCGTTGGGATTACCTGACGCAGTGGATTAGCCTGCTAAGCTGCGCCGTCAACTGGTTTAATCCACTGGTCTGGAAAGTGGCGCGTGCCCTGACCGTTGAGCGCGAACGCGCCTGTGATGATCAGGTGTTGGCGTTGGGCACGCGCAGTTCAGAATATGCCGCGAACCTGATCGACATTGCCCAGACCATTCAGCACCGGCAGAAATTGGCGGGCGCGCTGGCACTCGTCGAAGGGTCTGATCTAGGCAAGCGCATTCGCCGCATTCTGGATCGCAGACAGCGCCGCCACACGCTCACCCGTCGGTGCAGTCTCGGTTTGATGATCGTGTTGGCACTGCTGTTGATGCCGCTGTCCAGTATTCAAGTGTCGCGCGCATCGCAAAACGCCCTCATTGTGTTATCTATCGCCGTGCAGCAGGGGATGAGCGACGCGCTTCAGGAGACGGTGATCCGCGATTTTGAAGCCGCTCACCCAAGCGTGAAAGTGGCCGTTGTCGATGCAGTCCGTATTCCAGATGCGGGCGACGGCCTCGATCCGCATCTGGCGGCCTGGACACACTACGCCAACTCCGCCGATGTGCTGTTTTTTGATAGCTACACACTGGCGCTCACGCCGCACGCCACCCGCGCCGGGCTGATACTCGACCTGACGCCATTGGTTACAGGCGATGCGTCGCTGAACATGGACGATTTCTATCCACAGTTGGCATCATCGTTCAAGTGGGATAACGGGTTGTGGGCGCTGCCGATGGGTGGCGACATGATCTTGCTCGATTACAACAAAACGGCTTTTGATCGCGCTGGTCTCACCTACCCGGATGGCTCATGGACACTGAACGACTTCACCAATGCCGTAACCAAACTCACCACCAAAGACCTGGACGGTCATGTGGCAGCGACAGGCTTTGCCAACTCCGGGCGCATCTACCGCGAATCGTTGTGGCGCAGCCTGATAGGTGACAATCTGGTCGATGACAGCACGATCCCCAACGTGCCGCATTTCGACACGCCACAGATCGCCGCCGTTGTGGATGGCTACTATCAGCTTGAACAGCAAGGGCTGATCGGCGGCGACGTGAGCAGCGCGGCTATGTTTGTCGATACGGCGCGCAAAGCAGAACCGGATCATGGCTATGAGCTGCTGCCCGGCGGCAAAAGTGTCCTGCTGCCCTACGGCTTCGGGATCAGCGGCGGCACGCAGCACCCCGATCTGGCCTACGAACTGCTGAAAATGATGAGCGCCCGTTCTGAGTTGAGCGGCGGCCTGCCTGCCCGTAAGAGCATTGCCGGGGTGGATGGTATTACCCGGCAGATCGCGCCCGAACTTCGCCCGCTGGCCGAAAAAGCCTTTGCCAACAGCTTGAACTATGCCGATCTGCGTTTCGCCGATTACCTGAATTCGGCCTGGGTCACGCATCCCGCGACGATCAAGGAAGCGATTCAGGTAACGGAACTGCGCGCCGTAAATGACGTGAAGGCTGCTTCGGATAAAAAAGGTACTTTGGCGTTGCAGGTCAGCGAACCAACGGTGGCAACGCTGCCACCCGGCAAGATCGCGCTCAATTTCGATATTGCCACATCGAATCAACCGCTGCCTACCCGCGACTTATGGGACAAGGTGATTGCCGATTTTGTCGCCACTGATCCGCAAGTCGGAATGGTCAATTTGCGAGTCGTTTCCGAGCCAATCAGCATGGCCGCCGGGAAGTCGGATTGTTTCTTCATGCCAACCAATGCTGTCCCGACGTTGAGCAGCGATCTGGTGCTGAACCTTGATCCGTTCCTGACCGCCGATCCGTCCTTTGATCGCAGCGACTTCACCGGGAACGTATTGGCGGCTGTTCAGCGCGATAGCAAAACCTACGCGCTGCCAGTCGGGATCGAACCGCTGGTGCTGCGTTATAACGTCGCCCGTGTGAAGGCGGCCAATCTGCCGGAACCTTCCAACAATTGGACGATTGAAGCCTTCACAGATGCGTTACAGGCACTCAAGCCAGGCAGTAATGGACTACCGCCGATGGTTGATGCGGGTACAGGCGGCTTGTACTTGCTCATCCTTGTTGCCGATTAAGGTGGTTTGCCTATCGACTACCGTACCGATCCGCCAACCGTGCATTTCACCGACCCTGCGACAATGGCCGCGATCCGTCAGGTACTTGACCTGACCAAGAACGGCCTGATCAAATACACTGCGCTGGGCAATATCCAGGGCGGCCTGGAGTCGTTCCCCGGCCCCACTACCGCCATTTACCCGATCAATCTGAACGGCTTCGCGCGCAAAAAAGCGCCCGGCGCGGCACCCGATAAGCCGATCCTGTTCCCGATGGGGCATCAGTATAACGGTATGGCCTATAACCTGAACACGGTCTATATCAGCGCCAAAACCGCCAACCCGGATGCCTGTTACCGTTTCATCAAAACGATTGCCAACCACCCGGAACTGACTGCATCCATGCCTGTCCGCCATTCGATCCTCAACAGCCCAAACTTCAAAACTACCGTGAACCCGGACTTGCTGGCGCTGTTCACGCAGGCCGATACGCTGTTCAACGATGCGCGAACGATCCCCTTCCCACTGGGTGACAGAGGGGCAATCACGGTTTCAAATCGGTTGGTGCAGCACTGGTTGTTTGAGGCGTTTGATGTGTATACGCTCAATGGTGGCGA
Organism: Aggregatilineales bacterium; assembly: GCA_038239365.1. Lineage (GTDB taxonomy): Bacteria > Chloroflexota > Anaerolineae > Aggregatilineales > UBA2796 > JBBRMW01. The sequence goes on from JBBSEU010000113.1 coordinate 12,472, forward strand.
TCTGGATGCCGCTTTGCGTGATGCCGAAGGTTACGCGAAAGGGTTTCTGGAATGTGCGGCCACGTTACCCGCGTTGAATATGGGTGATAGCGGTAAAGGCGGAGTAACCGAATCGGTCAAGGCCTATGTCGATTGCGCCGAACACGCTGATAGTCGGCTCAAAGCGGTGCTTGATCCGTTGGTGGGACGCTAGCCCTCATTTTGATGAGCAGTAGTACATGAAAAAACGGGAACGAGTAATAGAGCGTTCCCGTTTCATGATATAGCTAAGATACAGGCTGTGCCCCCGAAAGGAATCGAACCTTCGACCCACCGCTTCACATTGGTGTGTATTTCTACACTCTGTGGACTATACCTTCACCCTATCGGTTGAGCCGACGTAGGTGGTGGCCGTCTAGTCTCTACACTTCCCAATCTCACCGCTTACCGGAGATTGGTTTAGCTCGGTATTGCCCTATGAGTTTTGCTTCTCACTTAGGTTTCACCGAATTTGACCACTTACACTCATCAGGTTTCCCCGATAAGGCCCGTTTATACAGAAGGCGGTTGCTCTATCCCCTGAGCTACGAGGGCATACACCGAATCATAGGCTGACTCGCGTATGCTGTCAAGCCCGATCTCTGCTACACTGTGCGCCATGAAACGCTATCTGATCGTGCTGCTGATCGGGGTTTGCCTGTATTTTCCGGGCGACAGCCGCGCCGCGCCGTCTGTGCCACCGCATCTGGGCTATGGTGTTCATTTTGCCCCGAATACTCCCGCGAATCCGGCGCTGGTGAGTGCGCTGGGCATGGATTGGGTCAAAATCTATGAGCCGGATCAGGCCGGATTGTTCCCTGGCAAAAAAATCCTGTATCGCATGGATTTGAACTGGCCGAACGATTGGGCGTTGTTCCGGGCACAGGTGGCGGATCGCGCGCGCGTGTTGATTGGTTCACCGATCACCGCCGTTGAAGTCGGCAATGAGCCAAACTTGATCAACGAGTGGATTCTCCAGCCGAATGCGTGGCAGTATACGCAAATGCTGCGCGTGGCCTACACTACCATTAAAGCCGTTGCGCCCGATGTGATCGTCGTGAGCGGCGGCCTTGCGCCAACGATCACCACGCCGGATCGGGGCGCGATCAGCGATCTGGATTTTGCGCGCGAAATGCTGGATAACGGCGCGGGGCAGTGGCTGGATGCGTTTGGCTATCATCCCTACGGTTACAATCAGGCACCCGAAGCCGATCCGCTTAAAAATGAACTTGTGTTTCGGCGCACCGAGCGTATCCGCGAACTGATGGAACAGCATGGCGTGCTGAAACAAATCTGGCTGACAGAGTTCGGCTGGCTGCGCGATCCGGCTGAAGATGGTGTCGCGTGCAGTGATAGCGATCCAGATTTCAGCGGCTTTGCCTGGCTGCGTGTTTCGAGCGACAAACAGGCCGCCTATCTGGTACGCGCCTTCCAATATGCCGATCAACATTGGCCCTGGGCGGGACCAATGTTCGTCTGGAACCTGAATTGGAATCAATTGGCTGGGTTGCGACCATGCAGCCACATGCGCTGGTTCAGCCTGCTACGCAGCGATGGATCGCCGACACTGGCCTTCCAGCGATTGCAGCAGATGGAGCGGCATACCAGCGATTATCTACCACACCTCGAATTGCACGCCGACGCCATGTCAGTGGAAGTGTCGCTGTCGTGTCTGCACCGCGTCCCACTTGGCTCATTTACCATCGAGAACACCGGGTATCCAGCAGCAACGGCGGTGACCATTGAACCCGCCGCCAGCCCCGACCCGCCCTATGCCGAAGTGTCACCCGCTCAGGCGCGCGTGGGCGATACCGTGACTGTTTTTGTCAATCCAAAAGGCATCAAACAGCCCGGTCAGTACACAGTTTATATCAATGTCAAAGCGGATGTTGACGGGCGCGTTCTGTCACAACATCTGCAAGGTTACGTCATCGCCAGTCAGAGCGATTTGAAATGTTCGTAACAGTTTAGCGTGTCAGGCTGATCGCTACACCCTGTGTATCGACATTGACCGTCCACGCCCGCGAACGGATACCCGCTTCGCTGAATGCGCGCTGCATCGACTCCTCAACGCGCTTGTGGTTAACCGCCGTGAATGCCACCAGTGCCGGGCCATCACCACTGAGCGCCACGCCAACCGCCCCGGCCTGCTGTGCGGCATCAATGGCCGCCTCGTAACCGGGAATTAACTCCTTGCGTTGTGGTGCGATCAATCGATCCTGAATCGCGCGCCCCAACAAATCGAGATCGTTTTTGCGAAATGCTTCAAGTACCAGCGCCGCACGTCCCAGATTGAAACTTGCATCCTGAAGCGTAGGATTGGTGGGCAGTTTTGCCTTAACGTTCTGGGCATAGTCTGGCACGTCCGGCACAACAATGACCACTTTAAGCGCCGCCGTCTCCAAACGTCGATAGAGCAGATCGCGGCCTGTGCCGCTGGTTGCCACCAAACCCCCCAGCATCGCCGTGATGATGTAGGCGGGTTGCCCGGTCAGTTCGCAGCCCATCTCGATCAAAGCATCACGTTTGATCGGCGCATCCAGCATATTATTCGCGCCGATCAATCCGCCAACGGTCAATGCGGCCAGATCGCCTAAACCACACCCTGCCGGGATGCGATTGTTGATCGTAATAGTCAGACCCGCTGGTGCGCGCTCCAGTGTTTGAAACAGGCGAACGGCAGCGTGCAGGGCTGGATGGCGCAGTGATGCAGGATCGTCGCCTTCGCCCTGCGTGCTGATCACCAACTGCGAATCAGACCGCAATCCAAATTCAAGGGTGTTGTGCAATGCCAGTGCCAAACCAAGTGCATCCAAACCGGGGCCGAGTCCGGTGCAAACGGCAGGAACGGTAACTTTGACTTTCAGCATAATAGGCTTGATTACACCTGTTCGTGACCGGGACCATAATAGAGTACGTTGCCAACCCAGCGATAACCCATTGCTTCATACAGTGGCCGCCCCATGGGGGAGGCGATCAGGGTGCTGGCTATGTAGCCATCAGCAGCGGCTTCGCTCAGGGCGTGATGCAGCAGCGCCGAGGCCAGTCCGCGCCGCCGATAGGGGCGCAGTGTGCCGACATTCCATACACCCGCGATTCCATTGCTGATCAGGATCGTCGCGCATGAGGCGGGTTCGCCTTCGGCATAGGCCAGATAATGCCGCGTGATCGAGTCCTCGAAATGTTCCGGGCGCACAACACAGCGCGCGATCTCCGGCCCGATGAAAAACGTATCGTACATGATGCTCAACAGGTCTTGCTGATGTTCGATCCCCGCCCGGATCACGCGCGCTGGTTGATCTGCCAGCCGAATGCGCGGCAAACCGTCCAGCGCCAATATAGGACTGCTCACCCGCTCGAAATAGCCGTGCTGTTCCAACCAGTCGGCGACGCCGGGCATCAACGGCTCGGTAAAGACAATGCTGTATTCGGCGCGGTAACGTCGGAAGAAGCGGGCAGCGACGCGCAGTTGAATATCATCCGTCGCTAACGGCAAATGCAACCACAATTGATTGATGCTGTGCAACCACACAACGCTGCTATAACTGAGTGTATAGGCATCAGTATGGACTGTCGTTGCACCCGGCACAGACCAGTACATCCGGCGGTAGAAGTCTTCAATATTCAGAAACGCTGAAACAAGCAAATCCGTCATAGCTGCCAATGATAACCGATCTAATGGCTGCCCAGATACGCATCCTGCCTTTTGGTTCAGATGCTGATCGGGGTGATACCTTCGGCGATTGGCGGATGCTGACGGCGCTTTTATTCTGCCCTTGACCACACCATAAATTTCTGATATTCTAAGTATGCAAATAAGTCCCTATCGTCTAGAGGCCTAGGACGCGGCCCTTTCAAGGCTGAGACTCGGGTTCGAATCCCGATAGGGGCACCAAATGAACCGGGAAGTGAACCAGCAGAGACCCTGCTGGTTTTCGCTTTCTTGCTCTTTTTCGAGGTTTCCTGACCGCCGTTTCCGCCATCCTTCAAACGCTGGATGTAGCAAAACGGCGGTTTCCATTCAATGTGTCGTACCTGGCCCTCAGCGGTCAAGATGACCCGCTCGACCATTTGTAACAGTATAGCCCGCTGCTGTTCTGGCGCACATTTCA